>QIAH01000190.1 GCA_003225465.1 Acidobacteriota bacterium | reverse complement strand
AGAACCAGGAAACTGGTGAGCAGATTTCTGTGCCAAGATCGGAGTTAGTGGCCCGTCTTCGAGAGGTGCTCCGTTGAAGACGCCAGTTTTGAACCGCAAAATCAAAAGCAACCACTAAGGGCACGAAGGAGTCACAAAGGATTCACGAAGGACGGCCAAGCTCCCGCCTTCTTTTTTATGCTCAGACTTTTTTATGCTCTGACGTTTCGCTCTCTGTGCCTCTGTGACTCTGTGGTGAATGGACTACTCGCTGGTCAGAGCCGGAATCGCTTGCTTTACCCGCGTCGCCGGTGGCGTAACTTCACGCAGCATGTAGGCGTTCGCCAGATACTGCTGCACCATCCGCTGGGTATTAAAGAAAGACCCGTTCAGCGCGATCGCCGAGCGCATGACTTCGGTGTAGCGGTTGGGATTGCCGTAGAACATCGGGAGGATCTGTCGTTCGAGCTTGTCGTATAGCGTAGAAACTTCGGAGACGGGGTCTTCAACGACATCGGTGTTGCCGATTGCCCAGCCCGTGATGCCTTCAATCCAGCCTTCCGCCCACCAGCCATCGACCACACTGAAGCTGGGTACGCCGTTCAGAGCGGCTTTCATGCCGCTTGTGCCGGAGGCTTCCTGCGGGCGCAGGGGCGTGTTCAGCCAGAGATCGACACCGCTGGTGATCAGCCGTCCCCAGTGCATATCGTAGTTCTCGACGTAAACGGTATGAATCACTTCCGACAGAGACGAGGCGCCTTCGAAGACACGCCGGATGAGCCGCTTTCCACCTTCATCGCGCGGGTGGGCTTTGCCGGCGTAGACCAGTTGGATGGCGCCTACATCGCGGGCAATGCGCTTCAGCCGTTCCCGGTCGTGAAACAAGAGGTCGGCCCGCTTGTAAGTGCTGGCGCGGCGCGCGAAGCCGATCGTAAAAGCCTTCGGGTCGAGCGAGACCGAGGTCCGGTGGCGGATTTCCGTGAATAGCGCTTCCTTGGCTTTGGCATGCGCTTCGCGGATATCTTCGAGCGGGATGCTGATCGCGTATCGGAGATAGTTGTTGTCCGTGCGCCAGCCCGAGATGTAGTGGTCAAACAGCTCGCAGAAAGATTGCGAAGTCCAAGTGAGGGCATGGACGCCGTTGGTGATTGCACTGATGTCGTAATTCGGGAACATGCCGCGTGAGACTTCTCCGTGGCGCATTGCAACTCCATTGACGTATCCGGAGAAGCGTAGTGCGAGATACGTCATATTCAGGGAATCATCGTGCAAGGCTTGAGTCTGCTCGAGCAGCGCGTAGCGCTCGTCGCCCAGCAATTGGCGGACGAGCGGCTCGGGAAACTGGTCGTGGCCGGCCGGGACCGGGGTATGTGTCGTGAAGATGCACATACGGCGAATGCCGTCGATGTCAAGCTGCCGCGCGCGCCCGGCGAAACTCTGGTCGAGACGGCGTTCGAGCAAGCCTAGCGCCAGCAAGGCCGAGTGACCTTCATTCATGTGGTAGGCCTGGATCTTGTCGTGCCCGAGCTTCTGCAAGAGCTTCAAACCCCCGAGGCCGAGGATAATTTCCTGCGCCAGGCGATACTTCTCGTCGCCGCCGTAGAGGCTGTCGGTGAGTTGGCGATCCCAATCGGAATTGTCCGGCAGGTTGGTGTCGAGCAAGTAGACCGCGACGGTGTCGCCGTCAACGCCCTTCACGTCATATTGCCAGGCGCGGATCCAGACTTGGCGCTGCTCAATTTCGACGCTGACGCGGCCTTCGACCTCTTTTAACGTGCGCTCGGGTTCCCACTGCTGCGGCTGTTCGCTCTGATTGCCCGAGGTATCGAGGAGCTGCCGGAAATATCCTTTGCGGTAGACGAGAGTGACTGCCACCACAGGCGCTCCCAGATCGGCCGCCGAGCGAAGTGTGTCGCCCGCCAGCATTCCCAAGCCACCGCTGTAGGTGGGCATGTTGGGATCGAGCGCGATCTCCATGGAAAAGTAAGCGATGTTCGGGGATTTAGACCGTGGCTTCATATATGAAAATCAAATGCGGCGGCAGTGTGCGGCACCGGGAGTCCGCTCACACAAATCAGTGTTGACGATTTCACCTTTTTAAAATCGTTTATCTGACGGGCGCAGCGCGGGAGAGATCGACAGTCCCGGGCTGCATCTGTCCGGCGAGCTTGGCGGAAGCGACTGCGCGTCGAAGCGACAATTATAGACGAGGTGTGGTCCAGCGCCCGGATGAGTTCTCTCGGCAAGGTGAGCACGTTCATTTTCAGTGAATTAGGATTGTTCCGTGAAAGTGGCTCATCCATCGCGGCGAATCGGGTTGGCGAGAGCTCTTTCAAAGCTCGGATACTGTTCGCGCTCCAAAGCATTCGGGCTGATTCGCGGCGGCCATGTTCGCCTGAATGGAAATCTCACGCGAAATCCGGAGTCGCCAGTCCATATTGGCAGGGATCGGATCGAGGTCGACGGAATTTCCGTCGAGGCCGGCACGCTGATCTATTTCGTGATGAATAAGCGTCGCGGCGTTGTGACCACAGCTTCGGATGAGAAGGGAAGAGAGACCGTGTATGCGTACTTGGAAAAAGATACCCCATGGGTAGGCCCCGTGGGCCGCCTCGACAAAGCCAGTGAAGGCTTGCTGCTGCTGACAAATGACTCGGAATGGGCCGCAAAGATCACCGCGCCGGAAACTCATCTCGACAAGACCTATCACGTGCAGATTGGCATCCGGGCCCAGGAAGAGATGTTGGAGTCCTTGGTGAAAGGTGTTCGGACCAAGACCGGCGAGGTATTCCGCGTGAAGAGCGCGCGAAAACTACGCGGCGGCGAGAAGAATAGCTGGATCGAGATGACGCTGGATGAGGGCAAGAACCGTCAGATTCGAAGAATTTTCGAGGCTCTGGGCATTGAAGTTCTCCGCCTGGTCAGGGTAGCGATCGGAAACATTGTCCTGGGCGAACTTGCGAAAGGGAAAATGCGGCGGCTCACGCCTGAGGAGAAGACAGGCCTGGACCGGCTTCTCGAGATTGTGGAGGGACGGGCGTCTCGTACGTCCAGGCGGGCGTGGACGTACGCCCCTCGACTGGAACAGCCTTAGCCTTTTGTGAACGGATATCCCTTCTCGCGCCAGCCTCGGACGCCGCCGTCCATCGAGATCACGTTGGTGTAACCCATTTTCTGCAGATTGTCGGCAGCCAGCGCGGACCGGAAACCTCCGCCGCAATAAAGCACAAGCGCCGTATTCAAGTCGGGGATTTTCTGCTCGATATCGCGTTCGATGACCCCTTTGCCGAGATGAATCGCGTTGGGCAAATGATCCTTCTGAAATTCGCTTTCTTCGCGGACGTCAACCAGCACGAACTTGTCGCCCCGATCGAGCCGGGCCTTTACTTCGTCAACGGTGGTTTCGCGCACCCGGGTCTTGGCGTCCTCGACAATCTTCACGAAGCGAGGAGGATGTTGAACAGCCATGGGGAATTTGCCTCCCAAAACAATTTGATTGAAGACCGGCAAGTATTTTACCGAAAAAGCTAAGCCAACCCTTGAAGCGCGGAGTCGCCGTTCACGGTGTACGTATTGCGCCCATGGGACCGTGCACGGTTCCCTGGTTGCGGGTACCATAGACACTCAGAAAAATACCCGGCCACCCGGGTTCCGAATCCAAATGGCGCCTTCCATCGTCTAAAGCACCGAGTGCGGGTGAGTTGCGGCCCGTAGTCTGAGTTTCATTCTGTGGGGACTAAGGTTATTCCAATGCCAGCACCGGCAATTGTCACAGTGGATGATGAACCCGAAGTTCTGCGCGCGGTCGAACGCGATCTGCGGCGCAAGTATGGCAAGGACTACCGCATCCTGGGAACCGATTCCGGAAGCGGCGCGGTCGATTTGATGAAGCAGCTCAAGACGCGAGGCGACAGCCTGGCGCTCACCTTGGCCGACCAGCGCATGCCGCAGATGTCCGGCCTCGATGTGCTGGGGGAATCGATGCAGTTGTTCCCGCAGGCCAAGCGCGCCCTGCTGACCGCCTACGCGGACACTAATGCCGCTATCGCCGCCATCAATACAGCCAAAGTGCACTATTACCTGCTCAAGCCCTGGGATCCGCCGGAAGAGAAGCTCTACCCGGTTTTAGACGACTTGTTGGAAGACTGGCAGGCGGAATACAAAGCCCCATATCACGGCCTCCGGGTGCTGGGCACGCGTTGGTCTCCCTCCAGCCACCAGCTGAAAGATTTCCTCGGCAGAAACCAGGTTCCTTATCAATGGACCGATGTCGAGATCGCGACCCCGGACCAGGAAGTGCAGCAACTCATTCCGAATGTGGATTTGAAGTCGGTCTCGCTGCCCCTGGTGGTGCTGCAGGGAGGGGAAGTTCTGGAGAATCCTCCAGTCGAGGAGTTGGCGGCGAGAATCGGCTTACGTACCCGTGCCGAAACCACTTTCTACGATTTCGTCATCGTGGGCGGGGGACCGGCTGGTCTCGCGGCCGCGGTGTATGGAGCCTCGGAAGGATTGAAGACTCTTTTGGTGGAGCGGTCTGCTCCCGGCGGTCAGGCGGGAATGAGTTCGCGCATTGAAAATTACCTGGGCTTCCCCTCCGGACTCACCGGGGCAGATCTGGCGCGCCGAGCCTTTACGCAAGCCAAGAGGTTTGGCGCGGAAATCCTTTCTCCACAGGAGGTTGTCGGACTGCGTGTGGATGGACCGTACCGCTTCGTGAAGCTGCGCGACGGCAATGAAGTCAGCTGTCATGCGCTCCTCATTGCCAGCGGCCTTTCGTGGAAGAAACTTGATATCCCTGGGGTTGAGCGCCTCCAGGAAGCGGGCGTCTATTACGGCGCGGCCATGACCGAAGCCCAGTTGTGCAGCGGCGAAGACGTTTACCTCGTGGGCGGCGCCAACTCCGCGGGTCAGGCAGCTGTGTACTTCGCACAATTCGCGCGTTCGGTAACCATGCTGCTGCGCGGAGACTCGCTCGAAAAGGGTATGTCGCAATACCTGATCGACCAGATCCGCGAGATTCCGAATATCCGGGTGGAGACGCAGGCGGAAGTGGTCGAAGTGCATGGCGATGGGCACCTGGAGTCGATCACTATCGCGAATCACGCCACCGAAACCATCCGCACCGAGCCGACCAGCGCCCTCTTTATCTTTATCGGCGCCATGCCCTGTACGGCCTGGTTGCGTGGCATGCTCCCCATGGATGAGCGCGGCTATCTACTGACGGGTGCGCTTCTGCCCAAGGACGGCGACCGCCCCAAAGGCTGGAAAGAAGAACGGGATCCGTTTATTTTCGAGAGCATCATTCCGGGGGTGTTCGCCGCGGGGGACACCCGCCATTCTTCCATCAAGCGTGTGGCGTCGGCCGTGGGAGAGGGGTCCATCACGGTGCAGATGGTGCACCAGTATCTAGCGAAAGTGAAATAAAGGAGCGTACGGCGCCTGGTGTGTTGAAGAGCACGGCGAAGAGCTAGCTGTATCATCCTAAATTAATTGAATTTGTTTGCTTGCTAGTAGCCGGCAGCTACTAGCGATGAACCGACTACCCATGAACCCACACGTCCAAGACATTCTCCGCCACGGCTACCTATGGCTCTT
This sequence comes from Acidobacteriota bacterium, assembly GCA_003225465.1. Classification (GTDB taxonomy): domain Bacteria; phylum Acidobacteriota; class Terriglobia; order Terriglobales; family Acidobacteriaceae; genus Gp1-AA133. The sequence continues at coordinate 4,756 of QIAH01000190.1, read as the reverse complement.
TCTGGCGGCCCTGTTGGAGAGGATCGGACTTCCGCTGCTGGTGACGCCGCTCGTGATTGCAGCGGGCGCGGTCGCCGGCCTGGGCGACCTGAGCTTGCTGGGAATTATTCTGGTCACGGTACTTGCCTCCGAGACTGGCGACCTGATTTGGTATGAATTGGGGCGCAACCGGGGACCGTCGGTGCTGCGGCTGCTGTGCAAGATTTCGTTGGAACCGGATTCCTGCGTGCGCCGCTCGGAAGATGCTTTTGCCCGTCACATGACAACTTCCTTGATTTCCTCGAAGTTCGTTCCGGGTGTAGGCCGTCTAGCCGGGCCTGTCGCTGGTATGTCAGGCATGGCTCGCGATCAATTCTTGCTGCTGAACGGGCTCGGCTCGCTGCTCTGGGCCTTGGTCTTTGCGCTCGTCGGTTACATTCCCGCGCGCAAGCTGCCAATTGATGTGCTCCTGGAAGAGGCTGCGGGATGGTTTCTGGTCGTGCTGGTCGTGGCGCTGGCCGCCAACGTGATTTGGAAATACGTGCAGCGGCAGAGATTTATCCGTTCGCTACGCATCTCGCGGATGACCGTCGACGAGTTGAAGGCGGCTATCGATCGTGGAGAACGTCCCTTTGTCGTGGACCTGCGCCACAAGCTGGAGTTCCTGGTGAATCCGCGCACCGTCTCAAGCGCCGTACGCATTTCGCCCGACGAGCTTTCGCTACGCCATGCCGAGATCCCGCGCGATCGGGAAGTCGTTCTTTACTGCACCTGCCCCAGCGAAGCCACCAGCGCCAAGGTTGCGATGGAGCTCAAGAAGATCGGGATCACCCGCGTTCGCCCCCTGATGGGTGGTCTGCAGGCCTGGGAAAACCAGGGTTACCCAATGGACGACTTCTACCACGAAGACGAGGCGAAGGCAGTCTCCTAATGGCTAGCCGGGAGTCCCCGCCCGGCTGGACGGGCGGGACGCCCGTCGCTCCACTGGCTGTTTCCAGGCGTCAACTGGTGTGATTTACGTCACAGGCAAAAGTGACGGTCTATTGCTATAGTGCGGGCAGTAGATCGACCATGAGCACTCCTTACGGCATCGAGATCACCGAGAACTGCATGCTCTGCAAGCTGCGGCAGAAAGGTTTCTTCTGCGAGATGCCGAAACCCGCGCTGGAAGAAATGGAAAAGCTGAAGTATGCCAGTGCCTATCCTCAAGGTGCGGTGTTGTTCGTGGAGGGGCAGGCGCCTCGGGGCGTTTACGTCATTTGCAGCGGGCGTGTGAAATTGTCCACCACCTCGCGGGATGGCAAGACCTTGATTCTGCGCATCGCGCAGGCTGGTGAAGTGCTGGGCTTGCATGCGACCGTTTCCGGGAAGCCGTACGAACTTACCGCCGAAACCCTCCAACCCTGCCAGCTGGATTTTGTTCGCCGCGACGACTTCCTCCGTCTCCTGCAACATCACGCCGATGCCTGCCTCAATGCGGCCCAGCACCTCAGTCAGAATTGTCAGAGTGCGTACGAGATGATCCGCTCGCTGGGCCTGTCGCATTCGGTCTCAGAAAAGCTGGCACGGCTGCTTCTGGAATGGGCAACCGACGGCGAGACCACGAAAGAAGGAATTCGCATCAAGGTGTCGCTCACCCATGAAGAGATCGCGCAGTTGATCGGAACCTCACGCGAAACTGTGACGCGCGTGTTGAGCGAATTCCGGGACAAGAAACTGGCACAGTTGCGGGGCTCTACTTTAATGATCCTGGACAAGCCCGGAATGGAACGCCTCATCGAGACCTAGTCGCAAATCCTTGATCCACTACACATTTCCTTCTTTAGTAAGAAATTGCGGATTACCGGCGTTACTTTACCCTCCTCAAACGCAAGCATAAGCTTCGGCCTATGAAACTCAATGCGCTGCTGATGTGTCGCGAGCACGAGTCCCTGACCATGCTGGCGGACGCCCTGCAGGAACTCGCGATCGACCAGGAAGCCTGTGTCTCGGAGCCGCACGCAATGGAGTTGCTGGCGCTGGGGCATTATTCGGCTCTGCTCGTGGATTTCGATTTACCGGGTGCGGCGCAGGTGGTGCATATGGCCCGTCTGGCGCCGGCACAACGACGCCCGGTTGTGTTCGCGGTCATCAGCGAACTCACCGATGTCGGTAGCGTGTTTCAGGCGGGAGCTAATTTCGTTTTGTACAAACCGCTCGTGCGCGAGCAGGTGCTGCGTTCGTTGCGCGCCGGCCGGGCATTCATGCAACCCGATCGGCGGCGTTCGTCGCGACAAAAAGCCGAGTCGCTGGTTTATCTGAGATTCGGAGATGTCTGTCCGGTCCCGGCTCTGGTGCTTGACATCAATGAAGATGGACTCGCCGTGCAGGCTTCCGAGCCTTTGCCTGCGGCCGAGTTGCCCCTGCGATTTATTCTGCCCGGCACCACCTACATGATCGAGGGCAGCGGGGAAGTAACCTGGGCCGACGATACGGGCCGCGCCGGCATTTTCTTCAGCGAATTAACCCCGGCCGCGCGCCGGCAGTTGAAGACGTGGCTGTCAAAGCAGGATAAGCGAAAACCTCGAAGCAGCGTGCTGGTTCGCACCGCGAAGTCGCGCCTGGCCGCGAATCCAGCCCACTAGAGCAATTCTCAAGTATCGGTTCCCCGGTTGACCGTTGCCAATTTGTCTGTGGACTCTCGTGTGGGTCTGCCACAAGCCAGTGCCCAGAAGCGAGTAGCCCTGACACCTAGCTTTTCTTCAGTTGCTGCTTCCACCCCAAAATCCGCGCCTTGTTGCCTTCGTCCTCGGCTTCCGGGATCATACCTTTCTTCTGATAGAGCACGGAGAGGCTGGTGTGGGCCAGCACGTCGTCGGGATCGAATTCCGAGATGCGCCTGGCAACCGCGATGGCTTCATCCAAACGATTCAGGTCCTGCAGTGCGCGCGAGAGGCCATGCATGGCTTCCGTAAAGGTAGGATCGGACGCCAGGGATTTCTGATATTGCTCGACCGCTTGTTCGTGATGTCCTTCGGCTACCAGGTCGAGCGCGGCATAGTAGTAGTCTTCGGCCGCCTGGCGCGCTTCTTCATCGGACATCGATGCCCCAAATCCCCTCGGGTAGAGATTTGATTCTAGCATGCGCATTCCGGGCCTCTGCCCGCGCGCCACGGGCTATACTACGGGCAATCCATGCGCTACATTTTTCGTTTTCTCTGGAATGCCACCAAGGGTCATCATCTCACCCCGTGGCGCAGTCCATACCTGCTCTGGCGCATCGAGACCTATACGGGCGTGAAGATGACGCAGATCGGTTTTCTGGAGTTCTGGCATTTCACCTGGCGGGAGCGCCACCATCTGTGGCAATTCTTGAAGTGGACTGGAGAGATGGAGCGGTACGCGCATCCGAAAGCGAAAAGCTAGGTCTCAGGTCTCAGCCTGACACTCCTGGCTGCTGGCTTGCGGCAAGCAGAGCCGGTGTCGCTCCTTGCAAGCTTGTCATCTTGAGCGTAGTGAGGCGGCAGCCGAACGCAGTCGAAAGACCCCAACGCCGCTTGGGAGCTCTTCAGAAGCAAATATCTATTTCCCTACGAACGCCCTCAATTTTCTGTCAGCTAGCCGCCAGGAACGAGACCTGAGACCTGCGCTTTACTTTCCCGCCGCTGCCGCCCCACCCAGCACAATGTTTACATCGGTCCCTTTGCCAACGCCGAGCAATTGGGCGGCAGCCCCGCGATTGGCGGCGATCTCGAGATATCCCATGCTGCCCAGGATGCCGAAAATTTCTCCCGGCGCGCCCGACGCATAAGCGTCCTTGATTTCCGTGATTTCCCGCTGGCCGACGAGGATCTTGAACGCGCCCGGATTCTCTGTGAAAAGCATGCGTCCTGCGGCGTGATGTTTGTGATCAGGTTGCCAAAGCGGTCGACCTTCAGCACCACCCCGCGCAGCGTGTTCTCATTCACCGCCTTCGGCTTGGGTGCCCCGAAGCGCACGAAGTCTTTGACTTCTTCGCCGAATTTCGCCGGGTCTACACCCTTGGCAAGATAGGCCGCAATGGGCGAAAACACGTCGCGCCCGTGAAACGTGTTGCTCACCGGCTGCAGGAAGTAATGCTCGCCGGTGACATGGCGCGCCGAGAGCCGTTCTTCTTTCTGGTAGACCAGGGAAAGCACTCCGTTATCAGGCGCCACGAAATGGTGCCGTTCGCTCGTGACCAGCAGCGGCCTGCGGGCCGTGCCAACGCCCGGGTCGACGATGACCATGTGCACCGTACCGGTCGGAAAATAGGAATATGCCTGAGAAATCGTCAGGGCTCCATCGAGCACATCGAAAGCCTGCACCGAGTGGCAGATGTCGACGATTTCCGCCTCCGGCTCGAAATCGGTGGTCAGCGTGATGATGGGTTTCTTCGCCACAGTTCCCTCATGCCCGGGCACACGTCGCCGGGCAGATTCTTTCCTAAGAGACGAAAGTAATCTTCGTGAGAGGCAGGGTCAAGGCACGGAGGTAATGGAATTGGTCGGGATCAAATCCTTGCCCGAGTTCCGTTTGCCCTCGGGCATCGATGGATTAACTGGCCTCGACGGGCGAGACGCCCGTCGCCCCATTTCGCCCGCAACGCAGTTTGTTCCTGCTGACGACAGAGGAGACAGAAGACCGACGACTGATTTTCTCATTCCACCCGCACGTCTCCCGATCCGGTATGCACGCTGATCTCCGGTCCGCCGCCGCGCACTTTGCCGCGAATCGATTTGCGCGATTCTTCAACGTGGCCCTGCACCGTCGTTGTGAC
>QIAH01000361.1 GCA_003225465.1 Acidobacteriota bacterium | reverse complement strand
TAGAAAACGAAACCTAACAAACCTGCCACCATCACTAACGCGTACCACTGCACTAATCCCCATTCGAAAAGGCGGAATGGGTAGGACAAGATGCGCGCCAGAATCGCAGGTCCGTTGACACCGAGCCCGTCGATGATCCATGTGTCCCACCACTTCGAAATGGAACCGACGATCCGGGTCGTCCAGCCCGCGCCGTTTACGGCTCCGTCGACTATATGCACGTCAAACCAGGTCGAAGCCTCGCCCAGGCCAAGCACGCCGAGGCGTACGTCTCCCACTTTGCGGCGACCGGTGAAGACATAATCGTAGAGTTCGTCGACGTACCACTTGTTGTAGAGGACTTTATACAAGGGCTTCGCACCGGCTTCGATGGGCTCGAGGTAACCCTTATCTGCGTGACGATAGGCCCTCCACGCCATGCCCCACCCGACGACGCCCGCTGCGACCGACAAGAACATCAAGCCGTATTCGGTGCTGCTGGTGTGCTCTTCTTCCTTTTGTCCCGCAGCCACCTGGCCGGCCTTGCCTTCTTCGCTGAGGACGGTCGCTTCCCGCGCGAAGACCGGTTCGAGGAATTTTCCAAAGCGATCGCTGCCGCCCAGGCTATGCGGCCATCCGAGCCAGCCCGCGAAAATCGAGCAGAACGCCAGAATCATCAGCGGGACCGTCATGGACTTCGGCGATTCGTGGATGTGATGCTCGACTTCGTGGCTCATGCGGGGACGGCCATGGAATGTCAGGTACATGAGGCGGAACATGTAGAAGGCTGTCATTAACGCGGTGCCCCAGCCGATCACCCAGAGCCAGATGTAAGCGCCGTGTTCGGAAGTCCATGTCTGCCAGAGAATTTCATCCTTCGAGAAGAAGCCAGCGAAGGGTGGGATTCCGGCGATCGCGAGGGTCGCGATGAACATGGTGATGTGCGTGGTGGGCGTGCGGTGGCCGAGATCGCCCATGTTGCGCATGTCCTGCTCGCCGCTCATGGCGTGAATGACCGAGCCCGCTCCCAGGAACAGAAGAGCCTTGAAGAACGCGTGGGTGAAGACGTGGAAAACACCGGCCGCGAATGCGCCCACGCCTAAGGCCAGGAACATGTAGCCGAGTTGCGAGACGGTGGAGTAGGCGAGCACGCGCTTGATGTCGTTCTGTACCAGTCCGATTGAGGCCGCGAAGATGGCGGTGAGAGCGCCCACGATGGCGACCGTCTTCATGGCAGTTGGAGCGAGGACGAAGATTGCATTCGAGCGCGCCACCATGTATACGCCCGCGGTCACCATGGTCGCGGCATGGATCAGGGCGGAAACCGGGGTCGGCCCTTCCATCGCGTCGGGCAGCCAGATATACAGCGGGAGTTGAGCCGACTTGCCGCAGGCGCCGACGAACAGGAGCAGAGCCGCGGCGGTGAGCACGGGATCGCCGATGGCGAAGTGGCCGCTGCGCGCCATCGCATTCACGTCGGTGAAGCGCAACGATCCCAGGTACCAGGCAATCGTGAACATGCCGAGCAGGAAGCCGGCGTCGCCAATGCGGTTCACGATGAATGCCTTGTTGGCGGCGTCACTGGCCGACTTGCGATGGAAATAAAAACCGATCAGCAGGTACGAGCAGAGGCCCACGCCTTCCCAGCCTACGAACAACATGGCGTAGTTATTGGCCAGGATCAGCGTCAGCATGGAGAACATGAAGAGATTCAGATAGCCGAAGAAGCGGTAATAGCCGCCTTCATGCGCCATGTAGCCGGTGGAGTAGATGTGGATGAGCATGCCGACGCCAGTGACAAAGAGGAGCCAGATGCTGGAGAGCGGGTCGAGCAGGAATCCAACCTGCGCCTTGAAGTCGGCGGGATAGCCGTCTTTCGTTGCGTAGGTGAGATGACCAGTGTCGCTGCCCAGCCACGTGTACATCACTTTCTCGAAGGGCTGGCCCCCGCTGTAGGCATGGGTGTACTGCCAGACCGCGCCGCACGACATCACGAAAGCGAGGGCTACGGCTCCGACGCAGACAGCGCTGACGGTTTGCTTCTGCAGCTTCTTGCCGAAGAAGAACATGAGCGTCGCGCCGAGGGCTGGTAGCAGCGGGATGATCCAGATTTGGTTTAGAAAAAACATGTCGTTGGTCGTCAGTCGTCAGTCGTCGGTCGTCGGCCTTGTCGTTGGTCGTTGGTCGTTGGTCGTTGGCAATCAGATGGTGCGGTTGCCTGCTTTGAGCAGCGGACCGCAGTGGCGGCATGCCAAGTGCTGAATGCCGCTAGCCGCTTGCTCACCATTTCAGCAAATCCACTTCATCGACGTTCACCGTCTCTTTATTTCGGAAGAAGGCGATCAGGATACCGAGGCCCACGGCGGCTTCGGCCGCTGCGTCGGTGATGACGAAAATCGCAAATACCTGGCCGTGCAGTCCCCACAGACGGGAAAAGGCGACCAGGTTAAGATTGACGGCATTGAGAATCAGTTCGATGGACATCAGGACAATGACGACGTTCCGGCGGGTAAGCACACCGATGACGCCCAGCACGAACAGCGCGGCGGCCACGACGAGATAATGAAGAGTGGTAATGGGAACCATAAATCAGCTCTTAGCTGCTGGCTCTTAGCTCTTAGCTTCAATGCACAACTTGATTAAGAGCGCCGAGTCCCTCAGGGGCTAAAGCCCCCTAATTTTTGCCGAATTGCGGGCGGCCTGAAGGCCGCCCCTTTCAAGGCGCAATTCTCTCAAAGCACAATTTTTCTCTAGCACAATTTTTTCAAAGCTCATTTTCTCTCATTTTTTCAAAGCCCATTTTTTCAAAGCTCATTTTTCTCAAAGCTCATTTTTGCAAAGGGCATTTTTTCAACGCGCATTTTTTCCAACGCGCATTGTTCTCAAAGCTCCATTTTTCTCAAAAGGGCATCTTTCTCAAAGCGCATTGTTTCAAAGCAGCCCTTTCAAGAGCGAAGTTGCGAAGCAACTCGTCCAGAAGTTGCCCTCTCAATGTCCCGGTTACGGCCCAAATCCCAAATCGACAGATTGAGCTAAGACCTAATGGCTAATGGCTAATAGCTAACTGCTAACTGCCAGCTCTCAAATTCTCTTCTTCGCCATCACTACCGCTCCGATAATCGCGACCAGCAACAAAAGCGACGCGATTTCGAAGGGGAACATGTAATTGCTGTACAGCATCATGCCGACTCTTTGCGTGTTTTCGGTCTCGGGCATCGTGATCACGGGTTGCGAAAACAGGGCTTTGCCCTTGACGTAAATCAGAACAAACAACAGGCCGAGGCCGCAGGCCGCCAGAATTCCTGGGAGCCATTGCTGGTTAAATTGCTTTTCCCGCTCCGAGCGCTCGATGTTGACCAGCATGATCACGAAGAGGAACAACACCATGATTCCGCCCACGTACAGGATGATCTGCACGCCAGCGACAAATGGCGCGTAGAGCATGAGATATAGGCCGGCTACGCTCAGCAAGGTCAGGATAAGGGCGAGCGCGGAATGCACCGGATTTTTGCGCGTGATGACCAGCACGCCACTCAGGATCGCCAGCCCTGAGAGGAAGTAGAAGAAGAATGTGGTCGCTACCGGTGCCATATCAGATGTGTACCAGCCGGTGCACAAAATCCCAGATCTCGGTCCGCAAGCCCATAATGCCGGTGGCCATCAGTACGCCGATGCCGAGGGGCAGGAGAACTTTCCATCCCACCCTCATTAATTGGTCAAAACGATAGCGCGGGAATGTGCCGCGATACCAGATATAGAGGTACAGAAAGACAGCGATTTTCGCGACGAACCAGTAGACATCCTGTACGCCGTCACGCACGCGGGGAATAAGCAGGATCAGAGCGATCAGGACGAACACGCCGCCAAAGGCTCCGAGGCCGATGGTCTGGATCCGGAAGTACGGGTGCTTGGGCATGCGCATGGTGCTGTAGAACGTCATCGCGGCCAAACCGAAGAACGTAAGCGCCGGGAACAGAGAGAAGGCCAGGTCCCAGGTCGGGCCCTGCAGCAGATTCGGAAACGGCCGCATCCATCCGCCGAGCCAGAGGGTGATGGCGATCGAGGAAACGGAGATCATGGCGGCGTATTCGCCCAGCATGAATAAAGACCAGCGCAAACCGCTGTACTCGGTGTGGAAGCCGGCGGTGAGTTCCGACTCAGCCTCGGGCAAATCGAACGGCGCGCGGTTGGTCTCAGCGACCATAGCGACGGCAAAGATGAAGAACGCGATGAATCCCAAGGGGAAAAATTTAAAGATGAACCAGGTGTGCTGAGCGTACTGGGCCTGCACGATCCCGATCATGCTCAGCGTTCCGGTCCCGGCGGGGTTGAGGCTGGTCATCAACACAGCGGAGATCACTGCCAGGCCCATGGCCACTTCGTAGGAAACCATCTGAGCACTGGAACGCAGCGCGCCGATCAGCGGGTAATGCGAGTTCGATGCCCAGCCCGCCATCACGATTCCGAGTACGCCCAGCGACGAGACGCCGAGCATGAACAGAATCCCGATATTCATGTCCGTAATGGCATGAGTGGGTCCGAATGGGATCACACAATAGACGCTGAACCCGGCGACAAGGATGATGAGCGGAGCGAGCAGGAAGACGAAGGAGTCGGCACCCTCGGGAACGATGTCTTCTTTCAGAATGAGCTTGATGGCGTCGGCAATGGGCTGCAGCAGACCGTGCGGGCCCACACGCATGGGGCCGAGGCGGACCTGCATGTGCGCGAGAATCTTGCGCTCCAGCCAGTTCATGCAGACCACCGCAAGCGACACTCCGCCGAAGACTAGAAGAATGTAGACCAGCGCCCAGAAAGGGCTGCCGTACTGGCCGGGAGTAACGTGGACGTTTTTGTCCAGATAGTTTGTGATGAATCCCGGCATCAGCGGTCCACCTCGCCTAAAACGATGTCGAGCGTGCCGATCACGGCGATCACGTCAGCGACGAGCTGGCCGCGGCACATGAGGTCAAGCGCTTGCAAGTTCACAAACGATGGTGGGCGCACACGGATGCGGTAGGGTTGCGTGGAACCGTCGCTCACGATGAAGTATCCCAGCTCACCCTTGGGGGCTTCGATCGAGTGATAAATCTCGCCGACCGGGGGCTTCATGACTTTGGATACTTTGGCCATGATGGGCCCTTCCGGGATGGCATCGACGGCCTGCTGAATGATGCGCAGGGACTGACGCATCTCCGCCATGCGCACCAGGTATCGATCGTAGGTATCGCCGTTCTGGCCAGTGGGGATTTCGAAATCAAATTGCTTGTAGGCCGCGTATGGCTGCGCCTTGCGCAGATCCCATTTGACACCGCTCGCGCGCAGCACCGGTCCGGTCACGCCGAGGGCAATGCAGTCCTTTGCGGAGATGGTGCCGACTTTTTTTGTGCGCTCGACCCAGATGCGGTTGGTGGTAAGAAGCTCTTCATATTCGTCGATCTTGGGAGCGACGAAAGTAAGAAACTTCTTTACATCCTTCTCAAAGCCCTCGTAGGTTTCATACTGGCAGCCGCCGATGCGGAAGGCATGGGTGGTGAGGCGTGCGCCGCAGTATTTCTCGAAGATCTTGAGAATTTCTTCCCGGTCGCGGAAGGTGTAGAAAAGCGGAGTCATGGCTCCAATATCGAGCGCGTGCGTGCCCAGCCAGAGCTGGTGACTGGCGAGGCGATTCAGCTCGGTAAGGATGACTCGAATGTAGTTGGCGCGCGGCGGCGCCTCGATGTTCAGCAGCTTCTCTACCGCTTCGCAATATCCCAACCCGTTCGATACCGCCGCAACGTAATCCATGCGATCGACGTACGGGTTGAACATCGTGTAGGTGCGGTGCTCGGCGATCTTCTCGACGCCGCGGTGCAGGTAGCCGATCACGCACTCCAGGCCCATCACCTTTTCGCCGTCAAGCCGGAGAATGACGCGCAGCACGCCGTGCGTTGCCGGATGCTGCGGACCCATGTTGATGACGAGTTCGTTCGCATCGAGGAAAGTCTTCTTGCTTTCTTCGAGCTCGAGATGCGAAACGGAGCTGTTTGGGTCGGTCATTTTAGTCGTCAGTCTTCAGTCGCCAGCTTTCGGTCTTCGGCTGTGTCATTGACCGCTCTCGATTCCTAGGTTGATCTGGACCCACTCCTGGTCTTGCTGAATGATGCCGTAGTCTTTGCGCAAGGGATGGCCCTTCCACCCGTCGGGCAGGAGAATGCGTTTCAGGTCAGGGTGGCCGTCGAATTGAATGCCGAACATGTCGAAGGTTTCCCGCTCCAGCCAATTGGCCGCTGCCCAGATAGGGACTGCTGACGGGATATGCTCCGCGTCGGCAATTTGCGTCTTCACGCGCACTCTTTCGTTTTTCGAAAACGAGTAGAGAATCCACACAATGTCGAATTGCTTCTCGCGCTTGGGATAGTGCACGGCGGTGATGTCGACGCAGTAATCGAATTGCTCTTCATCGCGAAGCATTTGAAGAATCGTGGGAATCAGCGAGCGATCCACCTGCAAATAGTTCTGGCCAAGATAGGTCAGCGGCTGGATGCCGGAGCCGAACTGCTTGGTCAGCTTGGCAACCAACGGCGAGTCCCAAGGTTGGGGAGTCGGTCCGGCGGGCTTTGCCGGTGCTGCGGGCTTGGCGGGCGCTGCAGCGGCTGCCGGTTTTTCTCCTGGCGCGGCGGGTTTCGGCGGAGTCGCTCCTGGCGCCACTGCGGGCTTCTCCGATGGCGCGGGAGGTTTGGCACCACCAGGCGGCGGAGTTCCGGACGAAATGCCGCCGGCAATCTTATCGGAGGAGGGCTTTTCTCCCTCCGGCTGCGGCGACGGCGATTTGGTTTCGTCAGACATAGCTGAATAATGCTCGCACTCGAAAGCGGCTTACTTCTAACAGCCTGCAAATTCCACTGTCAACCGCCATGGCCGAACGCACCCGTAATTCTGCTTCCGGAGCTGAGGACAGCGGCAGACTGCAAACTGACGCGACTGTCACACCCACTCCAATGCGCCCTTCTGCCAGATCCAGATGTAACCCACGATCAGGATGCCGAGGAAGATGAGCATCTCGAGCAATCCGAACAGGCCAAATGCCTTGAACTTCACGGCCCAGGGAAAGAGGAAAATCGTCTCCACATCGAAGACCACGAACAGGATGGCAACAATATAGTAACGAACGGTGTAGCGGCCTCGCGCCCGGTCGACCGGATCAATGCCGCATTCGTAGGGCAGAAGTTTCTCGCGATGCGGATTGCTGGGCCTAACCAGCTTGGTTAGTAGAAGTGTGATTGGAATCAGCGTTCCCACGACTGCGATAAAGATAAAGACGGGCACGTAGTTTTGAGGCAACGGTCTTCCTCGCGACTCTTTCCCGCGCGGAAAAACGGGAAGGGGAATAGTAGCGCTTGATGGGCCGTCGCATCAAGGGCGAAGCGTCACACAAGGCACTGTACTTGCCTTCGCAGGAAGCGCGTTTTCCGAGGCTTCCGCCCGCTTGTTTATAATCATGGTTTCCCATTTTGCTTCGGAGCTCTTCTGTGGGAGCTTCGCGGCTATTGAATCGAAAAGGACCGCTTGCCACTCGACGAGAATATCTACGAACTCCGCCGCGAAAAGCTGAAACAAATTGAAGCCCTGGGCCAGCGGACGTACCCGAATCGCTACGATTACACCCACACGGTTGCGCAAATTCTGGGCACGTATTCGGAGAAAACTGCCCAGCAACTGGAGGAGTCGCGGGTGAACGTCCGCGTGGCCGGGCGCATCATGGCGAACCGCTTAATGGGCAAGGCGGGTTTCGCGCATCTGCAGCAGGACGGGCAACGGCTGCAGATCTACGTGAAAAAGGACGCGGTGGGCGAAAAGGGCTTCGAACTGTATCGACTGCTCGACCTGGGGGACCACATCGGGGTGAGCGGTTATCTGTTCCGCACGCGCACGGGCGAGCTGACCGTGCACGTCGAGGAGATCACGTTCCTTTCCAAGGACCTCCTGCCTTTGCCGGAGAAGTGGCATGGGTTGACGGATGTGGAGTTGCGATATCGCCAGCGTTACGTCGATCTGGTGATGAATCCTGAAGTGCGCGAGGTGTTTCTCAAGCGCAGCAAACTCGTACAGTCGTTCAGGCGAACCATGGATGCGCACGGCTTCATCGAGGTGGAGACGCCCATGATGCAGCCGATCGCAGGCGGAGCGGTGGCGAAGCCTTTCAAGACTCACCACAATGCGCTGGATGTCGATCTGTTCCTGAGGATCGCTCCGGAACTCTATCTGAAGCGACTGACGGTGGGCGGGCTGGATCGGGTGTACGAGATCAATCGCAATTTTCGCAATGAGGGTCTGGGCTGGCGCTGGAATCCCGAGTTCACCATGCTTGAGTTCTACCAGGCCTATGCCGATTTCCGCGACATCATGGACCTGACCCAAAAGCTGATCGAGCAGGCCGCGCAGGATGTGAATGGGACGAAGAAGTCAAAGTGGGGCGAGGAGGAAATTGACTGGTCGGGCTCCAATTGGCGGCGCATGACGATGCGCGAGGCCATCATCCAATTCTGGCCTGAGAAGGCGGGCGCGAAGCCGGAGATGAGCGAGTTCGGGTCGCACGATTCGGTGCGCGCGCTGGTTGCCCGGTTCAATGCCGCCGGCAAGCACATGGCTTACGATCCCAGCGAACCGGCGGGAAAAACGATCGCAGGTCTTTTCGAAGCGGTGGCCGAAGAACACCTGTTGCAGCCGACCATCGTGTACGAATTTCCGGTCGCCGTGTCTCCACTTTCCAAGAAAAAAGCCGAGGAGCCGGACTGGGTGGAGCGCTTCGAAATTTTCGCCGGACAAATGGAGCTTTCCAATGGCTTCAGTGAGCTGAATGATCCCGAAGATCAGCGCGAGAGGTTTGAGGAACAGCTCAAGGAACGGGCGCGGGGCGACGAAGAAGCGCACCAGATGGATGAAGACTATATTCGCGCGCTTTCCTACGGGATGCCGCCTACGGGCGGTTGCGGCGTGGGAGTGGATCGTCTCGCCATGCTGCTGACGAATTCGCAAACTATTCGCGACGTGATTCTGTTTCCGTTGCTGCGGCCGGAGAAGGCTGGGGGGTCGGATCAGGCAGAGAATCCGGAGCCGAAGTGATTGCGAGCTTGCGCAGGGCAGCCGCCGAGCTTTGAGGCGAACGAGATTCCTCCGCCTTCCGGCGTCGGAATGACAAGACTCTCGTCGGTATGACAAGAGTTTCGGACCCGCCGGAGGGCCTTGCGTCCAATCTGACCGAGGAGCGCCATTTGAAAGATCTGGAAAACGCTTTACAGGCAGCAGCGCGATCGGTCTTATCGCGAGTGCCAGAGGAAGCCGGCGCGAACCCGGGCAGGGACTAGAAATCAGATGGTCGCCGTCCTAGAGTTGCTCCCAGCAAAGGGACCTGTAGGAAGCAGCGCTATCGTAGCGTCCTCTGGCCACATTGACGCTGGGTCGGTAGCGCTTTGCTGTGGCCCAAAATCTTAAAAACGCAGAGAACGCGGAGAGAAGAGCTTTTAACCGCAAAGGGCGCGAAGAAATCTTCAATCCGCTAAGAGATCCTTCAGTCCGCTACAGGAATCTTACTTGGTCGGTTTCTTTGCGGCGAAGCTGCGGGAGCGTTCGGGCACGTACTCCGGCTTGTCCACACTAAAATTTGCGCTCAGGTAGTCGATCAGGGTGTCGCGATCCTGTGGGTCGACGAGGGCTCCCCATTTTGTCATCTTGTCCACTTCCTTTGTCCACGTGGCTTTGCTGAGGCGCTGCTGGAGGATGATGCGCGCATCGTGACATTCGGTGCAGGCGGTCGTGGCCTTGGACTGCATGGGACCGGCGGGCAATTCCGGGCTCGAGGCGGACTGGGCCCACGCGAGGGTCGACACGAAGGCGACGGCGAACAGACAAACGGCAGCGCTAAGTTTGTACATGGATCTTCACCTGATCGACGGCGTTGTTCAGATAACCGCTGGGATTCCAAACGGGAGTCGCGGGCTGCGTGCGGCCCTGGCTATCGGTGGCGCGGGAGACGATGGTGTAGTCTCCGGACTTTGGCGCCTTCCACGGATAGCTGAACAATCGCCATGCATAGTGGGCGCGCTCTTTGCCGAGTTCCGCGGCATGCCAGGTGTTCCCGCCGTCGGTGGAGACTTCAACACGGGTCACGTCGCTCTCCCCTGCCCAGGCCACACCTTGAATGTGCACGTTGGGCGATCGCGAAGAGGAACCATCCTGCGGACTGGAAATCAGCGATTTGACATTGAGTGCGGTGACCGGATGGGTGTCTTCGGGTTTGACCGCCTCGCCGGGCTTCACCGGTTGGTTCGGCATGCGATAGCCTGGGTTCATGAAGTTGCCTTCGAATTCCTTTTCAAGGACCTTGATTTCGGTGAGCCATTTACAGGAGGCTGCGCCAATCCAGCCCGGCGTTAGCGCGCGCGCCGGGAAACCGTTGTGTTTCGGCAACGGTGCGCCGTTGAGATGCGTGGCCACCAGCGTGTCAGAGTCCATGGCTTTTTCAATTGGGATGCTGCGAATAAAGGGAGGAACCTTGCCCGGAACTTCGTCGAGGCCCCGGAACATGACGTGTTTGCCGGTGCTCTTCACGCCTGAGCGCTCGAGGACGTCGCGCAGGCGCGGGCCGCTGAAACGCCCGCTACCGACAGCGCCCTTTCCCCATTGCACTCCGGGGACCTTGGGATCCTGAAAGGCTCGCCCGTTTCCGGCACATTCCAGCGTGTTCACGACGGCATGAGTTTCCAGACGGCTCAATTCCGCAAGCGTCAGGGTATAAGGCTTTTCGACTTCGCCGCCGATGCTGAGCTTCCATTGTGCGGGATCGATCGTGCTCGGCTCGTGCATGTGATTGCGTACGAAGAAATGTTCCGCAGGCGTAAGCCAGGTGCGGAAGTATTCCACGGGCGTTTCCAGATCGTAGAAGCGGTAAGAACGGACGATCAGATCTTCTTTGCCCGGAATGGCGATTTGGGCGTCAGTCGCCCACGAAAGAAGCGGGTTCACGGCGGATGCGACCAACGCCGTGGCTGACATATTCGTTAGAAAGTCTCGCCTGGAGAACATTCGATTGTGCCTCAAAGGAAATTGCAGTCCACAGTTATAGCTGAAAACAGGCATTGCACCGGCGGTCCCAATAGAAAAATTTCGAGACATCTTGCCGAGCGAGACAGTAGTGGGGTCCTTCCACTCCGTTCGGCTGCGCCTCACTCCGGTCAGGATGACAGTGAACATTGGCTGCCCCTCACTGCGGTCAGGATGACAGTGAACATTGGCCGCGCCTCACCCCGGTCAGGATGACAGTGAACAAGGGTCAGCCGGCTAGATTGTAGAACCGAGAGCGACTCCTGCGACGTCGACGCGGTAGGAATCTACGCGTTAGGAGCTAGTCCCCAACGACTTTGCAACGTGCGCTCCATTGTGCGGAAAACCAGGCGATTTACCAGGTATCCGAGGGCGATGATCATGAGCATGACCGCGATCACCTGGCTCATGTCGTTTAGATCACGTCCCATCATGAGCAGTTGACCGAGGCCGATGGTGAGAAAAATCATCTCAGCCTGGATCAGCGAGCGCCAACCGAAGGCCCATCCCTGCTTGAGGCCGGAAACGATGTAGGGCAGGCTCGCCGGCAGCATAACGTACCAGAACAAGCGGAAGCCAGAGGCGCCCAGATTGCGTCCGGCCATGGTGTAGATCTTCGGCATTTGCTTCCGGCCATCTTCCATGGCGATGGTTACGGAAAGAATGCAGCCCATCAAGAGGACGAAAAGAATCGCCTTCTCGGTGAGGCCAAACCAGAGAATCGCGAGCGGTACCCAGCAGATGCTGGGCAACGATTGCAGGCTGACCAGCAACGCGCCCAGGGTTTCTTCCAGGAATTTATTACTGGCCACGGCCAGGCCGAGTATCATGCCCAGCACAACTGACAAGCTGTATCCGATGAGCATGCGCTTCATTGTGACGGCGATGCCGATCAGGAAGCTATGATCTTGCAGGCCGGCCCAGAGAGCGCTGGCCACTGCCCACGGAGCGGGAAACAGGTAGGGAGGCCAGATGCGCAGTTTCGCCAGCAGCGCCCAGAGGCCAAGCAGAACAGAGTAGAAAATGACTTGATTCGTGATCCTGCGCAGTATCCCTCTGCCTGTCGTCCTCCGATTTTGGAGACGAGTGGGCGCGGCGTGATCCGTACGCACGCCGATGGCGCGGGACTCCACAGCCGTACTGAGGTCGGAATGGTTAGCTACGCTCATGGGCGTACTCCGCTTCCAGCGATTTGTTGATTTCGTCACGCAGCTGATCGAGAATTTCGCGGGCGGTGCGGGCGACCTCGACTTCTTCCAGATGGCGCGGCCGGGGCAGGTCCACGACGAATTCTTTTTTCACCTGTCCGGGACGGAAACTCATGAGAACAACACGATCGCCCAGTCGAACGGCTTCCCGCACATTGTGGGTGACGAAGATGATGGTGCGACCGGTTTCGGCCCAGATTTTTTCCAGCTCATCGTGCAGCATGTCACGAGTCTGTGCGTCGAGTGCTGCGAAGGGCTCATCCATCAGGAGAACGTCGGGTTCGGTCGCAAGCGCTCGGGCTAAAGCGACGCGCTGCCGCATGCCGCCGGAAAGCTGGTGCGGACGGCTGTCCTTAAATTGCGAAAGATGAACGAGCCGTAAGTAATGCCGAGTGCGGTCCTCCCGTTCGGCTTTCGACAGGCCTTTCATTTTCATGCCGAATTCCACGTTCTGTCCCACCGTAAGCCAGGGGAATAGTCCGTGTTCCTGAAAAATCAAGATGCGATCCGTTCCGGGCGCGGTTACGCTGTCGCCATCCATCGCGATGCGGCCAGAGGTCGGCTTCTGCAGGCCGGCGATCAAGTGAAGCAAGGTTGACTTGCCGCAACCCGAGGGGCCCACAATGCAGAGGAACTCGCCCGGATGCACGTCGAGATCAATTCGATCGAGCGCGAGAAGCTCGGACCCGGTGTCGGTCTGATAGCTGAGCGAGACTTCCTGCAGCTGAATTTTCGGAGTACTGCACTCCACCTGCCGGATGGGAACGATTACCGTTTTGCCGCACAAGGAAGTGCTCTGAACCGGCTTGCGGCACGGGGTGGGAAATTGCGGTTCCGCAGCAACGAATTTTGTGTTCGGTATCATTGGATGGCTTTCTTTCCCTTTTCCGACAACACCAGATTCAAGAGTGAAAGGTCGTAGAGACCGGAGAGGTCGGGCATCTGGCGTCCAAGGAAACCAGCGTCATAGGCCGATTTCGCGGCGCTCAGGAGCGAGTAACGCAGGGGATCATAGGTCACCTGTACGCGACCGAAAGCTTCATCGAGCACTGCATCCGGAAGCGCTTTGCCCGTTTCTTTCTGAATCTGCTGATTCAGGATCTTCTTCGCGGCGGGAAGGTGTCCGTTGATCCACTCGGTCAGTTCCACGTGGGCACGCAGCCAGTTCTTCACGAGGTCGGGATGGTCCTTGAGAAATTTCGTGCTGACGATAAGGTTGGCGCAGACGAACTGCTGGTTGGGCCAGAGAGTACGTTCGTCTAAAAACAGGCGGCCATTCCCTTCCCGGATGAGGCGCGTGGCCCAAGGCTCCGGCGCCCAGGCGGCATCCAGTTGTTTTTTCAAAAAAAGGGTGAGCTGATCGGGATTGGCGAGCGGGATGACTTGGACGTCGCCACCCTTGTCGGTCGATTTCAATCCATTGGCCCTTAGCCACGAGCGCAAGGCAACGTCTTGCGTGTTGCCCAACTGTGGAGACGCGATCTTCTTACCGTGAAAATCGCCGGGCTTTTGAATACCAGCATCGTTGCGCACGATTAACGCAGCGCCACCACTCGCCGCGCCGGCGATCACGCGAAGGGCTTCTCCGTTGGACCGTACGTAACCAGTGATGGTGGGATTCGGCCCGATGTAGGTCATGTCGATCGCGCCCGCGAAAAGGGCTTCGATCGCGGCCGGACCAGCGTTGAAAGTCTTCCAATCAATTTTCACGCCCGGACCCATCGTCTTTTCGAACTCGCCGTTCGCTTTGCCGACCATGGCCTGGGGGTGCGTGATATTCGGAAACGCGCCTATGCGAATCGTGACCGGCGTCTGGGCCATTGCGAGCGGAGACGCCAGGAACACACTGATCGCGAGAGCTGCCAATCTACGGAGCATCGCCTAGGCCTTGCTTCCGGTTCCATGCACGACCATGGGGAGAATGCTGGCCTGCTCTTTTTGCCTCTTCTTCCTGGGGCGCTTGGCAGTCTTGTTAGGCTGGGGATCGCTTACGATATCGGCGAGGGTTGTGTTCTCCAGAATCTTTGCGGCGGCGTTGCGCACGTCGAGAAAAACCTGATACAGGGCACGATGGGCATGATCTTTGTCGATGAGCGCCCGGAGTTGCTCGGCATCGCCAAAGGGCGCGAGTGGGCCGTCGATCAGGCGGATGATTTCGCTGAGATGGATTTCAGAAGGTGCGCGTCGCAACGCGTAGCCGCCTTTGGCGCCGCGCACGCTCTCGACCATGCGGGCGTTCTTCATTTCCAGAAGAATAAGCTCCAGAAACTTTTCCGGCAGGTCCTCCTCGTAGGCGATGTCCCGAATTTTGATGGCACCCTGATTGTGGCGGCGGGCAAGCATCATCATTGCCTGCAAGGCGTAAAGTCCTTTTTGAGAGATCTTCATCGAATTCCACCCCAGAATGTCTATTTTATCTATAGAGTTTATTCAATTCCAGTACATTGCACGCCGGCTGCCATGGAATGCGCCATTCACATGAAAGTAGATGCTTAATTATCAGCTACTTACGATACTCAAGGCGCGAAGGAAGTCGCCACGGGTATGCAGAGTTTTGCAATTGATCACCAGAATGAGGACTACTTCAAGCGTATCTAATTACGGGAACTGCCGTTGGCGGGAAGACGCAGGATCTGCACGGTAATGTTATCGGGACCGCCGCGGTCGCGGGCAATCTTCACGAGCTCGGCACACGCGGCCGACGCTTCGTGTCCGTCCACGATTTTGAGAATCTCAGGCTCATGCACAAGACCCCATAAGCCATCGGTGCAGAGCACAAGAGTATCGCCGTCTTCCAGGGTGACAGGAGTCTCCGGGGAATCCGCAATGACTTCCCCGCCCGCTCCTAGTGCCGCGGTGAGGATGTGACGCTGGGGATGGTTTTCGGCCTCGTCCGAGTTCAAAATCCCGGATTCCACTAATCGTCCAACATAGGAGTGATCCTTGGTTAGGCGGGAAATGGAGTTGTGCCGCACCAGGTAGAGACGGCTATCGCCCACGTGGACGAAGTAGAGCCGAAAATCATTCAGAGCCAGCGCGGTGCAAGTGGTACCCATTCCGTGAAATTCAGGATGAGCATCGGCGTACTGGCGAATGCGTTCGTGGGCTATGCGAAAGCCATTGAGCAGGGCATCGCGAGGGTCAGAGGCAGGGTCATGATCGTAGACGTCGCGGATGGTTTCTACGGCCAGACGACTGGCTTCCTGTCCGCCCTCGTATCCTCCCATGCCGTCGGCTACCAGAGCGAGTCGGCCCTTCCGCTGAAATTCGTCGTCGCTTTGGGCTTCCCAGTAGAACAGCGCGTCCTCATTGTTTTCGCGCTGGCAGCCGACGTCACTCAGGCTGGCGACCTCGATTCCGGGCCGAATCTGCATTGCGCCTCGCTGGAGAGGAATTCCGACTGGGTTGAGGCCATGTCTTATGGCACTGCTGACCAACTCTCTCCGCGATCGCAAACAACGACGCGGCTGAGCCGGACAACCCATCCGAACACCCCGATGGGCCCGTCGATTATATAACCCGAATTAAAGAACGGCGCAACGCCCAACTGGACTACGTCTCCGCGCGCTCCTAGCTGCTATTGCGCCAGCAGGTAATTCAGCCCACGCACTGCGAGCTCAGTTACACTCTCCGCCAGTCGCCGTCGGACAAGTGCTTGCTAGTGTAGTCCTCGACCTGGTGCTCGTAGACCTGCTCGATGTGATCCGCGCAGCTGGGCTCCCCATCGACCAGCTGAGTCGCAGGTTTCCCGCACATGGTGCAAACATTCGACTTCCCAGAGTGCTTTTCATCGATGTTGAGAATCTTCTCCACAGCTTCTTTCAATTTCTCCATCTTTTCCTCACTTCTGGCCATGGCCAGAGGAATCTCCTCAGTTTGAACAACCTATTGTGGTTATAAATCGAAGACCAACGCAGGGCTGTGACCATGTGCACACGAAAGTAAGGTATGAGAAAACCTGAGAGCGGCGAGAATCACAGGGCCGATGTGCCAATAAGATAAATCGAAAGAAAGAATGATGAAGAATACGTGATGCTTGCCACAATGTTGTCGCGCGCCATGGTATCGCAGATTCCTCCGCCGCGCTCGGCGTCGGAATGACAAAAGTGAGAGGACAGAGGTGGCGCTCAGTCCCGAGAGTCACAGGCTAATCGGTCGACGTTGCGTATATGACGTGTTCAGACGGAGCAGGCAGCTGTGGCGAAAAAGATTTCTCCGCCGCGTTTGGCTTCGGAATGACAAGACTTACATGGGTCAGGAAACTGTGACTCGTCGAGGGTCAACGGCCGAGTCGCTACTCCATGGGAAGGCCGACATAATTCTCGGCCAGCGATTGAGATGCGGCTCGGGAACTGGTGACATAATCGAGTTCCGCGAGCTGACGCCGCTGGTCAAAGGGATTGCCTTCGTGCCGATGCAGCATGGAAGTCATCCACCAGGAAAAGCGCTGGACACGCCAGACACGCCGAAGACACGTCACGGAATACTGATCCAGCAAATTGGTGCGTCCCAGACTGTAAAAATGTTTTAACGCCCTGGCCAATACCCGCACATCCGCGACGGCAAGGTTCAGGCCTTTCGCTCCTGTGGGAGGAACGATATGCGCAGCATCGCCCGCGAGAAACATGCGGCTGTACTGCATGGGTTCGACCACGAAGCTGCGCATTCCAGTTACGCCTTTTTGCAGAATTGGGCCTTCATTCAACCTCCAGTCACTATCGTCCGCCAGCCGAGTCTGAAGTTCCTGCCAGATGCGATCCTCGGGCCATTTCGCGAGATCCTCATCCGGGGAGCATTGCAGATACAAGCGCGTGATCTGCGGTGACCGCATGCTGTGCAGGGCGAAGCCACAATCGTTATAGGCATAAATGAGTTCTTCCGACGAGGGAGCGGCCTCTGCCAGAATGCCGAGCCAACCAAACGGGTAGACGCGTTCGTAGACAGTGAGCGCATCGGTAGGGATGGCGGGTCTGCAGATTCCGTGGAAGCCATCGCAACCGGCGATGAAATCGCAGCGAATCTCGTGCGTATTGCCGTCCTGTCGATAACGAATGCTCGGATATTCCGTATCGAACTGATGAACGCTGACATCTTCGACTTCGAAGAAAATCTGGCCATTGCTTTCCAGACGCGCGCGGATCAGGTCCTTGATGATTTCGTGCTGGCCATACACTGTAATGGCGCGGCCGGTGAGATCTTTGAAGTCAATGCGATGGCCCCGGCCTCCGAAGCGGATCTCGATGCCGTAGTGGATCAGGCCTTCGCGCTGCATGCGTTCGCCGACCCCCATCTGGTTCAGCAATTCCACGGTGCCCCATTCGAGGACGCCGGCTCGAATTCGCTCTTCGCAATGTTGGCGGCTGCGGTTTTCGAGTACAACTGAATCGATGCCCTCCAGGTGAAGCAAGTGTGCAAGTACCAGGCCTGCGGGACCGGCGCCCACAATTCCGACTTGGGTTCGTATCTGGGTCACTTGCTTGCTTTCGTGGGGATCATAACTTGCGAATTCGTCAGGATGTTTGCGGAGCCCCAAACCGAGCGATCACGTCCTGGGGAACGGCTTGGCCCTCGATCGCATCGGGATCGGCCGTGGAGCGCACAGCCCACACGCGGGTTTCCGAGCACTCGACGGCCAGCACCTCGCGCCTGAAAAGCTTGTGCTGAACATCGAAGCTGCTGCGCCGCCACTCGGTAATGGACGACTCCACGATTACGTCGTCGCCGAAGTGTGAAGGCGCGAGAAAGCGCGCGCGCGTATCCACCATGGGGATGCCGACGATGCCATACGCTTTCAGCATCTTGTGCTTGGGGAGGCCTGCGGCTTCAAACAGCGCGGCCGTGCAGTTATCAAAGTATGCGAAATAACGGGGATAGTAGACGATCCCCGCAGGATCGCAGTCGCCCCATTCGACGTGAATTGTTTTGCGGTTGGTCAGCATGGATGTGGATGGTTTCTACTTCCCCTCGTCGATCTCCGCGAAGACAGCTTGTGCGGTGTGAAACGCGGAATTTGCGGCCGGCGCTCCACAATAGATCGCCATTTGCAGGAGCACCTCCTTGATTTCGTCGCGCGTGACTCCATTGTTCAACGCGGCGCGAAGGTGCAGCCGAAGTTCCTCGGTGCGGTTCAACGCCACCGTGGTCGCGATTACGATAAGGCTTCGGGTATGCCGCGACAATCCCGGACGCGTCCAGATCTCCCCCCAGGCGTAGCGTGTGATCAGGTCCTGGAATTCTTCATTGAACGGGTTCCGGTTCTGGAGGGATCGGTCCACGTGGGCGTCGCCCAAAACGGCGCGCCGCACGGTCATTCCCTTTTCATACCGCTCACGATCATCCATGCAGACCTCGCTCATGCTTGGAGGAAGTTCGAGACTTCCATCGTAAATGCCTCGGCAGCTTCGATGTTCGACAAGTGGGCGGCCGGGAGTTCTTTATATTGTGCACCGGGAATATGCTGCTCCATGAAGTGGCCGTCTGGTGGTGGCGTGACGGGATCGTGCGTACCGGAAATAATCAGAGTCGGTGCGTGAATACGTGAAATCGCGTCCCGCAGGTCCGTATCGCGAATCGCCGCACAGCAACCGATGTAGCCTTCCGCCGGAGTTGTCAGAAGCATCTGCCTGGTGAACTCAATGGCCGAGGGCGAGGCTGCACGAAAGCGGGGCGTGAACCAGCGATCTAGAACGCCATCGACGACTCCCAGCATACTTTGTTTTCGGACAGTGTCGATGCGCGCGTTCCATTGTTCCGCAGAGCCGATCTTCGGTGCCGTGTTGCAAAGCACAAGTTTGTGGAGCCGGTGGGGCGACTGCATCGCGAGCAACATGCCGATCATGCCGCCCATCGACAACCCGCAAAAGTGAACGCGGTCGATTCCGAGTTGGTCGAGCAGAGTAAGGACGTCGCAGGCGAGATCATCCATCGCATAGGGGTCCGGACTGACGGACGATTGACCATGCCCGCGCGTATCGTATCGCAGGATTCGAAAGTTGCGAGCAAGGAATGGCATTTGTGGGTCCCACATCGAGATGTTGGTTCCGAGTGAATTCGAGAACATCAAGACCGGACGCTGTTCAGAACCCGAGAGCTCATAGTAGATCAGGGAATCCTTGAGTTCCAGGAAGCTCATGGTGTCTATCGGGTTCCTGCCTTGTCCGCGGCGATGGCACGATCGACAAACTGGCTCGCCATGCCAGTATAGTTTTGCGGATCGAATAGCTTCTCGAGCTCGGCAACGGTCAGGCGGGAACTTACTTCCGCGTCCGCGGAGAGCACTTCACGCAGGTGGATTTTCTTCTCGATCGCCTTTCGCGAGGCGGATTCCATGAGCTGATGAGCGGCGGCTTTGCCGATTTGCTTGCCGAGCACCATCGTGACAGCTTCGGCATAGATAAGGCCATGCGTGATCTCCAGGTTCTGGAGCATTCGATTGGTATCGACTTCCAGGCCGACGAAGATTCCCAGCATGCGATGCAACGCGCCAGCGCTCAATCGAAACAGGTCGGGCAGGGTCTCCCATTCGGCATGCCATCCACCCAGTCCTCGTTCGTGTTCTTGGGACATCGCAGTGAGCATGGTGGCGGCGAGGGCGGGCGCGCGCATCGCCGCTGATAACACGACCGCGCAGGCAACCGGATTGCGCTTGTGCGGCATGGTGGAGGAGCCTCCACGGCCCTCTCCCGCTGGCTCGCTTACCTCGGCGATTTCCGTTTGCATCTGCAAGGCGAGGTCGCGAGCAATTTTCCCCAGCGTGCCGGTGAGAAGCGCTAGAAACGTGGCAACCTCGGCAAGCCGGTCGCGATGAGCATGCCAGGGAAGATTGGGCAGATCCAGTTTGAGCTCATTCGCGAGCGCCTTGGCAACATCCAGCCCGCGCTGGCCGAGGCTGGCGAGAGTGCCGGCGGCCCCGCCGAACTGCAGAACGAGAACGCGCCCGCGCAGTTCCTGAAGGCGAGTTCGATGACGGGTCATCGCGTCCAACCAGCCTGCGGCTTTGAGTCCGAAAGTCGTCGGAACAGCTTGCTGCAGCCAGGTTCGAGCTGGCACTACTGTCGTGCGATGGGTGGACGCAAGCTGAACGAGGGCGTCGCACAGACGATTCAAATCGGCAGCGATCGCATCGAAACCATCGCGCAGTTGCAGAACGAGGCCGGTATCGATCGCGTCCTGGCTGGTTGCGCCCCAGTGCACGTAGCGCATGGCTTCCTTGTCATGCTTCCCGACGAGTTCCGTCAGTTGTCTGACCATCGGGATGGCGAGGTTGCCCGACTTGACCGCGGCTTGCGCGAGAGACTCTGTGTCGAAGAGATCGGCGCGGCACTGGCTCGCAATCGGAGCGGCAGCGGATCTCGGAATGATGTCGAGCTGCGCTTCCGCTCGGGCCAGGGCGGATTCAAAATCGAGCATGCGCTGCAAGCGCACATCGTCGGTAAAGATCGCGTCAACTGCTTCCGAGCCGAACAGTGGATCGAGCAAGTTCATGAGTTTCGCATCTGAGATTCTAGCAATCGAAAAACACAGTCTCTTCGGGACCTTGCAGAATGACGTCCCAATTTAACCTGCCCGCGTCGCCGGGCGTGGCTTTCGCTATGAGGGTGGGCCGGCGCTCCGGATCGACGAGCGCAAGCACGGGATCGTTCGCGTGGCACGCGGCGTCCGGAAAATAAATTCGGGTCACTAAGCGCTTGAGCAATCCCCGCATAAACACCGCGACTTCCAGATGCGGTGCCTGCATGCTTCCCCGCGGTCCCGGAACTGGCCCCGGTTTAATGGTGATGATTCGGAACCGGCCCTGTTCATCGGTGGCAATACGTCCATATCCCTTGAATGCAGGTTCGATGGGCTTGGCTTGAGTGTCTTCGGGGTGCGCATATTTGCCGTAAGCGTTGGCTTGCCAAATCTCGAGAACCGCGTCGGGAACGGGAATTCCGTCGCCATCCAATACGCGGCCCTCGATTGCGATCCTCTCTCCAGAAACGCCTGGGCCGGTCAGGTCTGCGCAACAGAGGCGTCTGAGACCGATATCGAAGAATGGACCGACGGTTTGCGAGGTGGTCGCGCGCAGTGTCACTCGCTTCCCTCCATGGGAGTCTGCTCGCGCCCACGCAGCACAATATCGAAGCGATAGCCGAGCGCCGTTTCAGGAACGGTGGTATCCCAATCAAACACCGAAATGAGGCGCTTGCGCGCCTCCTCATCCGCCGTGCAGTTGTAGATCGGATCAGAAGCGAGAAGCGGGTCGCCGGGAAAGTACATCTGCGTGACCAGACGGGTCGCGAACGCGGGACCGAACAGGGAGAAATGAATGTGGGCCGGGCGCCATGCGTTGTGGTGATTGCGCCAGGGGTAGCAACCGGGCTTGATCGTGATGAAGCGGTAATGGCCATCGGCGTCGGTCAAGGTGTGACCACAACCGGTGAAGTTGGGATCGAGTGGCGCATCGTGCTGATCGATGGTGTGCAGATATCGTCCAGCGGCGTTGGCTTGCCAGACTTCCACCAGCGTGTGTGCCATGGGCCGCGCATCTTCGTCGAGTACGCGGCCGGTGACGATAATCCTCTCGCCTAGCGGCGCACCTTTGTGTTGACGTGTCAAATCGAAGATGCACGGGGAGATATCATCCGCGCCGAATTGTGGCCCGGTCACTTCGGAAAGGGTCTGTGGGATCGAGACTAATGGCTGAGTAGGGGCGCGCTTGACCGAGGAGATGTAAGCCGGATGCAAGTACTCCGGCTGCGTCCCGGCTACTGGCCGTCGATATCCCTGAAGCTCTGTTTTGAGATGCAAACCTTCCCCCGGCGCAGCGTGATCGCTACCGCATGCGCTGACCGCTCTCAAAATATCTTCGCACCCACCGGTTCCGGGAACAAGGCAGCAGTGGAATTCCACCCCTTCGACTTCGCTCAGGGCAGGCGCTTGGGCACAAAGCTCGCATGGAGGAGTCACACGGCTTCTCTACAACCGCCCGGCTGAAATTCACTTGGCATTTTCAGGCGAGGCGCGTGTGAAGCGCAGAGGCTTGTCGAGGCCATTGCTGTAGATGAGCAAGTACGGGTCCTTCCATTCGTAACGTTCTGCCGCCTGGAGTGCGTTCAGGTACTTCGTCTCCTGATTCATGGTGGGCTCCGGGCAAGCCATCCTGGCGGATCCGAGCCCGGTAAACTTTATCGACGTACCGGCGATTTCGGATGCTCCGAAAAAGCGGTTGCACGACCCGTTCCCGGCAATTTTGCCGGCTTCCGGAAAAGAGAGTGTGGCTCGAACCCCGCTCACAACGCCGCTGCCGGCGAGGTCTTCCAACACCCATTCGCTCCCGACGAGATCGAAAGTCTCGGCCTTCGCTGCGGCCTGGGCAGCAGCGGCCGTGGCAGCGACTGGAGCCGCAGCGGTCGCCGGTTTGTGGTCGGAGACACAGGACAAAAGCAACGCACAAAGCGGAAGAATGCTGACAAGAACTGACTTCTTCATACCGCACCTCACCGAGTCAGACTTGCATTGAATTTCAACATTACTGGACTTGTTCGCTTCACGACTTCATGAGTTCCGATACGGCCCGGTGAGCTTGGTCGATCGCGCAATCGGTGTAGGCAATGGCGCCGGCATCGGAGTTGGCAATCGCGATGTGTCCGAAAGGCTTCCTCCCCAGGACCCAAGGCTTCTCTTCCTCGCTCCAATCGGGGTCGAAGAGCGAGTTGTATCCGTAGGCGTAGCCGTGCGCCCACCGGTTCACGGTGATGCCTTCGATGTCGCGAGCAGGATCGAATCCCGGCAGCATTCTGCCAAGTTGATCGCGGATATTTCGTTCGAATGCGGCGAACGGCGTGCGCAGAAGCTCTGCGCGGCCCGCACGATGCTGCTCGCGTTGCGAGAGGCCTGGCTTGCAGGGCGTGCGCAGCATGAATAACACCATCGGTTCCTCGGGATTGCTGGGAAATTTGTATTCGCCGAGCGTCACCGGGAAATCGAGCGCAACATAGGTATGGAAGCTGCCGGGAGCTTCGATTTGATGCACACCTAATTTCTGGAACGCAGTCCAATTCTTTATAGCGACGTGGGTATAAACCAACGGAGCCTTCACCAGGTAGGAGAGAGCTTCTTTCTGCTTGTCGGGAAGCTCCGGGCAAAGATACGGAATCATGCTGTTGTAACAGGCCAGCACACAATTCCTGGCACGAACGCTCGCGAGCTGGCCGCCCCGCATGTACGCAATCTCGACTTCCCTGGCTCCGGGATTCGCAGCGCCGACATGCCCCACGCGCACCACCGTACTGTTCAGGCGAATCCGCACCGGGGAACCATCCTGATCGAGCCTGCTGTAATCGGCTCGCGCCGTGACGACGTCTTCCATCGTGTGGCCGGGAATGGTGCCGGGAATGAGGGACCTCACCAGCAGGCGAGCGATGGAGGCGTTCCCGTCAGGAAAATGGAAAATGTAGGGCTCTTCCCTTTCCGCTTCGTCTCCGAGATTCATCCCCAGGAAACCTGCATAGCTGTAACCACCGTAGTCGTCGCTCGATTCAGAGCAGGCCAGCGCGGAGACAGCATCGATGCCTACTGCGAACAAGTCGTTCGTATAGCTCTGGAAGAATTTGAGGACGTCCGGATGGACTTTGCAGATCTTGGTCAGATAATCCGCGTAACTGATCTTGGGGAGTTTCGCGCGTTTCTGCGCAATGGAGAGTCCGGGTAAGTAGTCGACTTTTTCGGTGTAGAGGCGCGCAATATCCCGTCGAACTTCGCCGCTGAGCGGCGCCTTTGCCAGAAACTCAGGCCAGGGAGTGGTCCCGAGTCCGGGCACAATCCGGTCCTCGCCAAAGGTCTCGCGATCGAAGAACACGGCAGTCCCCAGATTCCGGTAGAGCTTTTGATCGTACGCGGTTTGGAAGCGCTCCGTCTCGATGCCGAGATCCGAAAGAACGCCGCGGGCCACCTCGCTATAGCGTCCGGGACTCTCAATGGACTGAGTTCCGCCGTAGGAAAGCAGCATGCGATTGCCGGCGCGAAACTCGTTGCGCTTGGCGTGGCCGCCGAAATCATCGTGGTTGTCGAGAATCAGGATGCGTGATCTTTCGCCGGCGCTCTTGCGATAAAAATGAGCAGCCGCCAAGCCGCTGATCCCGCCGCCAACAATCACCAAATCATAGCTCTCGCCAGTCTTGGTGGGTGCGCCGTCGGAGTCCCACGCTTCGCCATCGCGGAGACGGTGAGCGTAGGTGAAGCTTCCATCATGGTTGCCGCGCATGCCGGTCAAGGCTGGCGGATAGTAGCCTGGAGCTTTCTCCGGCGCGAATTCCGTGCTCATCCAGGCATGCAGAAGCGGGTCTGCGGCCAGCAGGCCGCCTACACCGATCGCCATTCCATTCAAAAAGTCTCGGCGGGAGATATTACGGTGCATGCCTAACTCGCACTCGCTCGGATGAGATGCCATTGGACCTTTGCGCCTTGGCGGAATGTACGGCCGCGATTATAGCGCTTTGAGCTTTGAGCTTTGAGCCGCGAGGGTCGAGCAAACCAGGCTTCTGTTTGCCTGTAGATCGCTTCTGAAGCGATTTGAGCTGCGCTTACAGCCGTCTTCGGGCACGGGCAGCGGAACTGGCCAGATTATTGGCCTCGACATTGCTTTCACGCGGCACGTGAGAGATGGAGAACCGCAGCGAGCGAACGAGCTTGCGGCAGATCCAGTGAAGTGAGTAGAGGCGCGGGCTTCGACAACGATATTGCCCGGTCATTTGTCGGACGACAACTTCGGAATCGGAATAGACGTGAATGGCTCTCGCTTTCAGAGCCACAGCGCATTGCAGCGCTTCGAGCAACGCGAGGTATTCGGCGACATTATTGTCCTGACGCCCAATCCACTTGGCGATACGGATTTTTTCGCCACGCGGATCACTAATCACAACGCCAATGCCAGCCGACCCCGGATTGCCCAGGGACCCACCATCGATAAAAGCGACTAGGTCCGACATCTGTTGCTATCAAGATGCTGAAAAAAAAGAGCGCAGTCAAGAAATTTACTTGATTCCGCAACACTTCAGTTACTAGGGATTTTGCTTAGTGCTGTGAATCGTGTGTGGAAAACAAGGAATAACTCCTGAGTTCCGGAATAAACATCCGGTAGTCAGGCGCTTGCGATCCTGCAGTTTTGCTCCGGAATTTCCACACGCTGCACTGAAATGCGGCATTGACATTTTTTAACGTGGCGTTTACTTTCACTCACGTCGACGGCTGAAAGGGTTGGCCCAAATTAAAACTTGGCCAGTCCGAAGTAAGCTGGGTGATCAGCGAGCCGAGGCAACTCGGAGCGCGACCAGACCTGAAAAAACCGACGGCTCTGCGAGGAGCAGTTGGGGTTTGGGACTGCGAAAGCAGTGATCGCATCAAGGGCTGCGACGGTACATGCATCCACGTTGTTGCGCTCCCTCGCAGGAGCAGGCAGCTGGAGCATAACCAAAGTCGCAGCCTTTTAATTTTTCCCGCAAAAAAATTTTCCCGCCTAGCGATTCTTCTCAGAACTTTCCTGGCAAGAGATGCAGTAACGCGTCCAGGGCAAGGCCTCGAGGCGCTTCGCGCCGATTTCCTCTTCGCAGACCATGCATTGACCAAAAGTACCGTCAGCGATGCGCGTCAAAGCCGCGTCTATACCTCCCAGCAAACCGCGGGCATGCGTGGTCTGCTGAAACAGAAGTTCCTTGTCGAGCGAACTGTTTGCACGGTCGCCTTCATCGGGACCGTAGGAGTGCTGCATGGCCCGGCCTTCCTCCTGGGTCTGGGCAATGCTCTTCAGGAGTTCCTGGCGCCGTTCCAGCAGCTGTTTCTTGAAGCGCTCGATCCGTTTCTTTTCCATTCAGACTATCCGCTCATCAGGGGCCGTTTCCGCGCTCTCTTTATGGTACCTGAACCCGGGTTGCGGCGCGGCAAAACGAAACGTCCCAGACTCAAAGAGTCATGGGACGCTCGCCCGAACAGCCCTCCCCCAAGTGCTGCTCGCCTAAGAATCTACTTCTCGAGTTTCAGGATGTGAATGGCACTGACGGGCCAGTGGAAGTGTCGCTTTTCGGCATGCACGTCGAGGTGTTCACCGTGGTCCTCGGCAATCGGCCGTGCCTCTGTTTGCCATGTGACGCACATCACAACCCAGCGTGACGCCTACCACAGCCGCTTAGCCCACTCATCACCGAGAATCCCACCACGTTGTAGATGAGGGTTTGGCAACACCGCATTCAAATTCATGAGTGAGGAGGCGATGTGATGCTATCGCACCGTCGCGTATTCGTAGTTCTGTTCGCCCTGGTCATGCTGGTCGTGTTCACAGGCAGCAGCCAGGCAATTCCGGCGTTTTCACGACAGTACGGAACCTCCTGCAGCACCTGCCACCTCGATTTCCCCAAGCTGAACGACTTTGGCAAGGCCTTCAAGGATGCAGGTTTCAAGTTCCCCAAGGATGACGAGAGCTTCATCAAGATCCCTCCCGTCCTACTGGGAGCGCCTGCCAACAAAGAACTATTCCCTCACTCGATTTGGCCGGGATCGATTCCGGGGATGCCGCCGATCGGATTGCGCTACAACCAGTTTTTCCAGGTGGTGAGCGGCAACCGAAACAACTTTAACGTGCAAGACACCACCGGAGATCCGGCGCAACAGCAGTTCATTCCCC
>QIAH01000539.1 GCA_003225465.1 Acidobacteriota bacterium | reverse complement strand
AAGGACCTTACCCGCACTCAAGAACACCGGTTCATAATAAGCACCTCAATCCCGACGCCAAGCGCCACATTCAGACCTTGGCGAAGCTGCTTGCGGGCCCTGCGAAATCCCAGCTTCGCGCGAACTCCGATTGTGCAACCGCGACGTGGCTGGGAATTTATCTTTTTGATGTCTAAGCAGAGCAGCCGACCCTAAGTCGAGCGCGTTGCGCAATGTTGACAACCTTTTTACAACCGGGGCTATTCGAAGTCATCCAATCCCATACCAGCCGTCTTCGAAGTGCGAATTTGGAGCACACGACTCGGACGAGCTGGAAAAATCCTTAACAATATGGCGGGTGTCTCCAGATCGACGCGGTACTCGTCTCTTTCTCTGAAAGACGTCGTGTGTCTTTGTGCCGGGCCTTGTGATGACGCGGCCTGGGAGGAGTTCGTTTTGCGAGTGGGAAAGCCCATCAGCCTCACCATTATGCGAACGGCTTCTCTGTGGGGTGAGCCCTCGCGGGCGCTGGTGGAGGACCTGGTGCAAGCCACCTACCTCAAGCTTTGGGAAGACGGCTGCCGCCTGCTGCGGGACTTTGCCGTGCTGCACCCTGAGGCAATTTTGGGGTATTTGAAGAAAATTGCCTCCAATGCGGCGCACGACTATTTCAAGCACGGCCATAGTCAATCGTCCGGTGGCGACCAACCTCATGTTTCCACCAGCGAGGTTGATCCGGAGGCGGGAAACGGGGTGGATGGGAGCGAAGACAGAATCGCATACAAAGTCTTT
Source organism: Acidobacteriota bacterium (assembly GCA_003225465.1). GTDB lineage: Bacteria > Acidobacteriota > Terriglobia > Terriglobales > Acidobacteriaceae > Gp1-AA133. Next base: position 2,657 of record QIAH01000539.1, on the reverse strand, counting down.
TTGAATGAGGTCGATGATCACCTCAAGCGTAGCTTGACGGGGCCGGAGCAGGAGCGCGACCGCACGATTTTCTGGCTCTACTTCCGGCAAGGCATGAGCACCAAGGAAATTGCCTCCCTTCCGACCATTGGATTGGGAACGAAGGGGGTCGGAAGCGTCATTGAACGGCTGAAACATTGCATTCGAGAGCAGATCGTTGGAGGCAGATCGGATTCTGATCCCAAGGAGGCTACTGCCAAAAGCAAATTCCCGCGGGATCTCGTAATTAGATTGTATGGAGTTTCTGGGTATGGGTCGCCCACCCGATAAACATATCGATGACCAAGAGCTTGATGCTCTGGTGCCCTCGTCTGCGAAGAGCGAGAAAGATCTGCACAGGTTTTCTGCGGGTGTCCTTCGCGAGGCTGAGCGTCACGTGGATTCATGCACGTCCTGCAAAGGCAAGGTAGCGAAATACCGGCGACTGTTGAACCGGCCCCCTAATGCGGCGGTATCGAATACCGGGTCGCGAGCTGAGTGCACTGTGGGTCAAGATGTCGACTGGCATGAGGTTGCGGCGGGAGTGTGGCCGGAACTGAAGGCGAATCAGTTGATCATGCATGCAGCGCAGTGCGATCACTGCGGTCCCCTGCTTCGCGCCGCTGTTGACGAAGAGCTGACCCCTGAGGAAGAGAGACTGCTGGCGGAACTGAGCGCGCCCTCAAGGCCGGTTGTGAAAGCACCACGCGAGCTAGTTCGGCCGCGTTCATCGCCCTACTTCGCCTGGCGGCTGGTTCTGCAGTGGAAGGTCTTTGTTCCGGCGTTAGCCCTGCTACTCGTCGTCGGAATCGTTGCGACGAGATCGCCGTCATCGCAGAGGCCACTGTCAGGTTCGAAATTTGCCGAATTCGCCGTCAGTGCTCATCGTCAACATGCTCAGGGTGATCTTGCGCTCGACGTTCGCTCGGACTCGCCGCAGGTGCTTAATGAATGGGTTCAGTCGAGGGCGCAATTTTCTCCTGCCTTGCCCGCGTCCCCAGCGATTCCTGGCGAACAGCGGCCTTACAGTATGGAGGGCGCGCGGCTGATGCGTGTCGGTGGCAGGAGCGCTGCTTACGTAGCTTACCGGATGCAGTCGGGCTTAGTGAGCCTGATCGTGGCACCGGATTCGGTGGCGGTCGCTTCCGGGGGAGTGGAGGTCGATTTTGCGAAGGTGAAATTCCACTACGCCACTGTTGAGGGCTACAAGGCTGTGACCTGGTCGGTCCATGGCCTGACGTACGCCCTGATTTCCCAGGAAGGAAACCGTACGCAGCGATCCTGCATGGTCTGCCACTCCGCGATGAAAGATCGTGATTTGAGTCAAACGCCGACTCCTTTAGGCGCCGAGAGAAATTTTCCGGAGCCCGTGTGGCAATAACTGCGTTTGTGCAGTGGAACTCCCGCCCCTGATCTTCGAAGACACACGGCTGCCCCACATCACTACGCACGCGTTGCTGCGTTACTTCATCTCCTTCTTTGAAGTTGCACACGATAATCCCGCGACGATTTTCCCTCCCTTCACTCGCAATTTTTCCCTGCCTAACAAATCCTGCTTTCTCGAAAAGCAAATCCTCGCCAGATCTCGTGATGTCTAATGAGGCCGATTAACGGCTTTGAAATAACAGTTTCGTAGAGACACTCACAATCAGAATCAAGTAAGACTGTTTTGCTTGCAAGCGGTGACAAAACAAGCTCTCCAACTAATTGTGTGTGTCAACAACTTTAACTGCAAGACATTCCTGAGTAAGCACAAGAACTGGAGAAAAAAGAAATGAGTTACAAGGTTAGTCAGAGCACCAATAACTTTGCGCGACTGCGCGGCACGGTCTCGCTCGCGGCGGCGCAAGTCACGCCCCCGGTCACCCCTAGCACCATCGCAGTACCGGCAGGGAACTCTGCATACCTCGTCGGCCACGCTTTCGGTTCGCAGGGCTATACCTGCCTGCCCACGAGCACTGGCGGCACAGCGTGGAACCCATCCGCTCGCCCTGAAGCCACCCTCTTTTCGGATCTCTTCGGGCAGCAGTTTCAGATCATCACTCACTTCCAGAGCATCAATGCAAACCCCAAACCTGACGTCCAGGTTCCTCTCAGTGGGAACGCGACCTGGCAGAGTTCTCTCGATAGCAGCCGGGTGTGGATGGTGAAGGTGAACGGAATCGACGCCGGGTCCGACGCCGAGAGTTGCCCGAATTCCGGCTCGATTCAATGCCTGTTGTTGCAGTCGGTCGGGAACGCCAAGGGGCCCACGGGCGGCAACCTCCTGGCCAAAGCCACCTTTATCCAGCGTTTAAATACCCGGGGAGGCGCTGTTCCCACTAGCGCCTGCGCGGTGGGTCAGACGCAACTCGTACCTTACACGGCCGACTACTACTTTTTCCGGGCCGACCAACCATAGCTTCGCCTACCTTAACCGAGGATGGCGGTTGTGCACGCGGAATCGCACCGGGGGGCGCGATTCGCGTGCACTTTCACTGTCCGTCGCTTGCCGACGGCGGCAAGTCCGTCCCGTCATTCTTTTGTGCAACGACGACTATCAATCTAAATTGTTCTACTTGGTGAGGCACAATTGTTGTGATGCCCTGGATGTGAAACGCCCAGCCTGTCAAAACCAAAACGCCGAAGCCGATCGAGAG
>QIAH01000538.1:500-2880 GCA_003225465.1 Acidobacteriota bacterium | reverse complement strand
GAATCAGGACGGAACGATTCGCGCCGGCATGGAAGGCCGCAGCAAGGTGCGCGTGGGCTGGTATCCGGCTGGCTACGCTCTGTTCCGCCGGCCGTGGTTGTGGCTTTACTCAAAAATGTGGACCTGGTTTGGAATTTGAGAACAAGTGTAATGAGCAAACCAAAGCCTTACGTTTTCTTTCTGCTGGCCGCTGCGCTGATGATGCTGACCGCGTGTGCCGATCAGGGCACGCCAACTGTGGCTGCCGCTCCCGCGTCTTCGGCTTCGACGAACCCTGCCCCATCGAACCAAAAGACCAACATCGCCTCCGGTACTCTCACTGTCTCCGGCCCACTCATCGTGGAACACCAACTGGATGTCCTGGCACAACGCGAAGGGATCGTGGTGAAGCTCCTGTCTGAAACCGGAGCCCATGTTCGAACCGGAGATCTTCTGGCGCAGCTCGACGATCGGCAACTCGAAGCGGACCTCGAGGCGGCTCGCGCAAAGACACGCAGCACCGATGCCGACCTCAAGAACTGGCAGGCGGAAGCGCGAGTCCTGGAAGCCGACTTCAGTCGCGCTCAGAAAATGTACGATGCTCAGCTGATCACGCGCGAACAGTGGGAGCATGTCAAGTTCAAGGCAGAAGCTGACCAGTGGGACGTGCAGCGCGTCCAGCAATTGCTCGTCAACTACAAAGAAGTGGAGCGGTCCCTGGAACTGGAACTGGAAAAGACCCGTATCCGTTCGCCGTTCGCAGGAATCGTTGCCCGCCGTTATGTGCGAGAGGGCCAGCAGGTTGCCAGAAGCGATCGTTTGTTTTGGGTCACGGCCGAGGCGCCTTTGCGCATGCGTTTTACCCTGCCTGAAAAATATCTTGGAACCGTCAAGCGTGGACAGCAACTCCCCCTCGCCATTCCCGATTTCCCCGGCGAGGAACGCACGGCCAAAGTCATCGAACTCAGCCCAGTGGTTGATCCCACCAGCGGGACATTCGATGGATTGGTCGAGGTGATTGGCCCGGTGGGTCACTTGCGCCCAGGCATGAGCGCAATTCTTAGCATTGAAAATCGGCCATGAATCTCACGCGTGCGCTCGATGTTGCATTGCCGGAGATCCCGGCGCGATTGATCGCGCAGAGTTGTCCGCGCCTGCATCCCGAGGTTGTGCACAGGGAACACATTGTGGATGGCCGTCCTGCGGTGCGTATCTATGTGCCCGGAGTGGATGCCTTCTTTACTCTGTCTCCTCATACCTGGAAAGTGGTGAGCTTCTTCACGGGTCAGCGAACCTACGACCAAGTGGCGGAAGCCTATTTTCAGGACACGGGTACACCAATTTCTCTCGACGAACTGCATGAAATTGCGGATGACCTGGAATCGGTCGAGTTCTGGTACAAGACACCGCAGGAAAAGAATATTGCCTACCTGATGCAGTCTGCGGATGAGCGGCGGGAAGCTCTCAAAAAGAAGAAGAGCAGATGGAGTGACTTGGCATTCATCAAGTTTCCGGCTTTCAATCCCGACCCTTTCTTAATCTGGCTGAGTCGAAAGCTCAGCTTCATTTTCACTTGGTGGTTCACACTTCTGACTCTGTGTGCATTTGCCATAACCCTCGTCATCTTTGTGTCCCACTGGGGCGAAGTAGGTCGTGACACGCTGCAGTTTTTCAACTTTGCCGACAAGAGCTGGCTCGATCTTGCGGCCTTCTGGGGCATCACGCTGGTTTTGGCGGCGATCCATGAAACAGCGCACGGCGTCACCTGCCGGCATTTCGGAGCGCCCGTGAATGAGATGGGCTTCGCCCTGGTATACCTGACGCCAGCTTTTTTCACCGATACCACCCAGGGGGTGGTGCGTTGTCTGCCATGGGAACGCGTGCTGATCACAGTCGCAGGAGTGTGGTCGGAACTTTACCTGTGCGCGGTCGCAACCGTCGTATGGTGGGGGACTCCGCCAGGCACTGCCCTGCACGATTTTGCGTACGTGTTGGTCCTGATGACCGGAATCGCGACTGTCTTGGTGAATTGGAATCCGCTGATGAAGTTGGATGGATACCATATTCTTTGCGACATTATCGGCATCCTGGATCTAAAGGAGAACTCCGCCGCTTATGTTTCGGCATGGGTGAAGAGGCACATCTGGAGGCTCCCGGTCGAAGTACCTTACGTCCCGAAAAAAAGGCGCTTGGGTTTTGCTTTTTACGCCATCGCCTCTGGTCTTTACAGCTATACGGTGCTTTACATTCTGGCGCGCTTCGTGGGAAACGTCTTCCGCCACTTCAATCCAGAATGGTCCTTTGTTCCGGAATTGGCGACCGGCGCGCTCATTTTCCGTTCGCGAATAAGGACCTTGGTGAACTTTATGAAATTCGTTTATTTAGACAAGAAGGACCGCAT
>QIAH01000538.1:0-483 GCA_003225465.1 Acidobacteriota bacterium | reverse complement strand
GGGTCCGGTCGCGTCAGTGGCGATGGGTGCTTGTGGGGACCGCGGTCGTTCTGGCACTCCCGTTGTGGCGCGACTCCATTGCCGGCCGCTTCATTCTCGAGGCGGCGGACCGCGCGGTCATCCGAACCCAAGTCAGCGGCAGGGTCACCAACGTTTATGTCGACGAAGGCCAGACCGTTTCCCCGGGCGAACCTGTGGTGCAATTACGCAACCTGTCCTTAGCGTCCGTGCAAGCTGAAACGGAAGCTGGGTTGCAGCGGGCTGCAACCGAGGTGCATGCAGCGGAATCCGCTTTCTCAGGGTTAGGTGCGGCTTTGGCCCGACGCGATCAAGCCGTGCAAGAAGCACGTTCGGCTGCATCAGAAGCTGCTGAACTGGAGCTGAAATCCCCCGTTGCGGGGGTTGTAACCACGCCCCGGGTATCCGACCAACTGGGTAGCTTCGTCAAAGAGGGCAAAGAACTGGTTGAAGTGGCTGATCTCC
>QIAH01000537.1 GCA_003225465.1 Acidobacteriota bacterium | reverse complement strand
GATTCGCAGTGTCGACTATGCGCCTCGCCCGCACGAGTTCAGCGGCCTTTTCCGCTCGCTCATCCTGCAAAATACGACTGACGGCTCCGCGCGCGAGCTCTACCACTACGTCGGTCGAGTCGGCGTCGCGTGGTCAGGAAACAATTTCCTCATCGTGACCGATTATGTGAGCAAGAAGACAGCCCGCGCACTCGTGTTTCGCATCGACCGGCCGGACGAATACCTGGTCCTCGATAAGCCGAGCCTCGCCGCGCGTATTCCCGAAGAACGTCGCGTCCAGCTCGAGCGCAATGACCACGCTTTTCTGGAGGTCTCGCGCATCGAGGGCAGCGGGTTGACGATCCGCGTGTGGGGCTATGGCGCCCATGACCCGCAAGGATTCCGCTTTCAATGTACGTATGAACTCGATCAGGGCACCACTGCGTGCCGGGACATCGTTGCGACAGGCGTGAAGCCTTGAACGAACCCGGCACGTATGGCCAAACAGCGGGCTACTTCAACGACGCCTTGTCCGGGCTGGAGTCCTCGCGCGGCGTCATCGATACCACGGTATATTCGCGGTCCTTATCGTCCAGGTCCTCCACCCGCAGAATCATCTTGTCTTTCTGCATGCGAAACTGCGCCTGTTCGCCAACCGGAAGCAGCACGGGATGTTTTTCATCGCGTGGGCGAATTCGGTAAATCACCCGCTCGGCCTGCAGGACATATTCCTGGCACAGCAGTTCATGGGTTTTCTTGTGAGCCGAGTCCGTGCCGATCAATTCCCCGGCAAGGCTCTTGCCGCTATTCTCGTCGACGCCGCAAGCCACCGATTCCATCTGCAATAATTTCCCGTACTGCCGCGGCTTCACATCTTTTGCATACGCGACTGAAGCGACCAACACAACTCCCAGAATGATTCGAGACTTCATTGCTAGTTCCCCTCCATGGGCAACCGTGGTGTGCGCGGGGGACGAGGCAGGTTGCCGTGCCTCGCAATCAGGGAACTAGTTTCAGGGAGTCTGGTCGCGGGAACAAAGTACCGGCAGTCCGTGTCCGAACGTCACTCTATCAGGAGGCCACAACACCTACCCAGAAGGGGTCAAGAATTTGTGCTAAACAATCTGATTACAAGCGCTTGTGGAACGTCCGTTGGGAAGCAAGTTGAAATCCAAAATGACGCGCTTTAACAGTGACCCGCAGCGAAGGCCAGTATCGCGGCGGATAATCCGCCAGTTCGGAGCGGGTCCGAGCACAAGAGCGCACCTGAGTGGAAGCTGGAATTGCCAGCGTCACTGCGATAAATCCCAGCGTCACTGCGATAAATCAAAGAGTTGGCGTATCCGTGCTTTCTAAATGCCGTGCGATAATGGAGCCAGGTCAGCGAGGCCCCGTAGCTCAGATGGATAGAGCGACGGTTTCCTAAACCGCAGGTCGGCGGTTCGACTCCGCCCGGGGCCTCCAGCCGTGCTGGGTCCAGCCCGGACACATGGGTAACAGAACGTACCAGCTACATAGGTAACACTTTTGGTCCGGACCGGGTCTCGAGCGATTCGAACTCCGGGTCGTCACTCAGCGCACAGCAAGCGCAGCATCGCCCACATCCCTTCGCTCGGAATCCGAGAGCGCGTTGCTAAGTCCCGTCACACCATTGTTTGTGTGTTATCGAGTTCCAGACAATCAACTCCATACAAAATTCTTACAACAATTTTCATTTTCCCCCTTGCGCAATTTTCAAAGTCATGTCATCTTCAGATATCTTTTGAAGAAAGGACGCCTCATTGCTGCGAACCGAAACACATATCGCACCAACGCAATGCCGGCCGCTAGACGGCTTGGGTTGCATGTGGGCGTCGTTTAGTAACGTCAGTTACTAACTTCCCTCTCACGCAATCCAAGTAACCCAAAACACGCTGGGTGGCGTAGGCTGCGGTTCCTTCGACTGGTACTCGACACGCCGCCGCCGTATATTCCCCCAGCCTAACTACACAGGGCCAGTGGTGATTGGTCACGGATACTTCTTTGGCGAGCAGCTCACATAAGTGAGTTGTGAGGTTCGAGTCCTCTGGGCGCAAGCCCTGCCGTGACCTGCTGTTCCCTGGCCATAAAGAATATGTGGCGCAGGCGCCCTCGCCGAGTTGCTGAGTTTCCGGGACGGGGGCGTAGCCTCGAAGTAACAGGTACCTGAAAAGATCGGCCTCGAACTCTTTCGAGCGTTCCCCGGCGACAACAAGGGGAGCAGATATCGCGAAATACGGCCGGTGGTGAAGACAAGGGTTGCTTCGCATCTGACGCGGGTGGTCGCAGGTTCGAATCCTGCCACGGGAATTACGCCC
>QIAH01000189.1:9737-21756 GCA_003225465.1 Acidobacteriota bacterium | reverse complement strand
CCGAAGCCTAATGCGGCGCAGGAATCTGCCGCGCCACGGCACGCATCAGCGGGTGCTGGACGCGGTAGTTGAACCACCCCGCGCATACCACATACTCAGATCGAGTACGCGGCGCGTTCGGCGTCGGAATGACAAGTTTAAAAAGAGCTGTTCAGGCGGGGCCGGTAAATTCGGTGCGTGTTACTGGCCGTCTAAATCCTTAGTTCGTAGCCCTTTACAGCCATCCCACTCCAGAAGTACAGTGACTTCGGTGCCGGGGAGCGCGTGCGCGATGGACCGTATAATCGAAGCACAACTGTCACAAGAAAGCGTTCTTAAATAAGGGCACGGTGGATCCTTTTCTGGCAACGGCGAGCGTGGTTCTGGGGCTGGCGTTGGGCAGCTTCCTGAACGTGTGTATCTACCGGCTGCCGCGCGGCATGTCGGTGCTGAACCCACGCTGGTCGGCGTGCCCGAACTGCAAGCAGCCAATCGCCTTTTACGACAACGTGCCGGTTTTGAGCTGGCTGCTTTTGCGCGGCCGCTGCCGCAAATGTAAGGCTCCCATTTCGCCCAGATATCTGCTGATCGAAGTTCTCACGGCGGCCCTGTTTCTCGCCTGCTCGTGGCAGTTTGGAATGACGCTGGCCACGCTTAAATATTGGACGCTCGCCTTCCTGCTGCTGGGCCTCATCTTCACCGATGCCGAAACCAAACTGCTGCCCGACAAGATGACTTTGACCGGCCTGGGCCTGGGCATTGTCTTCAGCCTGTTCGTCCCCGTGAATGATCTGGCAGCGCAATTTCTCCCGGTATCCCTGCCGGTGAGTTCCGACATTTCCTCGCGCTTGCTCTCGCTGGCAGATTCGCTGCTGGGAGCGGCGGTGGGCGCGTCATTCATCTATGGCGCGGGCGCGATCTACTTGCGGGCGCGTGGAATTGAAGGCATGGGCTTCGGCGACGTCAAGCTCATGGCGATGATCGGATCGTTTCTCGGAGTGAAGCTCACAGTGTTTACGATCTTCGCGGCGTCGATTGCCGGCTCGATTTTCGGCGTGAGCACGATTTTGATGGTCTGGGTAAAGCGCACGCGCCGATTTGTCGAGCGGCGCCACTTGACGCTTCATGACGCCCGCCAGCGCGCCTGGCACTCCGCGCAAACAATGTACCGGCATTACGAGATGCCTTTCGGAGTCTTTCTGGGCAGCATGGCGATGCTCGCATTCTTCTTCGGCAAGCAGTTCCTCGATTGGTACTGGAGGCTGCTGTGAAGTTGCTGACCAATCCAATCTTTCTCAAGATGGCGTTGCTGCTGTTTGCCTCGGCATTTGCGTTTGTAGTGGCAGCGCTCATCATGCGGCGGCTGCGAAGGAGTATGGGCGAGCAGGACGCCATCCCCGCCATCGCGGCCACCCCCGAGCAACTTCCCTTGCATGCGTACCATGCGGTCATCCAGCAATTGAAACAGCAAAAGCATGAATTGGCGGTTCTGCGGGAAGAGGAACATCGACGGGCCAGGAGTTCCGAGAACATCAGCGCTGCCGTTTTGTCGAATCTCTCGTGCGGTGTTTTGTTTTTCGGTCCGAACGGGCTGGTCCGGCAGGCGAACCAGTCCTCCAAGAGCATTCTCGGAATCGCTTCGCCGGTCGGCATGGATGCGGAGACCATCTTTCGCCAGACTTCGCTGACCGCAGCACCAAATGATTCCAGTCAAACCCTGGCCGCAAGCGTCAATGCAGTTTTGAGGGACGGCATGCTTCTGCCCAGCGTCGAGGCGGAACATCAGACCCCGAGCGGGGAAACTCGCTTTCTTGAAGTGATGGCCTCACGCGTCCTGGGAGCGGACGGATCGGTTCTGGGCGTCACCTGCGTGATCAACGATCGAACCGAGATCGCGAATATCCGCAGACAAATCGAGTTGCGCGGCGACCTGTCGGCCGAGATGGCCCTTGCGCTGCGCACTTCCCTGATCACAATTTCCGGCTACGCTCAGCAACTGGCGCGTAATCGCGATCCGGAATTGGCGACGCAACTGGCCGCTGACATTGCGGCCGAAGCCAAGCACCTGGACCAGACCATTGGCGGTTTTTTAGCGGAAAGCAAGAAGGCGCAAGCCGCAGGAAAATATTCGTAGGAAAGGTCCGCATTGTTGTCGCGGCCACATTTGAGGAAAATCAACATGAAGCGCATCACACTGGTAGCAACCATCGGAGTTTTCGTAGCCACACTATTCGGGGCATTGGCGATGGCGCAGAACGCGCCCTTGGGCGACTACGCCCGTCAGGCTCGCAAACAGAAAGATCACCAGGCGCCCGCCGCCAAGAGCTTCGATAATGACAACCTGCCCAGGGCCGACAAGCTATCGGTGGTAGGACAGGCGCCCGCCGAGAGCGGCGATGCCAGCGCCCCAGCGACCAGCAGCGAGACTGCTGCACCTGACGGTGAGGCAAAAACTTCGTCCCCCTCGTCGGGTGGTGCGAAGCCGCCTGATTCCGCCGCAAGACAAACCGCAGAGGCAGAGAAGAAGCCTGCCGAGGATGAGGTAGCCCAGAAGCAGAAGATGTTCAAAGACTGGCAGGCCAAGATTCAGACCCAACAAACCCAGATCGACACTTTGGCTCGCGAACTGGATCTGACAAATCGCGAGTACCGTCTGCGCGCAGCCGCCTTTTACGCGGACGCCGGCAATCGTCTGCGCAACGCCAGTTCATGGGATAAAGAAGACGCGCAATTTAAGGAGCAGATCGCGGACAAGCAGAAAAAGCTCGACGACGCGAAAAAGCAGCTCGAGGATTTGCAGGAGCAGGCTCGTAAAGCCAACGTGCCTTCTTCCATGCGCGACTAACGCCTCGTTGCTTTCATAAAGACTACGAGCCTCTCGGTCACAGGCGAGAGGCTCTTTCTTTCTGCAAAACAAGTGCCGCCCTGCATTTCCCCGTGCGCGATGGCGCGCATAGATTTTTTTGATTGGACTTCAAACGTGTGCTCCGCGATAGTAGCTGCATCCTTCCTGCAACGTAGCTGGGGGATCCTGTGAACTACGTGTTTCGGGGTTTCCGCCCGTTCCGCTGCAATTTCTGACCTCGTCGTCTCACCGACAACCGGCACGATGTCGCGAGCTTTTCCGGCTCGTGCACACGTGCATCGACTTTGAGGAGGCTCAGTGATGCGATGGATCAAGAGTTCGTGGAAGAAGCTACTGCTGGCCGGAGTGAGTGCCTTGAGTTTGTTTCCGGCATCGGCACTCGCCCAGGATGCCAGTGGAAAATTTGTGCTGTCCCATGAAGTGCAATGGGGCGGCGCTTCGCTTGCGCCGGGCGAATACAGCTATTCGGTCGAGCATCGCGCGGGGGAAACCGTCTTGCTACGAAGCGCGAACGGTAAGCGCGGTGCGATCGTGATGGCATCGTCAATCTCCACCGTCGAGGCGCCCGAGAAAACCCAGTTACTGCTGCGGAACCAGGGAGGCGAGTGGTTCGTGTCCTCCATGGTGCTCAGTCTTGATGGCGAAGAACTGCATTTCGCCCCGCCTGCCAAAAGGCCCGAAGTTGCTCAGAATGCAAACCTGCATCCTGCCAAACTCGCGTCCCTGTCTCATCCCTGAACGCGTTCTGCCTGCGGGCGCCCACAATGGCAACGCCCGCGGGCAACCGTACCGTCTATCTACTTCCGGCAGCGGCCGGTCCTCAGGAGAATTTATGTCGAGAACTTCCAGACACACTGCATGGGCAGTAGAGACAGTCACACTGCGCACGGTCGCCGAACGCGTCGGCCTCGCACCTTGTTCCGTTTCTGCCATCCTGAACAACTCGGCTGCCGGACGCTCTATCCCGCAGCACACTCGCGATCGTGTAAGGCGAGCGGCTCAGCAACTCAATTACCGTCCCAACTACTCCGCACGCTCGCTGCGTACCAAGCGAACCTACACGGTCGCATTGCTCGCGCCCGACATCGGGCACGCCCCCGCCGCACGCATCGTGGCCGGCGCCGAAGAGTATCTGCGCCGCAAGGGATATTGCCTGCTCATCGCCACCTATGCCGATTCCCCCGACTGGGTGCAGAATCACTTCACCCCGCTCCGGCAGCGCGGCGTGGAAGGCATCATCACCGTACAAACGAAGCCGCCTCTCCCGGCTGGATTTCCGACCGTCTTCGTGGATTTGCCGGTGAACCTCTGGGAGCCGATGTTGGCGACGCATCAGCAGAAGTTGGAAAAATTGGGACGAGATTGCGCCGATTCCATCGTGAGGCAGATCGAGCCCAAAGCCGCGAAGGCCGACAGAGGCATACCATCGTTCCTGTTAGCGAGAGTGAGAACACCGACTCAGGTCTCAGACAAGACCGGATCCGCACTTCGCAGCTGAACCAGATCCGTGCAGCAACCTGCTTGGAGTTGTGTGCTAAGGGGCGCCTTTCAGCCGGCCTGGAACAGCCGCAGACTCAACTCGGCTTAAAGCCGCTGAGGTCGTGAATGTCGCCGAGCAGCCGTTTTCAGCCATCTCTTGAGTTCCGCAAATTAATTTACATTCGCTTTATCTGGTCGAACACCAACACGAGTATGCCGCACTTTGAGCAGTCGTTCTCCGACGATGGAGGCAAGACCTGGGAAGTGAACTGGATTACGGACCAGACCCGGGTGGGGGATGCATCCGCGAAAGCGCGCTCGGCTGCGGGACAGACGCTCACGACTAAAACACCCGGTGGGGCGTCAGGCATGCAGGACGTCAATTCGTTCCAGAACGGCGAATTTCCTCCCCCAGCACTACAGCTTCGGCAATCTCTTTCAGCGTCTTCCGTTTCTGCCGCGCCTGCCTCTGCAGGGTCAGATACGCCTGCTCTTCATCCAGGCCAAGATCGCGCTGAAGAATGCCCTTGGCGCGCTCCAGCAGCTTGCGCGTCTCCAGTTGATGCTGGAGTTGCGAGTTCTCTACCTCCAGCCGCGCCATCTCGATTTCACCGCCCACCAGAAAGCCGATCATGGAAATCAATCGCACCTGCCGCCGAGTGTAACTGTGAGGCTCGCGGTGTTGCAGGTTAATCACGCCGACGACCCGGCCACGTGACAAAATCGGCACGGAAAGAAAAGCTTCGTAGTTATCTTCAGGAAGTTCATGAAAGGCTTTGAAGCGCGCATCCTGGGAGGCGTTCTGCGCGACCACTACCGGCTCGCGATGTTCGGCAACCCAGCCCGTGATGCCCTGCCCCACGCGCAGTTTCAGGCGATCAACCACTTCTCCATGCGGATTCTTGGAAGCGCGCAGAACCAGGTCGTCGCCTTCGCGCACATAGACAAAGCAGGAGTCGCACTGCACCACGGCGGACGCAAATTCGATGATGCGTTCAAGGTCCTGATGAAGTGGATCGTCCGCAGCAATGCGGCTGCTGATATCGTGCAGAAAATCAATATCCAGGTCGTTGGGCAGTGAGTTGGTACTCATGCTTCAAAGTAGCCACGGATGGCCGCGATGTCAAACGACACTTTTCAATAGGAATGATCGTTACTTTTAAAGAAGCTCGAGAGCTTCGAGCTGCGAGCGGGCCATTCAATTTCGGCTCGCTCAGCTCATAGCTCGAAGCTCGCAGCCTGGCTCTTAAGCGGCTTACTCTGCAGGCGCTGCATTTGTTTCAGATGGTGCCGCCCGTGGACCCAATGGAATTTTCGCCACTCCTTGGCCTGCAGCGGTCCGAGAATCGGGTGATCGAGCAGCCGGAGTTCACTGCCGAATTTGCTCTCGGCTTCCGTAATGATGGCGTCCATGGCAGCAATCTTCTCGACCACCTCTGCCAGAACGCGCTCCGGCGGAAGCCCGCGCGGCATAGCATTCGGCGGCGCTTTCCGGCCTTCCGGCATGTGTGCAAGCTTGACCACGACCATCGTCCGCATGCGATCTTGCAGCGTCGGAACCCGAGCCAGGGGTTTGCCTGCCTGCAGGCACTTTTCAAAGCCCTTGATGGTGCCCGTATAGGTCAGATACAGGTGCTCGAGAATTTCCGCCACGCACCACTTATCCGCACCCGGACGAAGGGCGAGCTTCTCGGCGTTCATGCCCGCGGTCGCCGAGGAGATAGCATTCTGGAGTCTCTGCAGGTAGAAATCCATGGCGAGCTATGCTCCTTCGTTTAGAATGTGGCGCAGCATTCCAGCATTGAAAACTTACTACAGGACGGTAGCGATGAAGAAGCTGCTCATGGCGATGTTCGCTCTGGCGCTGCTCACGGCATGTACGTCCGAGCCACCCAAACCCGCGGAAAAGCCGCAGCCCAAGCCCGCGGAGTTGCTGACCGCTCGCAGCGGCCTGCAAAAGCTTTACATTTCCGCGCATGGCTGGGCTCCCGACGCACGCCCGTACCGGCTCGAATCCGTGCCCAACGCGGACTCGAAGGGCCGCGACGGCAAGTCGGCCGTCTGGCGCGCATCGTTTGCCTCCGCCACCATGCGGGCTACCAAACCTTACGTATGGTCGGGTTCAGATCCCGATCGCGGCGTCAATCCCGGCTTGCAAGACACCTACAACCCGAACAACGCCTCCACCCACGCCTTTGATATTGCGTTCCTGAAAATCGACTCCGACAAAGCGTACGAAGTCGCCCAGCAACATGGCGGTGACAAGGTGCTCGCCAAGTCCGCGGATACGCCGGTTCTCTACATTCTGGAATGGGACGTGGTCGCCAATGAACTCGTCTATCACGTGATCTACGGCAACAGCCGCGATGATTACAAGCTGAAGATCGCGGTGAACGCGACCAGTGGAGAGTTCATCCGCATAGAAAAGTCCTAGTTGCGGCGACGGTGCCCCAGGTTCGCGTCCGTTTTTTGACGCTAACCTGGGACTCGCTCTATTGCTGAGCCGGATCCTTGCTCGGAGCGGCCGACTGAGAATCCTGCGCCTTTAAACGTGTCAGCGCCTGCTGCGCCTCCCCGGCGAAGGGCCCGTGGGGCAGGATTTTCAGGTATGCCTCATAGGCCTTGCGAGCTTCGTCGTTATCGCCGAGTTTCTCCTGACAAACCGCCAGGCGGAACGTCGCCACCGCATCGTCATTCTTGTAGATCAACGCCTCCCGGTAGCGGTCGAGGGCGGCGCGATAGTTCTTGCGCTTGAAATAAAAGTCGCCCACCTCCACATCCTTTTCGGCCTTGTGCGGATTCCACGGCTTGAACTCCTGCACACCACCGATCTCGTCGCCTTCGTGCAGCCCGGCCGCGTCCTCGGCTTCGTGCAAGGCCGCACCGCTGTCCGGATGAGTCTTGGCATCGTCGGAAGGAGGAGTCAGATCCGGCGGATTCTCTTTGCTGGAGCTTTCCTCGTTCTGAATCGATGCGTGGGACTTGTCCGCAGGTACCGTATTCTGATCGGAACGAGGTGGCGGCTGGTTGGGAGGCGGAAGCTTGGGTCGCGTAGAGCTTTGCTGCGCCAGCGCAGCCGACAGAAACAGAGTGAAGACGAAAACCGTGCCGATACGAAACATCGTCTTATATTTTAACTCCACTGGTGTAGCGCCGGCATCCTGCCGGCATTGGCGGGCGAGACGCCCCTCCCTACAGCCGCCGGGACGGCGACGTTACAACCGAGGCACAATGGCGAAGTCCTCCGGGGAGGAGGGAAAACTGTTTACATGCTCGGAGGCGGCTGCGTGCTCGCGCTAGGGGCAGCAGGCTGCGCCGGGGTCGCGTTGTTGTCGCCCTGCGTGTTGGTCATCAGGCGAACATCCACGCGACGGTTCTTCGCGCGCCCTTCCGAGGTCTTGTTCGAATCCGCCGGCTTATCCTTGCCGAGGCCGATCAAGTAAATCTTGTGCGCTGGAATGTTGTGCTGCGATGCCAGGTACTGAATCACCGCGTTGGCGCGCCTCTGGCTGAGATCGTAGTTGTAGTCGGACGGACCAACGGAATCCGTTCCACCTTCGACCGTTACGATGTAGCCCTTGGTGTTCGGGACATCGGTGGCAAGCTGGTCCAAGGCTTCCTTGGCCTTCTTGGTCAGATTGTCCTTGTCGAAGCCGAAGTGCACGGAGGTTTCGGCGACCGGGCGATAGTTGTCGAGGTTGGCGACGGTGTTGGTCAGCACGTCCACGCGCTTGGTGGCGGCATTGGCCGTTGTCTGGGCCTGATCGGCGGTCTGTCCGGCAGCCAGTGCCTTCTGGTCGACTTCAGTAGCCTTCGTCTGCACGGCCTGGATGCCAGCCTGTGCCCGGGCGTCAACGTCCTTGATGTCCTTGGTATTCTTGGCGGTCAAATCATCGAGCTCATTGGTTTTGTTAATGAGCGGCGTGGTTTCATTGCGCACGTAGTTCTTGCTGGCGCATCCCACAGAGGCGACCATGCTGGTCGCTAAGAGAAGTGTTAACGAAGTGCGAGTCATATGTTAGAGGGCTCCTTCCTCTTCGGTGCAACCTGGAAACTGTTTTCTTAAGTCCCTGGGGCCATGAACTTTCGCGTCCCGCACAGCACTAATGCACGGGTCATGCCAAGTCGCGAAAATCGGGACCTCACCCTTAAGCTATTGTACCGCAGGATGTTGCGGGACGATGCAAATAGTTAACCTCGACCCCGCATAGCGCAAAGGAAACACTGGGGATAGAAATTTTATACGGTAACTCATGTGGAGGTAGCTGATTCTTTATGACCTTGGTGGACAGAGAAGGGGAATGGCGTCCCGTTTGTTTCTCCGATAAACGCGGAAGTCGGCTTCGTCGGTGGTGATCACCGAATGTCGCGGAAATACCTCACTCATTCGAATTAAGCAAATATCCGCGAAGTCGGGATTTCTATCTGTGTAGCGCTCGGCCAAATCGCGCAGCGCATCGACATGGCGATTTACTTCGAAAGCTAGCCGGATCATCTGATCTGCCATGAGGGACAGCACGTAAGAACTCGACCCCAAATGAAACGCGACTTCCGATAAAACTGACTCACAGGTTAGCAGGGGTTCGGTAACCTGCCCAGCGACGCCCATCGCCCAGTTGTGATGGCGGTCGCCCTTGCTCGCGAAGGCCACAAGGAATCCTGTGTCGGCAATTCCTTTCATTTCCGAGAATAGCCTTTTCGAGAGGATAGATCGGGTGGACCGTTAAAAACTCCGGCATGCCGCAGGAAACGCTGCTGGCCACTCGCTGCTTTCGCAGATTCCAACTGCTGACGAATCAAGCGGCCAATCGGCAGACCCGTTTGCTCGGAGAGCCTCTCAAGCCAGCCCAACAGCTCGTCTGAAAGCCGAATTGTGATTGTGTTACTCATTTGGCAATAATGTAACACACCCAGAACAAAACCGTCGAGCGCCTCATCTAAAATGATGGATTCATGGACCTCCTGCAGAAAATCCGCACCATCCCGACCGACCCAGGCGTGTACCTGTACAAGAACGCCGAGGGGGAGGTCATCTACGTCGGGAAGGCCAAGAACCTGCGCAGCCGGGTCGGGTCCTACTTCCACGAAGGCCGCTGGACCGATGCCAAGACCGGGACGCTGGTGCGCGAGGCGGTCGATGTCGACTACATCGTCGTCGCCAACAACAAGGAAGCGCTCGCCCTTGAAAACAACCTCATCAAGCAGCGGAAGCCGCGCTTCAACATACTGTTGCGCGACGACAAAACCTATCCCTACGTGAAGTTAACGCTGGGGGAACGCTTTCCCCGCGTCTACGTGACCCGCCGCCTGCGGAAAGACGGCAGCAACTACTACGGGCCGTACTTCCCTGCCAACCTCGCCTACCGCATCGTCGACCTGATTCATCGCCACTTCCTGATCCCGTCCTGCAAGGTGGACTTGAACCGCTTTCACCCGCGGCCCTGCCTGCAGTACTACATCCGGAGATGTCTCGGACCTTGCGTGGAGGGTCTGACTACTCCCGAGACCTATCAGGAAGCGGTGCGCGACGTGAAGCTTTTCCTGGAAGGCCGCCAGACCGACCTGGTCCGCTCGCTGCGGAAGCGCATGGAAGAAGCCGCCACCTCGCAGGAGTACGAGCGGGCCGCGAAGTATCGCGACCTGATCTCCACGGTAGAGCAACTGCAGGAGAAGCAGCGCATGGCCGGCGTGGAAGGCGACGATGCGGACGTCTTCGGCTACCACTACGAAAATGGAATGCTCGCGGTGAACCTGTTTCACATGCGAGCAGGCAAAGTCGTCGATCGCCGCGAGTTCTTCTGGGAAGACCTGCCGGAATTCGGCACGGCTCATGTGGGGAACGAAGCCTCGTCCATCGAAGCTCGCGTAGGGACGAACGCCCCGTCTGTCCAGGCCGAGCGAAGCTCGGCAGCGACGGCGTGGGATCACCAACAATCCTCGTCACTATCCGACCCTGCTATGGGTGTCACAACCAGTGTCGCTGACACGGTGCAAGGAGGAACGAACGTGTCGTACGAGGCTCCATGCACAGAGCCTCTGGTAGAGACGGCCGGGTCACCCGTCCAGGGTCACGTGGGGACGGACGCCCCGTCCCTCCCGGCCGAGCGAAGGTCGGCAGAGGTTTCTCCCAACAACGTCCCCGCCACACCCGCCCATTCCGACTTTGACCCCGGAGCGTTCTTCTCGGCATTCCTGGGCCAGCTTTACATTGGCCAGCCCTACGTTCCACGTAACATCTATGTGCCGACGGACTTCGAAGACCGCACCATGCTGGAAGAGCTCCTCTCCGAGCAACTCGCGAACGCCGGAGCCCGCGCCACCCGCGTGCACATCGAAGTGCCGCTAAGAGGCGAGAAGCGCTCCCTGATCGATCTCGCCGGCAACAACGCCAAGCAATCCTACGATCAGCGCTTCCGCGTAATGAAGCCCAACACACGCGCCATCCAGGAAGCCCTGCAGGAAGCCTTGGGCCTGGCCGAATGCCCGGAGCGCATCGAGTGCTTCGACATCTCGCACATTCAGGGGGCAGAGACTGTCGCGTCCATGGTCGTATGGGAAGCCGGCCGCATGAAGAAATCCGACTACCGCAAATTCATCATCCGCACGGTCGAAGGAGTAGACGATTTCGCGTCCATGCGGGAGGTGGTCACGCGCCGCTACAAGCGCCTGCAGGAAGAAAAGAAAAAGATGCCCAGTTTGATCCTGATCGATGGCGGCATCGGGCAGCTGCACGCCGCCGCCCAGGCTCTGGAGTCACTCGAGATCATCAACCAGCCACTAGCCTCCATTGCCAAGCGCGAAGAAATCATCTACGTCTACGGGCAGGAAGACGAACCCGTGGTCCTTGATCATCACAATCCGGTTCTCCACCTTGTGCAGTTGATCCGCGACGAAGCCCACCGCTTCGCCGTCACCTTCCATCGTAAACGCCGCCAAATGCGCGACCGCTCGACCGAGCTGCTGGAGATCCCCGGAGTCGGAGCCAGCACCACGCGCCGGTTACTGGAACACTTCGGAAGTGTACAAGCAGTAAAGCAGGCGGACGCGGCGGCGCTGTCGGCAGTGGTGACCCGCGCTCAGGCGGAGGCGATTATGGGACATTTTCGGAAGTAATCCGCGCCTCTGCAAAAGCTCTTAACCGCAAAGTTCGCAAAGAAAAGCCGCGATGAGAGCAAAGAAAACCACAAGAGAGCAGTAAAAAATAACTCACCGATTTCTTCGCGATCTTTGCGTTGCCTTTGCGATCTTTGCGGTTAAAGGCTTTTGGTTTCCTTCAGAACATGCCTACTTCTTGTCGCCCGCGCTAGCATTCCCCATATCCAGCACCACTCTCCAGTTGCCGTCCGGCTGTTTCTTCCAGATGCTGGTGTACTTGCCTTGCTCCACTTTGACTTTTCCGTCCTTGTCCTTCGAACGAAACTCGTAGGTGCCGGAGGTCCATCCCAAATCGCCCGAGATAGAAATACCGGCATCGACCGGCGTCCAGGTGAGCTGGTTATTTTTGTCATTCAGGAAGCCCATGGTTTTCGCGATGTTCGCCTTGCCATGGATCGCATCAGCGCCGTTCGGGACCTCGATCGCATCCTCGGCGTAGTACGACATGTATCCGTCCGCGCCGCGTTCCGCCGCGGCTTTCATGAAGTCAGCCTCCAACTGGCGCAAGGTGTCGGTCGTAGCCGGCTTCGCGTCGGCAAC
>QIAH01000189.1:0-9682 GCA_003225465.1 Acidobacteriota bacterium | reverse complement strand
CACCACGACCATGATGATCGTGAAAAGTAGAAACTTAAGCGACGACAAACTCATCGACCCTCCTCAATGTCACATCCGAGACCCGCAATCTGAGTCTTAATGTGCAATCTGAAATCTTCAATCTGAAATCGCAGTGTGATCTTCGAAGAACATGATGTCTTTTAAGAGAACGCCGCGCTTTTTTTGGTGAATGCCGAGCCTGTCGTCCCTTGAAGGGGACTCTGCTTTGGTACGCGATGCCCACCGCGCGGGGCTAGTATCTAGCGTCGCTGCGCGACTCACAGGAGCGAAAATTCTATCGCAGGCTACACCAGAGGCCAAATTCAATCGCGAGCACGAGACGCCCGCCGGCCAGCCGCCGAGACGGCGGCGCTACAAATCATGCACGGCTTCTACTCCGGACCCAGGGTAGCGCCGGCATCTTGCCGGCAGTCGCGAGCGCGCCCCGCGCTCGCAACCGGCAAAACAAAAGAAAGCACACACCGACGCGCTCTTTATGACATCTGCTGTTTTTTCTTTGCGACCTTTGCGGTTTAGCGGTTACAAGCTTTCCGCGCGCTTCTCCTGCTAAACTAGCCCGGTAAATCGCATGAAAAAGTCAGCGCCTCTTCTTTCGACCGCCATTCTCGGCGTTGCGGCCCTGCTTGCGGCTGCGCCTTCACAAAACGCGACGGCTCCTTCCCCCTCCCCGCAGCCCGAAAAGCATCTCCGCAACATCAAGCAGCTCACCTTCGGAGGCCAAAACGCGGAAGCCTACTTCTCCGCCGACGGCAAGAAGCTCATTTTCCAATCCACCCGCGACAACGTGAAGTGCGACCAGATCCTCATCATGAACATCGACGGCAGCGACCAGCACATGGTCTCGACCGGCAAAGGCCGCACCACCTGCTCGTACTTCTTTCCCGATGGCAAAAAGATTCTCTATTCCTCCACGCACCTCGGCAACGCGGAATGCCCGCCGAAGCCGGACTACTCCAAAGGCTACGTCTGGGCGATTTATCCGAGTTACGACATCTTCACCGCCAACCCCGACGGCTCCGACGTGAAGCAACTCACCACCACGCCCGGCTACGACGCCGAAGCCATCATCTCTTCCGACGGCAAGAAGATTGTCTTCACCTCGATCCGCAACGGCGATCTCGATATTTACACGATGTACGCTGACGGCTCGAACGTGAAGCAACTCACGCACGAACTCGGCTACGACGGCGGCCCTACGTTCTCGCCCGATGGGCAACTCATCGTCTACCGCGCCCACCATCCCAAGACTGAAAAGGAAGTCAAAGACTACAAAGAACTGCTCGCGCAGAACCTGATCCGGCCCACGTACCTGGAAATCTGGCTGATGAAAGCGGACGGCAGCGACAAGCGCCAGGTGACCGACCTGGGCGCGGCCAGCTTTGCCCCGGCGTTTTATCCCGATGGCAAGCACATCATCTTTTCATCGAACGTGGGATCGACCGGGGGTATGGGCAACTTCGAACTCTATGGGGTCGATCTGGACGGACGAAACCTCGAGCGCATCACCTATACCGACGGTTTCGATGGCTTCCCGATGTTTAGTCCCGACGGCCAGAAGCTGGTGTGGATCTCCGGACGCAACGGCAAAGTTCCGCACGAGACCAATGTGTTCATCGCGGATTGGGTGCCGTAAAAAGCGAAAGCCTTTAACCGCAAAGTTCGCAAAGACAGCGCAAAGATCGCAAAGAAATTCTTTTGATCTTCTTTGCGCCCTTCGCGCTAACTTTGCGAACTTTGCGGTTAAAAGCTATTCTCCGCGATCTCTGCGAAACCTCAGCGCCCTCTGCGGTTTAAGATGTTGAATTCCCCGGTAAGCGCATCGGCAGTCGAGGAAGACTTCAAACTCTGCCAAACCAGCCAAGCCACCACTCCCAACATCCCGCACCAGCCCAGAAAGCGCACGATGCCGGCAATCGTCGTGTCGTACTGCAAGACTCCGATGCTCGAGAAAATCGTGTGCCAGTCATGCTCGACGTTGTCGGGATCGCCCGTGGTCACCAGCGGCAGCACCATCGCCCGCGCATCGGCCATGTAGGTCGCGGTATAGAGCCAGTTCTCGAAAAAGAAGAATGCGCAGAACGCAAACGATCCCGTCTGCCTCTGCGTGTAGAAGTAAGCGGCTAGCAGGAGCGGCACCAGCCACTGCAGCAACGTCCCTCCCCAAAGTCCCAGCGTCGGTCCGAACCATCCGAACAGCAGGTGGCCGCCTTCGTGCACGACCAGGTTTGCCATGTCGATGAAAAGAAAGCCGCCGTGACTGTGGAAAACATAAGCGAGGAAGAGGGCGTAGAATCCAACCCACGCCACCAACGCCCAGCGCGGTACCGGCTGCCACTCGGTTTCCCGGAACGCGATCCAGTTCTCAAACATGACACCCGCCAGCTAAATCTTAGGCTGGCTCGGGCCATCCGCTTAAGTTACGGAAGTTTGGCATGGTCTTCACCGCAGAGGCACAGAGTCACAGAGAGAGTCATCTTGTTGCTTATTTCGTCTGTGTCTCTGTGACTCTGTGGTGATCACCCCCTTCGTCGGCCCACTTCGTTATTTCATTCAAAGGAGTACACCATGGCTGACCTGAATCAACTCAAGCAGAAATACCAGCCCGTCCTCGACGTTCTCGCCAAAGAAGATGCCACCATCCAAGCGGTCGACCTGCAGGGTGACAGGCTCCATATCCGGGCCACCACCGTTTCGGAGGCCAGCAAGAATCGCGTATGGGATGCCATCAAGTCGGTCGATCCCAACTTCCCCGATCTCGCCCATGAAGTTACCGTGGCCCAGGGCGATCAGACCTACACGGTGAAGGCCGGCGACAATTTGTCAAAGATCAGCAAGCTGTTTTATGGCGACGCCAACCAATATCCCAAGATCGCGAAGGCCAACAACCTGCCCGATCCCGACAAGATCAAAGTCGGCCAGTCGCTCCGCATCCCTGCCGCTTAAACCGCGGGTGCCCGGGTGCCCCAGGTTCGCGTCCGCATTGGTGCCCCAGGTTCGCGTCCGCATTTTGGACGCTAACCTGGGGATCGTAACCGCTGCCATCGGCGGGCACCTCTCCTCATTTTTACTGGGAGGTTTTAATCCCCGGGTCGTTGTTCTCCCGTCACCCGCGCAGATTCCGATTTGCTGTTACATTTTCTCTATTCTGAAATGACTCGCCGAGGACTCACATTCCCGTGATGAAGGCTCGCCAATGGATCGCGCTCGTTGGACTGCTGGGGCTGATCATCGCGACCGGGATCGGCCTGTTCCTGACCGAGGGCGCGCAAACGGTTTTGCCGGTGCGCAAGAAACCCGTGGCTCAGACTGCGCCGGCGGTCGATCAGAGGCCGCTGCAGACCGCCCGCAAGCTCGCTCTTCTGGCCTCTACGCCGGAAGAGCAGGATTTCGCCCATGAGGCTCTGCGGCTCTCCGACTACGAAGTGGATCTCGCCTTCGCAGACGCACTGCGCGAGGCCACTGAACATCCGCCGGCACCCACGGCGGAGCGGCGTGAATTGACGGCCCGCGCGGGCAAGGCCGACGCCGTAGTAAAAGCCGACAAGGATCTGATCACCCGCCTCACACGACAACTCGCCACCGCTTCCGAGAGTGCCAAGGAAGATTTAGGCGACCAGCTCGAAGTTGCCAAGGCTCAGCTCGAACTCGATCAGGACGAACTCGACGACGCAAAAGAAGATCTGGCAAGGGCAGGCGGAAATCCGCAGGCCAAGATTCAGCGTCTGCTGCAGGAACACGAGGCTGCTTCGCACAACGATGGCGCCGCTTCCTCCGGAGCCATTACTCCAGAGAACACCGATTACCAGTCGCACAATCTCGCTCCGCAGATTCGCGCCTGGATCGCGCTTCAGCAGAAGCGGACACTTCTAGCCCAGGCCAGGCAGGCCGCGCTTGACGACGTCCCGCTCCTGGCTCGGGCGCACGACATCTTTGATCAGCGCGTGAAAGCGCAGGAAGAGCAGAAGCAAGCCGTCAAGCAAAAGGCCAGCGGGCTCTCGAGCGGGCAGGCTCCTGACGACGGAGCCTCGAAAAAACAAGCGGCCAAAGATACGCTCGATGCCCTGCGCCACTTATCGCAGGATCAGAAAGCAGTTTCCGATCTCGACAAGCGCATCCAGGACCAGACAGAACTGGCGGAGGTCTATGCGAACTGGGGCATCCTGGTAGCCGGCCGGCAGCGTATGGCGGTGCACGGCATGCTGGAGTCGGTGCTCTGGATTCTGCTGATCCTGCTGTCGGCTTATATCGTGGGCCGACTCATCGACCGCTATTTTGTGGAACTCTCGGCCGACAAGAAGCGCCTCGTCACCCTGCGCGCAGTAGTGTGGTTCGCCGTGCAAGCCGTCGCAGTGCTCGTCATTGCCTTCGTCGTCTTCGGCATGCCCAACCAGACGCCCACGGTGCTCGGTTTGGCCGGCGCCGGGCTTACGGTCGCCCTCAAGGATTTCATCGTCGGCTTCGTAGGCTGGTTCGTGCTGATGGGGCGCAACGGTATTCGCGTGGGCGACTGGGTCGAAATCAACGGCGTGGGCGGCGAAGTCGTCGACATCAGCCTGCTGCGCACCACGTTGCTCGAAACCGGCAACTGGACCGATTCCGGTCATCCCACCGGCCGCAAGGTCACGTTCGTGAATAGCTTCGCCATCGAAGGCCACTACTTCAACTTCTCCACCTCGGGACAGTTCCTCTGGGATGAACTCACGGTCTCGGTCCCGAGCGGCCAGAATCCCTACCCGGTGATTGAAGCGATCCAGAAATTAGTTGTGAAAGAAACCGCCGCCAATGCGCAGGCCGCCGAAGAAGAATGGCAGAAGGCGACGACACGATATCGAGTGCAGTCGTTCTCGGCGAAGCCGGCTATCAACTTGCGTCCCACCGGAGGCGGCGTCGAAGTGCACGTGCGCTACATCACTCGCGCCCAGGAGCGCCAGGCCACCCGCGCCCATCTCTACGAGGCGATCGTAGCGCTGCTCCACGGGAAAGAAGCCCAAAGCGCAGCAAGCGCGACGCGGGGATAGAGTCTTTGAGAATCATCGGCGCAGCGCCAAGTTCCCTGGTGCGGTGGGGACGCTGCTTCGTGAGTAGAAGCACCGCATATTTTTGTAGCGCCGCCGTCCCGGCGGCTGTCCGGCGGGCGTCCCCCGCCCGCCTGCGAGCGCGGGACGCGCTCGCGACTGCCGGCAAGATGCCGGCGCTACTTTCGCTCACGCCCTCGCAATTCCTTCCATACCAGATTTTTCACATTCTCTGGCAATCGCGATCCCTGGAGAATTTCGCGCACCTGTGCCGCCGGGAGCGTTCTGTGCGGGCAGACCTGCTGCCGCGACTAATGTTTGCCTGCCATTGCTTTCCGTGCCAGCTCGAGCGCGCCACGCACCGGTTCCACCACGGTCGGATGGCCGCTCACCTGCGGAAACTCGGCGGTGAGCTTATTGTAGAAAACCTGCCGCACCAGCTCCGACTGACGAAAGACTCCCCCCGACATGGCAATCGGGACGCTGCCCCCGTCGGCAAACAGCCGCCGGATCACGTTTCGTGCGATGGCCGCGAGCTCGCTTGCGGCCTGATGCAGAACGTGCTTGGCCAGCGGATCACCTGCGTCCGCAGCGGCCAGCACCACCCGAAACAGGCTGGAGAAGTCAGGGGGCGGCGACGCATTCGCGTGCCGCACCAGCTCATCGAGCGAGGTGAGCTTCCATAAATTGAGAATGGTCGAGAGCAGCGGCGGATCGTCTCCTGCGTCTTTCGCGCCAAGCACAGCGCTGACCGCGGTGCGTCCGATCCACTGGCCGGAGCCTTCGTCGGAAATCGCCAGCCCCCAACCACCCGCCCGCGCTGTCTGCCCACACGCATCGCGTCCATACGCGATTGACCCCGTGCCCGCGATCGTGATCACGCCCGGGCCATTTCCGAACGCAGCTTGCAGCGTGGTTTCGAGATCGCTGACAACAAGGATGTGTCCGCGAAGCAACTCACGCATCATCCCGGCAACCGCATCGCGCACCTCGGGACGGCCGGCGCCCGACAGCCCGATGCAGGCATTTTCAATCTGGGATGGCTCGACCCTGGCGGCGGCGCACGCAGTCTTGACCGCCGAATGAAGGGCCTCCCGCACCCCCGCATTGCCATGACGCGTGATGTTGCTTCCGCCCGTCGTCGCCGAGCCCAGCACAGAAGTTTCGTCCGCGACCACGCAAGTGGTTTTCGTACCGCCGCCATCAATCCCAAGGTAGATCGCCACGCGGTAGTTCTAACACAGTGCCGGGTATGAGTCGCGAGTCCGGAGTTGCGAGTTAAGAGAGTCGGGTGGCGAGCGGGAGAATAGCCGATCAGAAAGAAGCGCGAACCGACCAGCAAGGGACCCACCGCGCACTTGTAATGGTCTGAACTCGACCTTGCACGATTCGCTCTGAAGTTGGTCAGGTGTGTCAGACATCTTGCACCGATTGCCCGTGACACAACCAGCACCGACCAGCCAGCGGGGTCTTTGCATATGCCACCGCACGGTTGGGCATTCATTCCGTCGCAGGTGCCGTCAAACTGGCCATAGCCGTGTGGTTGGTCGGTTCCTTGCCCCTGGTCCTCACAAACGCAGCCTTCATGAAGCTCCACCGGATGTTTGTGGCATCCTACGCAATCGGCTGGTTAGTAAAACTTGCCATCGCCGCGATCGCGTTCGGTCGGTTCCTTCGTTAACAGCCCTTTCGGAGAATCCACCGCGTCGCGCGGCTTCCCGCACCGCCAGCGCCGGAGCTTTCGCGGTCAACTGTTGCAAGATCGCGATAACGCTCATCAAGGGGGATCTTGAGCGCTATGGCCTGATTTCATCAATTGAGCACGCTCCGCGATTCGGCTGCTATTCTGTGCCGTGAAGGAATCTTATTGTGACATCCGTTCACTTGCTCTGGCACGTTCACAACGACGATGAAAAGCTTATTGGCGTTTATGCGACCAACGCCGATGCAGTCGCTGCAAAAGAACGCCTGAAACAGAAGCCCGGCTTTGTGAATGCACCGGAGGGATTCCAGATCGAGGAGTACGAAATGAACCAAGATCACTGGACCGAGGGGTACATCGTCGTATAGCTCGGGAATTTGAGTGTAAAGGCCCGGTTTTGACAGTTACAGCCTGATGCGCTTTCTGTTTGATTTGATGAACGCGAACAGACGACGCGATATGCCTTGCGGGGTCCCGTAAAACAGTTCGTCACATCGTTCAAGCTGTCGCGTGCGTTCTCCGTTTGCTTTTTTCATGGCAGCGTCGATCCGGGCGACGGTAAGGGGAGCAACACTCAGGGCGCTCATAGCTTTTTGCGTAATGTTGGCAGTTCTGCGGCAGCCAACGCGCGCCAACGACTGAACGATTTCCGGTGCGAACTTCTTGGACGTATTACGGAAGAACTGGTCATACCCGCCATTGTTGACTTCACGGTCTAACGCTCGAACCGCCAAAACGGTCCGTTCTTCTTTGCTTAGAGCGCGTTCTCCCGTTCGCAACAGCTTGTGTTGGAGACCTTCCTCGAACGCTCGGACCAGAGAATCGCGCTGCCCTTGTGCGGGATAATCGAGAAGTTCATCAGTGGTCTCGCCCGAATACGCGACAAATGAAGCTGTTCGTTTCACTTCGCCACAAGATCCTAACGGGGAAGTCTAATCGGTAAAGTCGTCAGTTGGCGATCCCGGTAGGGATATCACTGTGCGTGATACCCCCCGGACGGACCCGGACGGGCGCTCATTAGCGCATCCGGTTCTTATCTCGGATGAGTGGCGGCGAAGCGTGCATCAGGAAAGGGGTGGAGCGCACGCGGTTGAGGAAGCCATCGCTGAGCCAAAGCGAGAGTGCGTGTCCAAGAGATCCGGCCTTTCTGGCTCCGGCGACGAGTAGTTCGCCACCAGAGCGCGATCACCCGATCCCGAAACACTCCCAAGCTCGTGAGGTTTCCTGGTACCGCGTAGTAGTTGAAGTAGCCTTGCACGACCGACTTGAGCCAGCCTCCGGTTTGGGGCACGGGATCATGCATACGCTTGCGAAGTTGCTGCTTAACCTCTCGCAGTTTGGCTCGCATGCGTTTGCGGACCGTGGTGCGCCGCACCAGGAATCGCCCTAATCCGTTCTTCCCGCAGATGTGCGTGAAGCCCAGAAAGTCGAACGTTTCTGGCTTGCCTTCCCCTCTTCGTTTCCGGTTTTGTTCGGCAAACCGCCCGAACTCAATCCGGCGCGTCTTGTCGGGGTGTAATTCCAATCCAAACATTCCGAGTCGTTCCCGAAAGTTTTCCAGAAAACGATCGGCTTCTGTCTGATGCTGGAATCCTAGGATAATGTCGTCCGCATAGCGGACGACTACCATGTCGCCTTGCGCCCATTTCTTGCGCCAGACGTCCACCCAAAGATCGAACGCGTAGTGTAGGTAAATGTTGGCGAGGAGCGGTGAAATCACCGAACCTTGCGGACTCCCTGTCTGCGTGTCCGACCATTTGCCTTCCTCCATCACTCCCGCGTTGAGCCATTTCCGGATCAGCCGTAGGATGCGGGGGTCGGCGACGCGATGCTCCACGAACTTGATCATCCAACTTTTGTCGAGGTTATCGAAAAACCCTCGGATGTCGGCATCAAGAACGTAGTTCACCTTCTTCTTCAGGAGCGCGTACGACAACGCATCCAGCGCTTGATGCTGGCTGCGCCCCGGGCGAAACCCATATGAAAAGCCGAGAAAGTCTTCCTCATAAATCTGGTTGAGGATGGTAACTACGGCATGTTGGACAATCTTGTCTTCCATAGCCGCAACTCCCAGTGGACGCTGTCGTCCATCGGCTTTCTCTATGTACACTCTTCTCGAGGGTGTCGCTCGGTATGCTCCCCGATGCACCCGGCTGTGAAGATCGACCAAACGATCTTCCAATCCGGGCTCATACTCCTGCCACGTTACGCCGTCTATTCCGGGTGCGGCCTTCCTCTTCAGTGAGTAAAAGCTTTCCCGCAGCAGCTCGATCGTCAGGTGGTGGAGCAAGGCGGTGAACTTCATCTCCTTATTTTCTTTTGCTGCTTTCCGCACGCCCGCCAGCCCCTGGGACACGCCCTTCCCGCTCTGCGTCGGGTACGTGTTAGGTTGACGAGCGTTCTCCTTGATCAGCGGCCTTCCCTCCCCACTCTCCGCCGACAATCTCGTGTCTTTGTTCGAATGGTTCATGGGTACTACGCCACTGTGTGACTCCTCGCAGACGTGCATGCGGACCGTGCGGCCTGGGCCTTCGCCCGCCGACCTGCTGCCAACCTGGGCTGCAGGTGTCTCCGAGGTCTCCCGGTTCTCGTGCATGAAGTTTCTAGGCGTGCCTGGGGTCTTCGACTACGCCGGACTGAATAAGGACTCGCGTTATCGCCCCTGTTCATGTTGCCTTCCGCATATTTCTACCGCGTCGGCGTCCGGGTTGTATGTTTTCGCAGCTCCATAGCCCACCCCGCCTATACCCCTATCTACGCTTCACTGTGTCCCTCGCGGTAGCAGCGCAAGACTCGGGGCCGAGTGGATCGCTACTCCTTTCCCGTAAGAATTTTCCATTCTCTGCTTCATGCCGGTTTACCCCGGCGCACAAAAATCCCCATTGCACTCGTTGACAGTCGTCAAGTTCGCAACGGTCATTTTAGTGGGTATCAACAATTGCTT
>QIAH01000536.1 GCA_003225465.1 Acidobacteriota bacterium | reverse complement strand
CCCGCGAAGACTTCCACTTTCGTGCCGATGGCCGACTTGTTGTCGTTCAGGCCCTTCAGATCCAGGCGCAACCAGTTGTTCTTGTTGCCGCCTTGGTTGCGCAGCAGGACGGCTGGCCCATGATTCTGCGTGATGAGCACGTCGGTGGCGCCGTCGTCGTCGTAATCGCCGGTGATGACGGCGCGCGGATCTTTCAATTGGATTTTGTCGAGGCCCACATCAGTGCTGACGTCTTTGAATCCGTCAGGGCCGAGATTGCGGAAGAGACGGACCTCGCCTTTGCCCTCTTTGGTCTCGCCGACAGCGACCAAGTCGACCCAGCCGTCGTTGTCGTAGTCGATGGCGGCGATGCCGAAGGCGCGGACCCAGCTTACTTTTGGTAGTGGAACCGCCTCGAATTTCTTGCCGCCCACATTCCGCCAAAGCGATATGGTCGCCCCTTCCGCATGCGTGAAAGCCAAATCCATCCAGCCGTCATGATCGAAATCCAGGACGGCGATTCCCACTGGGCGACCGGGCATTTCATGAGCCCAAGGCTCTTGCTTAACAAATTTGCCTTCACGGGGATTCGCAAAAATGGTTGGAACTTTGGTGGAAACAACGAGGTCTATCGCACGGTCATTGTTGTAATCCGTGCCCAAAGCTCCGAAGCTGGGGCCATTGCCTCCCAGGCCGGTCGCATCCGACACATCCGTGAATGTGCCGTCGCCATTGTTCCTCCACATGATGCTGCCTGAGGTCTGTTCAATGACGGAGTCGTAGGCCCAGTAGCTGCCATTTGTTTTCGAGCCCGTCGACGACGACCTCACCATCTTGAACCGGGTCACGTACAGGTCAAGATCGCCATCATGATCGTAGTCGATAAAGGTCGGCGAGACGCTGAATCCGTCGCTTTTGATTCCAGATTTCTGGGTCGCGTCACTGAAGGTGCCGTTCTTCTGGTTGTGCAGCAGCAGAACTTGACCAGTGACCGTGACCGCCAGGTCCGTGGCACCGTCGTTGTCATAATCACCGGCGGTACATCCGATTCCGTGCAGCTTTGGGTTCAACCCTGCCTTCCTGGTTACATCTTCGAGTTTTCCACCACCAAGATTGTGGTACAGAGCCATGCCGCCGCCTTGGCCCCCTTCGGGGAGGAATACATCGACCTTGCCGTCTCCATCGAAGTCCAGAAAACACGCACCCGACCCCATCCCTAAGGGGAGCGCATTCCCATTAGCCGCACTCTCTCCCGTCAGCCCCGCCTCCGCAGTCACATCGACAAACTTCACCGGAATCTGGGGCGGAACCTTCTCGATCGCGCCCGCCGACTCTTCTGCGCGCGAGTACTGCCCTTGTTCGCCATAAGCCAGGCTCATGGGAGAACCGAGCTTGTTGTCCTTGATGTACTGGAATTTTTTCAGGTGCTCGCGCGACTTCTCGGCGTCACCCGACTGCTGATAAGCCCGCGAGATGCCGAACTCGGCGGAGGCGTGCAGCGGGTTCAGCTTGAGTGCGTGCTCGAATGCATCGATGGCCTGGGGATATTGCTTCGCTTGCGCGTACACCGTGCCCAGGAAGTACCAGGTATCGGCGTCGTTCGGATCGATTTCGGTAACGTGCCTGAAGGCCGTGGCGGCCGCGTCCGTTTCGTTGGTGTTCTTGTAGTAGAGGCCGAGGTTGTACCAGGCATGCGCGTCCTGGGGAGCCTGCTTGACCACCTCTTCGAGCAACGCCTTCGCCTCGTCCACCTTCTGCAGATTGAGAAGCGCGACGCCGCGGTTTAACTTTGCGATGAGCAGCGCCGGGTCCTGGGCGCTGGCGGCCTCAAATTCCTTGAGCGCTTTCTCGAACAATTGCTGGTTCATGTAGGCGACGCCGATGTTGTTCAGGCGGGCGCCTTCGGCGATCTTCGTGGAGGGACGGGTTGCCTGCCCTGAGCCTGTCGAAGGGTCTCGCCCATTCTGGCGGGCGGAGACGCCTGCCTCTTCATCGTTGGGGTCCGAGGCGCGGTAAGGCGCTGCCGCGAAAATTCCGGCCGCCAGCAGGAGCAGAACAGCCAGCAACACAACTCGGGACCATTTCATGATCAGTTATTGACCCCAGCTTGGAGTAGCAGGCGGCCCCATGTCAACGCCGGCGGCTCATTTCGAGAAGGCGCTGCAGTCCCCACCCCACGCAAAACCCAACCAAAGCTCCCAGGATCACGCCCACAGTTTCATGAACAGGATTTGGACCACCTCGACCGCCGAGCGCGTAGCCGACGAAAGCTAATCCGAAGGTCCAGATCCAGATCCTGAGTTTCATGATCGATGGCGCGAATCTCGGACGATGACGCAGATACGCCAACACGTCGCTTTAGAACCTACTATCGTACTACTNTACTTGTGTTGCGAATTGGAGATGGAGGGACGGGCGGGGACGCCCGCCTCTCCACGAGCTAGCTGTCATCTTGAGCGGAGTGAGGCGACCGCCGAACGGAGTCGAAAGATCCCACACCATCTGCGATAGCATTTGCTGCTGGAACATTTTCCACCAGGAACTTGTAGGCAAAGAGCGCCGACGTCAAGAATAGAGGAGCGATCATTGAGCGGCGGGCGCCCCGGCCCCCCTGCCGACCGCCGAGCAGTTCATAAAAATACGCTCTCCTCCCGGCCTGTATTAACGCGTCCTTTAATCGCCGATAAGTGCGTAATGAAAAAAATCCCAACAGTAACTGCGGTCGCCGATGATATGGGGTCTTTCGACTCCGTTCGGCTGTCGCCTCACTACGCTCAAGATGACAATAAATTTAAGACTGAGAGTGGCTGTATTAACTTTTTCCCCATTGACTGACAGACTTCGAACGCGTCGGCACCTTAGCCGCGCGCTTGACCGCATGTTCATCCTTCTGCTACCTCTTTACAAATCTCATCGTGTTGACGATCCCTTTTCCTTCCTCAACAGTAATCGTTTGGCCGGCGGCAATGTTGGTTAGCTTGTCGGTTTTGCCGCTGGGCCACTCGATCTGTACGGATGCAACATTGGTCTTCTGTCCCAGGCCAAACGTCAGAACAAGTTCACTTTGGGAAAGATAGCTGGAGCCGCTGCGCAGCATCTGCCACTGCTTCGCGCCACTTGATGTGACGTGCACCACGGCGCCGATCCCGTCGCGATTCGACTTTGTCCCCACCAGCTTCACGCGCACGCTGTGGTTTGTGCCCCCTTCGTTGTGGAACAGCCAG
This sequence comes from Acidobacteriota bacterium, assembly GCA_003225465.1. GTDB lineage: Bacteria > Acidobacteriota > Terriglobia > Terriglobales > Acidobacteriaceae > Gp1-AA133. The sequence continues at coordinate 134 of QIAH01000536.1, read as the reverse complement.
AGCCGACCACCGTTGGTCGTGACCAGCACATCGAGCGCGCCATCGTTATCAATGTCGGCGTAGGCTGCGCCCCGCGCGACTTTCGGGCTGGCAAATGCCGTACCCATCTGCTCGGTTATTTCCTGAAACCTTCC
>QIAH01000535.1 GCA_003225465.1 Acidobacteriota bacterium | reverse complement strand
CTTCGACGTTAATGTGAAGGTGAATTTCCAGCGCGTGTCAGACCGGATTTCTCTCGTCTACGACATCGAAAGCGGCAAGAAGCACAAAGTGCGAAGCATCTCGTTCCGCGGCAATCAGCAGGTTTCCGATCAGGCACTGCTTTCACAGGTGCTGATCAAGAAGGCCCACCTGCTGTCCCACGGCAGCATCAGCCAGAAGCAACTGAAGCAAAGCGTCGATAAATTGCGCGCTCTCTATCAGGATATTGGATACGAGGACGTTAAAGTCACCCCCAAGGTTGTGGACAAAGAACCCTACCTCGACGTTGTTTTTGAAATTCAGGAAGGCCAGCAGACCTGGGTGGAAGCAGTTCAGGTCACTGGGAATCAGACAGTCCCTCTCGACCGTCTCACCAGGGGGAAGGCGCTTCCGTTGCGCGCAAACTATCCGTTCTCGCAGCGACGCATGGTGGAAGGTCGCAATCAGATCGCCGCAGCGTATCAAACTCGCGGCTATCTCAACTCGGAGGTCAAAACCACTGTCGCACGCCAACCCTCCGATCCTCATCGTGTCGACGTCACCTATGCCATCACCGAGGGACAGATGGTGCGGGTGAGCGACGTCCTGTACCTGGGACAAAAACGAACCCGGCTCTCGCTTCTCCATAAAACAGCTCAGATCGAGCCTGAGACTGTGATGAGTAGAAGCTCACTGCTTGCAGCCGAAACGCGACTTTATGACTTGAACGTTTTCGACTGGTCGGCGGTGGGCCCCAAGAAGCCCATCACCGATCAGAGCGAAGAAGGAGTCCTGGTTCGCGTGCATGAAGCAAAGCGTAACGAAATCACCTATGGGTTCGGATTTGAAGTGTCGCATCGCGGCGGGAACACTCCCGGCGGAACCGTCGCCGTGCCCGGGCTTCCCACGGTCGGCTTGGGGAGCAACAAGGTCGCACCCAGCCAATCCACGTTTGCCAGTCCTCGCGGTTTGGTGGAATTCAGCCGCCGCAATATGCGCGGTCTCGCTGAGACATTCAGCACTTCCCTGCTTCTGTCTCGGCTCGACCAGCGGGCACTCACTACCTATACCCAACCCCACTTCATCGGCTCGCAATGGGGTTCGGCAACCAGCTTCTCGATCGAACGCACGACTCAAAATCCTCTGTTCGCAGCCGGGCTCGGTGACGCCTCGTTTCAGGTAGAGCGGCTGATCAGCCGCAAGAACAACACTCGGCTGCAACTGCGCTATGACTTCAATAAGACGAGCTTGTCCCACCTGCTGGTTCCGGAACTGGTTCTGCCGCGAGACAGAAACATTCACTTGTCTACTTTCTCGGGCACACTCATTCGCGACACTCGCGATAAGCCCCTCGACGCGCATCAGGGAATTCTGGCCACCTTGGACCTGGCACTCACGCCCGGCCCGCTTGGCTCGAGCGCAAGCTTCGCGAAAGCTTTGGGCCAGTATGCCTTCTACAAGCCGATCCACTCAATGATCTTCGCCAACAGCGTTCGCATTGGCCTTGCCAAGGCATTTGCCAGCAGTTTCGTCCCCACCAGTCAGTTGTACTTCTCGGGAGGCGGAACATCACTCCGTGGCTTTCCGATCGATCAGGCGGGACCACAACGGCTGGTGCCGTTTTGCGGGGTCCTGCAGGGCCAGTCGGGTTGCGTCAATGTGACCGTTCCAGTCGGTGGCCGGCAACTCTTTATCCTGAATTCCGAACTTCGCTTCCCCTTGAAAATCATGAAGGCTCTGGGCGGTGTTGTTTTTTATGACGGCGGTAATGTCTACAGCGCGATTAATCTCGCCAGCTTCGTGAACAACTATACGAACACCATCGGAGTCGGCCTCCGCTACGCCACTCCCATCGGTCCAGTTCGTATCGACATCGGAAGAAACTTGAATCCTGTGCCCGGCATTAGCGCGACACAGTACTTCATCACTTTGGGTCAGGCGTTTTAGGAAGAGTCATGAGTCGGAAAAAAGTAACAACGTGGATTGTGGCGATCTTAGGCCTCATCGTTTTGATTCTGATAGGTGCGTATGCCGTGCTCCGCAGCCAGGGGTTCGAACGGTATGTCATCAGCAAGCTTGTGCAGTCGACCAACGAAGCCACCGGCGGCCATACAGAGATTCAAAAGTTTAGTTTCGAGCCGTCAACGCTGACCGCGAACCGCGAATCTCTACGGCGTTACGGTCCGCGGAAAAGAGGCTTCCACCGACGCTCCTCTGTTGCATGCGGAGAGACTGACGGTTCGCATGAGGCTGCAGCCCCTGCTGCACGGCAAGCTCACGTTCCGGGAACTGCTGATCGGTCATCCGGTCGTGCATCTGCGCGTGAACGCCCAGGGGCAGAGCAATCTCCCGCAACCACCTCCGAGCACCTCCAATAGTCAAACCAATGTCTTCGACCTTGCCGTCGCTCATGCGCTTCTGAGCAATGGCGAACTCTACGCCGACGACCAGGCCGTTCCTCTGAATGCCGATCTTTACAATCTGAAGGCCGATTTTCACTTCGATCCGGCGAGCACCCGTTATCTCGGCAGCATCGCATATGATCGCGGTCAGGTCGCATACCT
>QIAH01000176.1 GCA_003225465.1 Acidobacteriota bacterium | reverse complement strand
TGATGACCCCTTTTCCATGCGGGAAATCGATGGCGAATACCCTGAATTTCTCCGAGGCTGCATCTTGCAACGAAACGGTGACACCTTCGGCATGTATGACTTCGCGTATGTTCGCCGCAACGGCGCGCAACAGGTCCCGAAGTTCAAGATTTGATGTAATTCGATTCGTCAGGTTCAGAAGCAACTGCAGCTGATCATTTTGATGTTGCGCGCGCCTGAGATTCAAACCATCATCAAGCGCGAAGGCGACGACACGCCCGATCAGCCCCAGGAAGCTTATTTCTTCTTCGCTGAATGGATTCACTGTGTCGCGGATGATTCCGAAAACACCCAAGGGACGATGCGGAGTTATTAATGGAACGCGGATGCTCGAGCCGAGCCCTATTTTCTTTGCGTATTCCCTGAATCGGGGAAATCGTTCCTCTGCATCCCAATCAGGAGTATGCTGCGGGTCTCGGCTATTAATGGCGGCCCACGTCGGCAGTTCTTGCATCGGCAGGTCCGGCATAGGGATTGGGCTCTTGCCCCACAGAAGGTATTCGATTTCCGTGGAGTTCTCCTTCAACACAACGAAGTAAAGGTGGTCGAAGTGCAGAAACTTGCCAATCTCAGACGCGAGAGTTGCAGCCATTTCTTCAGGTTCGCGGCACGCAGCGATCGCCTCACTGATGCGCACAATCGCCTCGTAGCGGTAGCTGCCTGTTTGAGACTCAACGATCAGCTCTGTGCCCATAGCCTTATAGTCAGCGCGGAAAACCCGGGCTTTAATTTACCCCAAATCCTCAGATAGATAGATGACTCACTTCCTCTACAGGTCGCAACAGAGTGCGACAAAGCGAGTCCTTAAAGGACTCCCGCGGGTTCAGGAAACGGTGTGGACTACGACGCAGCAGAAGCCAGCCATCCCTGGACCGACCGGCATTGACAAACAAAATCGCGGTCACAGCTTACATCGCAAGTAGTGATGACTCAAGCCGAGTGAATGTTTCACGTATTGTGCGGCTACCTCTTCAGCAGGGCTTCTAACACAATCGACAGTTTCGACCCTTTCAACATTTTTCAAGCTAATCGACTCTCTGCTAACCCCGTGCTTTTCCATCACTTACGTATGCCACGACGTTTGGCATGGCTCTTGCCTTGGAGAGAGATGCGATGCTTCGAATCAATTGTGAGGCGGTTATGTGGAAGATTACAACTCGCGGTTTCACTCTTGAGGAAGTGTTAATCCTGGCTGCGATGAACCTCTTACCCAGCGCTGATACTGCCAAACACGAGAAACGAGCGTCGCAGACATCAAAAGGAGACCGAGCATGGATTTGAAGCACTCGATACAACGAGCAGCAGTGGTGGTGGGCATTTTGGCACTCATATCCATTACTGCAGTCGCACAGGAGAACCGATCAGAAATTAGTATCCAGGGCACCGGATTTTTCACGAATGACACGCAAGGCAATGGCGTTCAAGACCATACCACCAATACGGGCGGATTTCTGATTGGCTATCGCTACAACTTCAATCGTTGGCTTGCCGCTGAGGCAAACTACGGGTATGACCGCAACACGCAAGTTTATTTCGGGAGCACGCCAGCTCGAGTCCAGTCCGACATCCATCAAATCACTGGCGCAGCTGTGGTGAGACTGCCAGGCTTTGCTCGGACTCAACCATACGCATTGGCAGGCGGCGGTGCTCTGGTATTTAATCCAACTGGTAACGTCGGCAACAGTTTGTGCGGGCGCCTCGGAGCAAACTCGGGGAGCCTTCCTCTACGGTGTGGGTGCGGACTACGTTCTCGCGAAGCATTGGTCGCTCCGCTCCGAATATCGCGGCTTCGTGTACGAAGCACCCAGCTTCAATCTCGCCGGTTTGGACACAGACAGCTGGACGCATAGTGCCCAACCATCAGCCGGCATCGTCTTCCGCTTTTAATAAGCCGCGGCCGAAGGCGTGGTACGGGTGTTCAACCAAACACCCGTGCCACTTGCAGCCAATGGAGCACCGCCCATCTCTAAGCCGCTCTGCATAAGCGCCGGGTACTTTTTATGAGGTAGACCGCGACAACGCCTCTTTGGCCCTTCCCCGAAGGAGCACAGGAGGCGCCGCGGTCACCTCGCCACATTACACACTTAAACGGCTCTTCAGTTTGGGCGTTCCCACCTGAACTGCGGCAGGATGCGCGGACGTCACTCGTGGCTTGTCCGAAGCTTCGTCGATGGGTCACCAGAGCCGACGCAATCCCAGTGGTGACGTTTTGACACTAAATACGGTTACGGCTCGAAGAATTGGCGGGAGCGACGGGACTCGAACCCACGGCCTCCTGCGTGACAGGCAGGCGTTCTAACTGCCGGTAAGGTTTTGGTCGCCTTTCTTGCGCGTTGAAATAAATGACTCACCTGCGAGGCGCTAGGTGAAATTGGGCTTCGGCGAAGCGCAAACCGAGTCAAACCAGCGGCTGATATTGACCTCGGCATGAGCTTCACCGCAGTAATGTCGGGCGCCGGCCGCCTTGGCGGTTTCAGAATTCCACCGGTACACCGTAAGATCGGAATCTCCACATCGAATCACGAACCAGTGGACCGGCTTGGTGGTTACGAGTCCACAGACTTCACACCTGAATTCCTGCAGCGTTGTCATGAGTTCATTCCCGTATATCAGTGGTTGGTCATGCTCACTTCGTGATCGGGGCTTGTCGCAGAGTTGGTGTCAGAATCGTGAGTTCGCCGACTTGTTCCCTCTTCGCGGTACCGCGCAGGTGGGCGGCATGATCCATCATCCAAACCTCGGGAATGATTTCGCCGACCAGTTGTCCATGACAGAAAAGTCGCACCACCGAACTCTCAGAAACCACAATACCCACCGCCTTGGTGACGGCACTCATATTGGCGGCGGCAATGTGACGGCTGCCGAGTCCCAGCGGCACGTCCACTTGTGCGGCCACGGCATCGAGATTGAGATTGGTGACATGAAGTGAAGACTCAGGATGCCCCGATAATGGATCCAAAATCAACGGTCTAGATCTCGCGAGCACGGCAGTCTCGTCCCCGAGTGTAAAGAGCGTGCCTACGCGTCTTCCCTCTCGCCCCTCGCGAGCAATTTCGACTGCCAGCTCGATCAGGGACTCAAGAACGTCAGGGTTATATTCTGTTACTTGGCAGAGAATGCTCTCAAACATCCATCAAACTCCATCTCTTCGGGTAGACGCCACCTACAGCTGCACTCTGGTTTGGATGAAGGGATCACAAAGAAGATTCGGGCGCTCAATGACAAATGTATCAACGGATGCGCTGCTCCCCCTTTTTATGAACGCCCAGAATGCTGCGGCTCAACTCTTCGTCCGGAAACAGCTCACGACTTTGTTGTCGCACTAGGAGTTTTATCGGGTGTCTTCGAGACACTAGCGACCAACTCGTCCAATCTCGAAAGCAAAAGCTTCAGGATAGGAGACTGGTTCGCCTTTCTATAGCCGAGGACCAGATCAACAGTTGGCGTAATTCCCTTCAGAGGGCGGCTCGTTACAGAAGCAGGGAGAAAGTTCTGTGTGTAAGCAGGTAGCAGCCCTACGCCGCGGGTCGACATTATTAATGAAATTCCCATCGTGACGTGGTCCGCCTCGTGAGCTGGCGTGATATTGATTCCCGATCGCTTCAGGTAGTTGTCGATGACCGCACGCAGTACAGGAGCCGTACGGGACACAATCACAAATATTTCGCCTGCCAGGTCCCTCGGACTGATCGCTTTCAGCGCGGCGAGACGGTGGTCAGTAGGTAAGATCACAATCAAAGGCTCCTTCACAAGAAGGCGGAACGCGAGGTCTGGCAGCGCTCGTTCTCTTCGAAGGAAAGCGGCATCGATTTTTCCTTTCGAAAGGCCCTCTGCAAGTAGCGGGGAATATTGACTCGATATCATCACGTCAATGTTGGGTAGTTCGTCGCGCAATATGCGCAAGGCTTCGGGCATCCACGTCAATTCGTGTCCAGTCAGAAAGCCCATGGTGAAGCAAGGCTTGGCGGGACCAGCGACTCGGCGTGCAGCTTCACCTGCCGCTTCAACCTGCGATAAGACTGAGCGGGCGCGATCGAGAAAGGCCCGACCCGCCGGTGTCAGGTCGACGCCGCGAGCTCTTCGCGTCAGAAGCGGGGTGCCCACCTCGTCCTCAAGATCTCGAATCTGCCGACTCAACGAAGGTTGCGACGTGTGCAGTGTTTGCTCTGCTGCGACGGTCAGACTTCCCGCGTCGGCAACTGCGACGAAGTAGCGAAGATGTCGCAATTCCATTTGTACTCCCATGCTTGCGAAGCATCGCTCCCAGCTTAACAAAGTATGCTTCGACCGCGCTACCAATAGCTTCCGTCGCGATCTAACTAGGCGATCTGAGCTAACCCGGAAGCAGCGTTGGGCGTCAGTCATGCCTGACCTGCATGGGTTCCAGATCAAGGAGGCAGTTTATGAATTCACCCGTTGTTTTAATCACCGGTGCACTGACAGGAATCGGTCGCGCCACCGCCTTGGCCTTCGCGCGTGATGGAGCACGTGTCGTTGTTTCCGGTCGACACGACGATGAAGGTCAGAAGCTAGCCCAAGAACTGCGAAAGCTCGGCACTGAGGCCGAATTTGTGCGCACCGACGTGCGGCATGAAGAGGAAGTCAAGACCCTTGTCGACAAGATCATCGCTCGTTTCGGTCGACTCGATATTGCCGTCAATAACGCTGGCACCGTCGGCACTCCCGGTTCGGCTGCCGATGTAACCCCCGAGAGCTATCAAGCCATTTTCGACACGAATGTGCTTGGTGTGCTTCTGTCCATGAAGTACGAGATTCGGGCCATGCTTCGGCAGGGCAAAGGCAGCATCGTCAACATTTCGTCTTCATACGGCAAGGTCGGCGGCCCGACCGCAGCAGTCTATGTCGGCAGCAAGCACGCTGTGGAAGGCATCACGAAGTCTGCGGCTATCGAACTCGCCGGCACAGGCGTTCGTGTCAACATCGTTGGCCCTGGTCCGACGGAAACCGGGATGTTCAACCGCTTTGCAGAAACGAAGGAAAACAAAGAACATTTCCTTAAGGCACACGTTCCTACCAAGCGCATGGGACTGCCCGAAGAGATTGCCAATGCCATCGTGTTCATTGCGTCTGACAAGGCCTCTTACATCGTCGGCGCATCTCTGGCGGTGGATGGAGGCATGCTCGCCGGGTGATTCAAACTCGGCATCCAAATGGGACATCTCGTGAGTAACGGCGGTCAGAGCGGGAATGGAGGGGAGAATGGTTCAGCAAAACAAAACAGCGCTGGTGACGGGCGCATCAAGAGGAATTGGCCGCGCGACGGCAGCGGCGCTCGCCAGGGCCGGTGCGCACGTCCTGGTTCACTACGGTCGCTCCGCACGGGAAGCGGAATCTCTCGTCTCCGAGATTCAGACGGAAGGCGGACTCGCAAATGCAGTCTCGGCCGATCTAGGAACTCCGAACGGCGCTGCGCTGCTAGCCAAACAGGTGCGTTCCATCGTCGGTGATCGATTGGATGTGCTTGTGCTCAACGCCGGAATCAGCAAGGCGGCGCGCCTCGCGGATTATACGGTGGAGGATTTCGACAACCTCTTTGCGACAAACGTCCGAAGTCCGTTCTTCCTGGTGCAGCAGCTCCTGCCAGTTCTTGGTGAAGGCTCGAACATCGTTGTGATCTCTTCGATCGGGTCCCACGCCGTAGTTGGCAACCCCGGCGTGGATAACCCCTCGATCTTGGCCTACGCCTCGACCAAAGGAGCATTAGAGACCTTGGTCAAGAACTGGGCTGCCATTCTTGGGCCGGAAGGCATTCGCGTAAACGCGGTCGCGCTTGGTGTGATCGACACGGATATGTCGAACTTCGCTAAAACTGAAGCAGGCCGTGAGCTCACTCTCGGGATGCAGGCACTCAAGCGAATCGGCAAACCAGAAGATGTAGCAGACGTGGTCGCGTTCCTGGCTTCGGAGGCGGCGCGCTGGATTACTGGAGCGAGTATCCCGGTCGATGGGGGCTCAAAGCTATGACTGACAACGCCAGAAGCACAATGGAGACAAAAACGAGCAAAGGCAAGGAGATCAGAATTCCTGGGCCTGACCATCCCATCACCATTTCTCCGGCTGAGGGCAGAGTGCGTGTATCGGTCGTCGGCAGGATAGTTGCTGAATCGACGCGGGCGCTTCGGCTGGAGGAGAAGGGATATCCGCCGGTTTACTACTTGCCGCGCGACGATGCGGACATGTCGTTACTGGTTCGGACCAAGCACTACACCTATTGTCCGTACAAGGGTGATTGTGCGTACTACAGCATTCCCGTCGGTGGAGCGAAGTCCGAATACGCCGTTTGGACGTACGAAAAACCCTATGAGGCAGTCGCCAGTATCAAGGAGCACCTGGCGTTTTATCCCTCGCGGGTCGACGCAATCGAAGTCATCTCCTAAGCGTCCCTGACGAGTTCGGCCGAGTGGCAGAAAGGAATCGAAGATGCCGAAGACTACATCCGAACAAAACAAGGCTCTCGTCTTGGAAGCGTTCGATACGTTGTTCAACAAGCGTGACTATGCGGCTGCCGAGAAGTTTTGGTCACGTCACTACATCCAACACAGCGCTCATATCGCACCTGGCCGTGAGGGCCTGTTCAATCTCATCAAGAGCATCCCGCCAACGTTGAAGTACGAGCCGGGAACGATCGTGGCGGAAGGAGACTTCGTGATCGTGCACGGGCGATTTAGCGGTTTCGGTGCCCCTGTGAATTGGATTGCAGCTGACGTTCTTCGTATCAAGGACGGGATTCTTATCGAGCATTGGGATGTTATACAGGACGAAGCCACCCAAGAGCAGTCAAAGAGCGGCCGTCCCATGTTCGGAGACGAGTTCCCAAAGTGAAAACGAAACCTAACCGTCGAAGAAAATAGAACGGCGGTGGCCAGGGACGGAGTTTAACCGCCGACGCCAGTCTTTTCAGGGCTATGTTATGCAGTGTTTTAAACAACTTAAGTGACTTCAGGTGGCCGCCTAAAATACTTGAGAAGTCGTGAGAGACACGCGAATCGTGGGTGGAAATCGTGGGTTCAAGACCAGACCCTCATCTCGCGGCGACGGACCTCTTCGGATTCACGCGCCAGGAGCGACTCGCATAGGGACAAGAAAGTTGCTGGCGAGGAGATAGGCGAATAGATGTCCGAAAGGCGGCGCGCAACGCACCTGGCTGGCAGAAACCCATCCATTCGTCTCACTCCACTCCCAACCGGTAATGGAAAGACTCTTCAGCCATTCCCGCAGATCCGTGGCGGTCATGGGATAAACGTAGACGCGGACATTCTGGGCGAAGAGACGCGCGAGTGCCTCCAGACGTCTGCCCTCGAGATTGCCATAAACGTCTTCAAACGCTCGAATCACCAGGGAAAGACCGGCGACGAAGCGCACAGGCGCCTTCGTATGGCGGTTTACGAGAGCGGTCATGTGGTAGAGCTCGACTTGGCGAAAAAGCAGCACGTCGCCGCCAGTGGCGAGAAGCGCATCGATGCGACGCAGCAAGTCGGGAATTTCCGGCGCTGGTTCGTTCGGCGTGAACGAAGCAACTGTCAGGCAAAAAAACCCGGCGGTCGCCGATTTCGTTTCGCCAAGTTCTTCTTGAAGCTCATGAATACCTGAAGCCAATAACCGCGCGTGAACTTGCGCGTGAACTGCATCCATGTGGCCAAAATATCCCGGTGCTAGCACGACGGCTTTCTTGTAGAGGACCTCGGTAGGGGGAACGAGGGAACCCTTGGACGAGAAAAACACGGCCTCTGCGAATCCCGCACGCACCAGGTGGACTGGCAGGGCACGTTGATCCCAACTCTCGAATGCTGGCCCGCGAAGTTCCACGTAGTCGAGCTCGATTCGCTCCGCGACTACGTCTTGCGCCAGGCCTTCCAGAAATGATTCCTTGGTTTGCCCTTCATAGAACGCGGCGTAGATGAGGTTAACGCCCAGAATACCCATGGCCTGCTGCTGGAGGACATTGGAAGAATCGCGCATATTGATGTGCAGCATGACGTCTTGGGGAGAACCGCCGGGCTGCAACTGAAACCGGAGACCGATCCAGCCATGTGAGTCATTGGTTCCGGCGAAGTTACGGGCGGAGACGGTATCGACAAAACAGAAGAACCGAGTTTGCTGCCCACGGGTTTTGCCTAATTGCGTGAGAAGTTGGGTCCATTCGTTGTCCAGCATGGACTCGAGCCGCTGTTTGGATACGTAGCGCGATCCGGAACCGTAGAGATCATCGCTGACTTCCTTGTCGTAAGCGGAAATGGTTTTGGCTACAGTACCGGAGGCCCCTCCCACTAGAAGAAACCATCGCGCGACTTCCTGTCCGGCACCGATTTCGGCGAAAGAGCCGAAGGTGGATGGATCTAGATTCAAGGTAAGCGCTTTGTGGTGAGTGTCGAGTTTTTGAGCGGAAGGCATAATCAAGATTCAGTTGATCACGAACTCGCAGTGCGATTAACCGCAGGGACGATCCGATAGTCCGCGCGATAAACCAAATTGTGCAGATCGCTGGACGCTATGGCCCGGAGTACGGATAGCTGGGCCGCGGCGTCCGCCTCGCTGAACACGTTCAGCGGCCAGTCATGAACTGTCGTTCCTCGAAGGTGAGGGTGGTGGAAGCTGCCTCCGAAATAGGCTTGGAGCACGATCCCCTCGACCCCGGCTGCCCGCTGTTCAGGCCAGCTCAAAGCCCAGGACGCGGCCAACCCTCCATCGCCTGTGCGTCGTAGTCCCGTCTCGGTGAGCTGCCCGGCGTCGAGCAGCAAGCTCGTGTTCATCTCGGTGAGAACCTGGCGGGCGACGGGAGCCAGCAGTTGCACTGCCTTCTCGAAATGGGCTTCCTTGTCCTCGCGACTTGAGGAGCCGCCGTGCGTGCCGTCTCGAAGATCCGCAAAATGACGGATTAGGGTGGTGATATATGCGGGTGTCGCACTTTCCGCCATTGCCTACCTCCTCTTAAGAATAGCAATGCTGCTTGAACAGCCTCGCATCAGAGCCCATCGGCTACTTCCACTTCTCATTAGAGAATGGCCCTCACGACACCGCCGTCTACTCGCAGTGCTGCCCCGTTCGTCGCTGAAGAGACCTCGCCGGCCAGGTAGATCGCCATCGCTGCGACTTCATCCACGGTGGCAAAGCGCTTCAGCAGGGACGATGGCCGCACATGCTCAAAGAACTGCTTCTCTACTTCTGCCTTCGATTTGTTTTCCTGCTTCGCCATCGCCTCGACAAAGGCGCCCACGCCTTCCGACTCCGTCGGTCCGGCAAGAATGCTGTTCACCGTTACGCCGGTTCCGGCTACAGACTCAGCGATCCCGCGCGCAAC
>QIAH01000175.1 GCA_003225465.1 Acidobacteriota bacterium | reverse complement strand
CGGCTTTTTGGATTTCTGCCCGGAGGAATGCAAAAGCAGGAACTAGTCGTTCGAGCGCATCACGCGGGCTTGTGTTTTGCCCTTTTTGTTCGCAGGGCCGACTAGCCCAATACTCTTCAGCAGCAACGAAACCAGTTCACTCTGTCGTTGCACGCCAAGTTTTTCGAACAGGTGCTGCAGGTGCGTTCGCGCGGTGGAGCGACGAATACTGAGCAAAGCACAACACTCGTCCAGCGCTTTGCCCTCCATCAGGAGGTTGGCGAGACAGGCCTCGGTCGAGGTGAGGCCGTACAGTTGACGCAGTTCGGCTTCGACAGTCTCGACTGGGATTTCAGGATCCAAAATGAAGAGAAGAGTGGCGGGAGCCATCGCATCGCCATTTGCGGGTGTTTCCTCCACGGCGCGGACCACTGCCGTCAGTGGCCGCTTGCCGGATGGCCGCCGCACAGGCAGAACGGAATCCCGGGCGCCAGCATTTCCCGGTTTCGCAACCGCGTCCATCAATGCGTTGAGACTCGGCGTGGACTTAAGGGAGGTTCGAACCGAACCTGTCGAAGTTAATTCCAATCCATCGCGCGTCTTCAGAATTTGCTCGGCGGTCCGGTTAGCGAGCAAGAGTTGGCCGCTCGCGCTGGTCACCACTACACCGACGTTAACAAGATCCAGTGCTTCGAATCCTGCCATTAATAAATGGTAGGGTCGGTGGTTCGTTTCGTTCGACATGCTCACAGACTCTCTACTGCGCATCTCCAGCACAGAAGTATCCGGTTGGAGTCGCTGAGGGCGCGTTGTCTTCGCCAACAAATTTGGCAGACTGCGCAAAATCGCCATTGATGCAAGCTCCAGAGACGCTGCGTTCCAGAATCGCCGAACGCATCCCTGTTCGATAGTGCAAGTGGGGAGAGTTGTTGAGCGTGCCGCAGGGGGAGCGGTTCGCCTATTCGTTTCCAATCAAGGTTCTGACCGCTTCGGCTGGCCAGTCCTAAACTCCTCAGACCGGACAGGCGGGAGGTTCAAAAACTACAACATGTGCTTCTCACCTTGTCAAGAGAAATGAAGCTTCCGTTGGCCCACCGAAATCAGCACCGTGCGTGGCCCGGTTCATCGCGATTACGGCGAAGCTCCCTGTTTTCAGACATTTCGTAACAATGTCCTGAAAAGCCCGCAGTGTGAAACAGCGATGAACGCTGGCTGGGAGTGACTTTCGTACTTACCTTCCGGCATTTTTCCGGGTAGAGCCGTTCGCGAGCGCATTGCAATTGCGACATCGAAGACCACCTCGTAGTCAAGTTGCTCCGGAGAGGTGGGCGTCCCGCCGCCATCGGCGAGTCGGAGAGAAACGCGTACTTGCTTTTCCACGGTGTTGCCAACAATAGCAATCCTGTTGGGCCGGGCGGGGACGCTCGACCCTCGCTCGATGAAGGAACGCTCCCTCTACTTCTTTGACTCAAGCAGACTGCCACAGGCCTTGATAACTTGCTCGTGCGGGACCTTACCCAGAGCTTCACTCATCGCGTCATACGATTCTTTGTATTCCTTTGTCTTCCGGGCCTCGGCTACCTCTTTTTCCTGCACGTCCTCCACCAGGCGTTTCTTGAGATCCTGATATTTGGCCGCTGACGGCGCATCAGCCTGAGCGCAGTAGTCAATTGTGCCCTCCAGTTGCCCAAACGCTGGATTGGGTGGAAGCTTCGCCACCGCAATTTCTGGAAGCACAATAGCAATCGACAAACATAGGATGGAGTAGATCTTCATAGCTGTACTTTAGCTCCGGCAAGTTCTGACCGATTGGAATTTCGGACCTTCAGTTGGAAGGTTTACTGGCTGAATGATCGTGGGAATGTCCCCCGGCTACCGGCTCTGAGGGAATGACGCCTCCGCATGGTCCCAGCTGCTTCTGCGCGATGGGTCCAGGATGTTTTGCGTTCTCCTGCTCCCGATTCGCTTCGCATGCATTGAATGCGGTTAGTTGCTGCGCAGGAATAATGTTCGCGATCTCCTGCTGGGTTTGTAGGTTGATCTCGTGGATCTTCTCGCGTTTCTTTTCCGGAGTCAGAGAAGCTTCCGAACAGACCGCGTTGATTTTTACCTGGGCGCCGTCCTCGAGCTTCCAACGCTCGTTTACCTTCGAGGGAGCAATCCCCGCCTCTCTCCAACAGCGACGATCATGCTGAGGCCCGCGGACTACGGGGCGGCTACCCGGAGGTATACCGGGAATCTGGTCCATACTCGTCGGCACGGTGGGTTGCGCAGATGAAGTCCCGGTCGGCTCCGCCGGAGTATTTTGGTTCGACTGAGCAAGCAAATGAGTACCGATAAACAGAAGCACCATCGCGAAAACCGCACTTCGCATCACACCCATATCTAGTCTCCCGAGATCACTATTGCGGAATGAGGAATCTTTGATTCCGATATTTCATGCCGCAGCTGATTGCTTCCCACGAATCACCCTTACGTTCAGTTTACATTTCGCTGTTGATCAAGGTCCGTTGAGGCGCGGTGGCATCTACGAATCCATGGCCATGATCAGCGAGTGCGAGGCAGCGAATTGCCCTCGACGACCAGACCTTCTGCTCGAAACTTGTCGATGACGACGGTTACGTGGCTGCCTGGCTTCACGATATGACTCTTATTTCCAAAGACCATCCAGTACTCGCGACCGGCCTCCGGCGTAGCGGTCTGGCGCAACTGCCCTACCTTTTCCATGACCGGAACTTGAAGCTTGGTTCCGGTGGCCTCATCGGTCAGGACCGGAGTGGCCTTTTTGTCATTGAGCATCTTGGCCCGGTTGGCGTCTACGACTTTGTAACTGAAGCGAATCATCGAGCCTGAGGCCGTTTCCTGAAGCCTGATGTCGTCCACTCCCCAGATGCGCCGGTACATCATGGCAGCGCGCTCGCTGCCTACGGTTCGGGAAGTCGACGGAACCGCGGTAGAGGTGAGCGTCGCGGAACGCGCCGGGGACGACACGCTGGCCTGTGCCTGCCCAGCGGGCTCCGCCGCTTGAGCTGCCTGGGGGAAACCCGAAAAAAGCAGGAGGCCACTCGCGAGTAACCCCGCGAGCAGCCTCCGGACTGATGCCTTAGATTGGTTGATCATCACCTCGTCCTACTTCTAGTACGTTCCACTCAGGTTCACCACTTGCGGACTGTTCGCAGCGGTGTCGTTGATGTTCATGGTTGCATTCATCAAGGTCGGACTCGCCGGCGTTGTGTTTGGCGCCGTGAATACGACCAGGATGGTGCAATTCGACCCTGCGCTCAAGCTCGCCCCGCAAGTACCACCTGCAACCTGGTAGAAGTTTGCGGTCGAGAACGTAATCAAGCCGATCTGCAGCGTGGGATTGCCTGCAGGGTTAGTTAGAGTGACGGTGCCGGGAGCGCTGGTCGCGCCCGGATTCACCGTCCCAAGGTTCACAGCAGCCGTGGCGGTAACTGCCTGCCAAGCCGTTCCAGTCAGTGCCACCTGCTGCTGCACCCCGCCCAGAGTAACGGTGAGAACCCCGTTGTGGGTACCCGCTGCGGCTCCCGGTGCGAAGGTCACACTGATCGTGCAGCTCGACGCGATGGCGAGATTGGCCGGGCAGTTGTTGACGAACGTGAAGCCAGCACCAGAGATAGTCGGCGCACTCACTGCGAGCGCCGTATCACCGGTGTTGTTGACATCGACTGTCAGCGTGGTGCTCGAGCTGACCGCCACGTTGCCGAAGTTAAGCGGGTTCGGCAGCACGCTGTAGGACGCTCCACCGTTGCTCGAATTTGCCGTTGTGGCGAACTCAACCGCGCCGATGTCAAACGCGGCCGTGGAGTGGCCGTCCGCACTCCTTCTGTTGCCGAAGAAATCGAACGTCGGCACCAGCGAGTATGTCGGAGAACTGCTCGGAACACCATTATTCGGTGCGCTTAGCGAGTAGTTGCCCAGCGGTTCGCCGTAGCCACTCGATCCAGCGCCTTTGGTTGTGTTGAACATCGAAAGCGGACCGTAGAAGAGGTTAATCCAGTTGTTACCCTCGTCCACAGTTCCCGCCGGAGTAAAGCCGAATGGCGGAGTGGAGTTGCTGGCATCCGGAACGCCCGGAGGCACGCCGATCGCGCCGCCGAGGATGCAGCCGGGGGCATTTGCGCCCGGTGTGGCACCCGTGCAGACCTGGGGAGCGATCTCCGGAGGCACACGCGAACCATTGCAGTACTGGTGCACGACACCCGAGCCCGAACCCGGAGTACCGGCCGCCGGGAATATGTTCCCGCAAGCCGTGGTCGAATTCGCGGCACACACAGTCGTTGAGTAAGTACCTGAGCTCAGCATCGAATCCATCGGCCTGAGGGTTCCTCCCAGGTGGTTGTTCGGACCCGAATCCCCGTACACGCCGATATCCCAGTACGATGCTCCACTTCCGCAAGCTCCGGTAGTCGCCTGAACCACAGTGGGAGTGATCGTCACGAGAGATTGTGTCTGTGTATTCGCACCCACTGAGCCAGACGTCGGCACGGAGATTTTAAACGGACGGTTCTGCCAAATCAGGTTGTTGTCGAGCACGGGGTTGGTGTAGCCGCTATTACCCGCGCAGTTGGGATACGCCCAGGGGTGAGCGTTGTTCCCTGTCGGGCAGGTGGTGAAGGCCGTACCACCCGTGGGGTTGTTCAACGTGCGCAACAGGATGCTCAACGGTTCCGTAACCAACCCTGCCGGCAGGCCTGGTTGGTTGGCCGGAATCGAATATGGAATGTTGTTGCAGCCAACGCCAGTTTGCGGATTGCAGCCCGGCGGTGGATTGCTGGAGTTCGCAGCCCCATTGGTGTTGAACAGTACGCCCGCCGAGGCGGTGGTATCGTTCGAGATCACCGTGTTGTTGATGAAGTTGGAAGCGATCGCGTCCTGCATTGAGACGCCGCCGCCCGACCAGCCCGCCACGTTATTGGCAATGATGTTGTTGGTCATGTTGACCTGGAACACATTGCAACTTCCCGCGTTGAAGCCCGGCACAAAGACAGGCAAGCCCTCGATGTCGCCGATGCGTCCGCCAACATAGTTGCTGCCCGGTGCACAGGAGCCCAGGCCATGATTGTTCTGGGCAGCACGAGTGTAGTTGAGCGCTACGTCGTTGCCGTTGATCTGCTGCAAGCGCAGGCCGCCGCCATTGCCGCTCTCAGCCGTGTTGCCCATGATGAGATTGGCATTGACGATCGTGCCCGGGCCAGCGCCGTCGGCCAAGTCAGGCGGGCAGTCGAAGTCCGGAACGGTGTCGATTTCGCAAGCGCCACCGTCTGGAGCTTCACCTTCGATGATGAGTCCGCCGCCGTGAGTGGGCAGCGTCGGGTTCGTACTCTGATTGAAGAGAATCGCGTTGTGCTCGATGTCTCCGTAATAGATGAACCCGTTGTGGGCGAAGCCACCGCCGTCACCGCTGCTCAAATTGCCGCACACCCAGTTGTTGTTGAATTTGTAATAGTCGGAGCCGGTGCAGAAGGAGACTCCGCCGGCCGACGCCGGAGTGGTCGAGTTCAATTCGTCGCCGTAGGACGTATTGCCGACGATATAGTTGTTGTGCACGTTCACGTGATGAGTGAGCAGCAGCGGTTCTGCCACTGACGGGGCATTCGCACCGAAGCCCACTGTCACTACGCTGAGCGGCGGAGTCTCGGGCTGACCCACGAGAATGCCGCCCGTAATCGTTCCACCGTTGTTGTATACGCGGTCGTTCGAGACTTCGAGGTTGTGCGTCCAGCCATGGACGAAGATACCGCCTCCGCCCTGGGAGCTATTGGTGAAGCTTATGCCGTCAATCCGTGAGGGACTGCACAGGTAGTTGGACTGATAGAGCGAGGACCTTGGGTTGCAGTCTCCTAACTGGGCGGTCTGGATCTGGACTGGGAAGCACAAATTGAACCCAAGGAAGTTGATCACATACGCCGGGCAAGCGTTGAGCGGCGTACAAGTTGCTGTGGTCGGATCGCAGGTGGCCGTGTTGTTATCCCGGATACCTTTTCCGAGGACCGTAATCGCCGCTCCCTCATAGGCACCCATGAGCGTGGGCTCCTGCAAGAGTTCTGCGATGTTGCCGTTGAGCGTAGCATCCCACGCGATGACCGGCTCCAACGGCAGCGGATCTACGATGCTTTGCAGTTGGTGCGGAGAGCCTTCGACCAGGTCTCCCCCTTGGTAGAAGGGGCACTCACCCGCGGTTCCGCTGTTCGGGAACAGGTTGGGGAAGGCTGGCGTGGTGCCCGAATCAAACGGATTGGGCGCCGACGCGGAACCGGTTTGGGTATTGGTGTTGTTGATGAAGCCGCCGTTCAGGGACAGGCCGAACAGGCAGTTCACCTTGGCACGCCACGGCTGCAGCAGCTTGCCGGCAGGATGAGTATTGGCGTTAACGTTCACCGACGCGGCACCGACGCCCTGCAGACGAACAGGCTTCCACATCAGCAGCATTTCATTGTAATTGCCAGGCGGAACGATGATCAGATCGCCAGGGTTGGCGCTGTCGATCGCCGACTGGATCGTTTGACCGGAACAGAAGGTCTGGTTGGCCGCGCAGGTGGATGCAACGACTTTCGGCGCGGTGCCGCCGACCGTGATGGTGACTGTGTCAACCGACTTCTTGCCATTGGCTGACGTGATCACCAATTCGCCGCAGCGCGCCGACGCGTTGGCGCCCATGTAAGCGGGGTTCGTGGAGCTGCAGAGGGGCACTGCACCGGGTACAGTAGCCTTGATGGTTGAGTCGCTCCAGCTTGTCACGGTCGCCGTGATTCCGCCAATCGTCACGGATCCCTGGCTGGCTCCGAAACCGTAATGACGAGAAATAAACTTCTGGTTAAAGGGAGCGCTGGTCGCCGCTGGGCCCGAGTAGGCGTTGTTCGAGACGAGCTGGTCGCCCAAAGCCGTAATGGTTATGGTCTGGCCGGCCGCGCTCACGTAGGGTCCTGCGACCGACGGTCCGGTGACAGACTTGATGGCCGGCGTGGCATCCGCGTACGCGCAATCCGGCGGGTTGTAGGCTTCTGCGAAGGCTGCCGTCGGAACCACGGGCGTATCCAGATAATCGGTATCTGCCGGCATGAACGGGTTCTCGTAGCAGAAGTCGCTGTAATTCGGATTGAACTGAGGATCAGTGATCAACTGTCCAGCGGTCGGGGAACCAAGCCGCGTATCGAGGATTGGGCCCGGGTCGTTCATACAAGTGAGCATCATCCCCGGCGCATATCCGGTCGGGTTGGGCGGGTTGACCTCCCACGTTGAATAGACGACTCCGTTGAACATGCCCCACTGATCGGAGTACACGCGGGAAATTTCCGTCCCGTTGTAATCCCTGATCGAGATGGGCACGTTGGGCACGGCAAACTTCTCACCGAACGCTGGAGCTGCCGGGTCAAATTCGGACGAGAAGTCGTCCGTGATGACGCCGATGTAGTGAGACGCAGCCGGCACCTTGGTCCAGACAAAGAAGTCAGCAACCGACTCCATCTGGTCGTTGAGGGCGACTTCCTTGCGATCGCACAAGTTGCGTAATACACCCGCGAACGGCGCCACTTCTCCGGATTCCGGCGAGATGCTCATGAAATCGGGAACGACGCGCAGCTGGCCCACGCAGGGCGCTGGCTGCACGATCAGTCCACCAGGGCCGAAGCCGCCTACGTTGAAGGTGCGGCCCAGATCGGTGGTCGGGTTCGTGCATCCGCCGCCTGTTCCATAGCATGAGTTGGTATTGCTGATGGTAGCCTGGTCGGGCACGATGAAGATATTCGAGATCGCGCCGAACTGCTGCGTGGCCGGAGCAATGTAGTTGTCGCCGATGAGGATGTTCTTGTCTTCCTCTTTGACGATTTCATAGTTCGGCGGAGTCACAGCCTCGACTACATACTTGCCTGTGGGCAGCACTCCTGGTACCGCGCCGGTCTGGCCAGCTACCCCAAACGCCGGGTTCGCCACCGTGGCGCACTTCACCTGCTGCGTCGTACCAGAGGGCAAGTTCACAGTGAACGTCCCGCCCGGGTTGTTTGTGCAGTACGGGCTCGGGAAATGGTACAGCCCGTCATATGGAGCAGGTTGAATCTCGTTCAGGTTGTGATACCCGTCGTAGCACTTGTACTGCGAACTGGCCGGCAACGGTGTGTTGGGATTCAGATAGAACGCCGTGTTCTGCAATGTGTAGCCGTAGAACGGATCGGTCGTCGACTGGCCGGGGCAGTTCATATTGGGAATGCCGGCTGCTGCGGCATTGGCGCCGAAGCCCTGGTTTCCTGTGCCGCCAAAGCCCTGAGCCCACGCGTCCCAACTGCTGGTGGCGGTGCTGTCCACCAGGGTCAGGGTCTGAGTTCCGTCCGCAGCCGTGCCTTCCTCGTACAGGTTGATGGTGACGCCAGGAACCAGCGGCTCCCAGAGGTTCTGGAAGAGCTGACCGGGATCATCAAAGGGCCGGGTTGAACCGTAGACAACGTGACCGCGGATGCCGCCGTTCTCTCCAGCCATGTAGGGCTGCTTGCCCCAGTCGATGATGTTGAACTGCCCGAGGCCACCCTCCCAGGCTTCGGTGGTGATCGTGCCGGGATCGATGCGCCCCGTGGACTGCAGGCCGCTGCCGCCCTTCGAAGCCACCGCACCGGTCGCGATGGTCGAGTTCTTGCACGGTGCATCTCCGACGCCGCAGTACACGGCGCCCGGCACACTGAGAGCGGGGGGCAGCGAGTTCGTCTCCGTCGAGTTCAGGACAGCGGCGTACGGACCGGACGAATCCAGTTGTCCGCCGTTGTCGTTGACAACGTGCACGCCCGTGCCGCGGAAACGTGTAGTGTCGGATTCAACCACGTAGAAGTTGAACAACGGGAAGGTTTCGTCGAAATGAGCTTGGCCCGCGCCGGTCGTAAACAGCGAGTTATTGAACTTGCCGTTCCGCATACGGATGCGGAAAGGCACCTGAATCAATCCCGGGCTGGTCGCTGGGTCGAGCGTCCCGTCAGCAAGCAGGTCGGGGCGGCCCTTTCCAGTCGTATCCATGTAGGCTCGGTTCCACAGGTGCGTCTGCCAGGTGAAGGCGCCATAGTTCACATTGCAAGTGCCGAGTGAACTCTGAGGATTGCAAGCCGCCGCGTGGTTCACGTTTATGGCCTTGCTGGATCCGTCAACGATCAGATCGAGCCACTGATCGAAGACCACCAGGCCCCAGGTTCCGTCGGGAACGTTGGAAAACGTGACGTTGCCGGCGGCATCGCATGGCTGCAGGCTGAAGGTCTCGCCGTCCGTGTCGCCGAGTGCAGCCCAGCAACTGGTGTAGCTGAGCGGCTTGTAATTGAGACCATTGCCGAAATTTGTG
>QIAH01000534.1 GCA_003225465.1 Acidobacteriota bacterium | reverse complement strand
AAGCTTTCTCGGCGACCTCCGCGGCCGTCCTCCGCGATCTCTGCGGTTTAAGATTGACCCGCAGCTCGCAATTCGTAATGGCTGTTGGGTAAGAACTTTTTGAAGCAATGTCTACCGCCGCCATCTCGCTCCCGCGCGTTGCCCGCCACAATCCGCTGGCGGCGATCGGCGTGGTGCTGGTCGTGCTCTTCGTGCTCTGCGCGCTCTTTGCCCCGTTGCTCGCTCCGCAAGACCCGGCGCATATCGATCTTCCCAACCGGCTTGATCCCCCGAGCGTTTCCCAATGGTGCGGCACTGACGAACTCGGCCGTGACATCTGCTCTCGCCTTATTTACGGAGCGCGCATCTCGATGCTGGTGGGCAGCTGCGTCGTACTCGCGTCGCTTTCTTTGGGCCTCATCATCGGCTCCATTGCGGGCTACTACGGCGGACGTGTTGATCGCTTCATCAATGTTGTTCTGATGAACGCTTTCCTGTCCTTCCCTGGAATCCTGCTCGCGATTGCCTTTGTAGCGTTCCGCGGTCCGGGCATCTTCAATCTGGTGATCGCGCTTTCTCTCGGAGGATGGGTCGGATACGCGCGGCTGGTGCGCGCTCAGGTCCTGGCCGCGCGCGAAAAGGAATTCGTGGAGGCTGCCCGCGCGCTAGGTGCGAGCGATCTGCGCGTGATCGTCAGCCACATCCTTCCCAATATCATTCAGCCGGTGATTGTGCAGGCCGCCATCGGGATGGCCGCTGCGATCCTCGCGGAAGCGACCATGAGCTTTCTCGGTCTGGGCGTGCCCCCACCGGCGGCGAGTTGGGGCAGCATGCTGAACGACGCCCGCGCCCATCTTTTTGACTCGCCGCATCTCGTGCTGTTTCCGGCCGCCGCCGTGATGCTGGCCGTGTTGTCGTTCAATTTCATCGGAGACGCGCTTCGGGATTTGCTCGATCCCCGCTCTCGCATCGAAGCCGGCCTG
Organism: Acidobacteriota bacterium; assembly: GCA_003225465.1. GTDB lineage: Bacteria > Acidobacteriota > Terriglobia > Terriglobales > Acidobacteriaceae > Gp1-AA133. The sequence goes on along the minus strand of QIAH01000534.1, from coordinate 1,182 downwards.
TAGAGATCTGAACTCAGGATTACTTGATTGTGATGGGTCATGAGTGCAAAGGCCTGCTTACAACAGCCGCCTCGAACTTCTCCTCGAGGAAACATATAAACTTTTAACAATGCGAAGGCCACGCATTCTAAATCGGATGGCGGCTGTGGACGAGCGTGCGGGTCGTTACTGCCATCGTCTTCCTCGTCGTGTTCAGCCTCGCCAAAGGGGGGCTGGGCCAGCTCGGACAGCACCGTCAGCGAACCCACAAAGAAATTGTCGTGGAGTGAGATTTGCGTTTACAGTAGCTTCAATTCCTCGGCCCGGGCGACAGTCGATAGCTCCGCAAGTTAACCCCTAGCGCAAAGGCCATTCCGGCCTGCCACACAACGTGCAACGCACAGTGGTGGAGCCGTGTATCCTCGAACGCTGTGGTCCAAACATTGACTTCCCAAGGCTGAGGGGGGACCACCCATGGACCCAGCGATGGACCCAGCGCCCAGCCAATCACCGCTAACGCCCCACCTAAGACTGACCCGCCAATGACCCTCAATACGAGGGATCGGAACCTGATTCTCGGATTGACCAGAGGCAGAGTGCCGCCAAACACGACGAACCCGCCTGCCATGCCTGCGATAAAGAGCGAGTATGGAGAAACCCTTGAATAGCCGCCAAACGAATAATGTCCCCCCGGGAATTGATATGCTGTCTCAAACATCAACATCCACGATATGAAGAACGCGACAGTCGTCAAAACGACGATACCGGGTAGCTTCCATAACCTATCCGTTATTCCGCTGATGGCGAGAGAAAACGCCAGCATCACCCCAAACAGACATCCATCCAAATAGTCCATAGACAGATTAGCGGTGAGTCCGCCGGAGATTAGCCCGGCAAGGGTCAACGACCCTACGAATCTTAGATCGGGCAGGAGTTTACCCTTCATGTATTCGCGTCGCGGGTATCAGTGAGACCCGGCGCTGATCGGCTTCGAGGATCTCCACGATTACTATTTGACACCGACGAACACTAGATTGCCAGTGTCGTCGGTAACCGAGTCCGTTGACGATAAATCCCCATTACAGTGCGCCGGGCTAAACCGGCTTGAAGCAGAGGAGGAAGAAGCCTCACGAGAAAGGACTAGCGATCCACTCGGCCCCGAGTTTTGCGTTGGGTATCGCGAGGTGCACGACGAAGCGTAAA
>QIAH01000533.1 GCA_003225465.1 Acidobacteriota bacterium | reverse complement strand
GCCGCCGCAATCGCCTGTACATTCCCAACCCCACGACCAATAATGTCGTCGTCTTGGACGCGACGGTCGATCCACCTGCAACCCTCGCGACCATCGATCTGACTGCGCCGATTCCGGCTGGTGGTGGCGCACCCTGTCCGGCCAGCGGATGTTCGCCGGTTTCCGTGGCGGCGCTTCCGGATGGCACGCGCGCCTACATCGCCAGCTATTACATCGATAGCACCTCGGCAAATTGTCAGCAGACCCCTTGCTTCCAGGCGCAGGTCACCGTGGTGGACGAGCTGACAAACCAGGTCACGAAGTCGATCCCGTTGCCGCAAGTCTCGGTATCGAGCATGGGAAACTGTGCGAGCGCACGATTCCGCGTGTCTGCGGCTGTGGCCTTCGACGGTTCACGCGTGTACGTATCGAGCTGTGATGCAGGCGGAGTTTCCAGCATCAATCCAGCCGGCGACCAGTACTTCGCGGCGATCCCGGCTCCCGGAAGCTCGTTTGCGCCTACCTTGTTGAACATCACAGCAGCAGTGCAGAACGGGTCACAAACGACCTACAGCTACACGTACGACCCGAACTCGGGCACTCCGATTTTCCTCGGCATGATTGTCACCATCACCAATCTTTCCCAGGCTGTCGACAACGGTGCGTTTACCGTGCTCGGCTTGGGGAACGGGACGTTTACCGTCAACAATCCCGGGGGACAATCCACGTCCAATGAAAATGGGGCAGGCCTCGGCCAGCCACCGCCGCAGAACCCAGTGTTCGCCTTGTCGGGTTCTTAGAAGGCGCTGGGGTCGACTCTGTGATGCGAAGGCGGGTTCCCCCGCCTCTCCAGCACGGCACGCCTACGCCACCCTCCTCATCGTTTTGTCCTTCCGACGCCGAACGGGCGGAGGAATCTGCGATACCAAAACGCACGAGTGGCGATATCACGTCTGCATCGTCGCAGCGCCTGCGCGAGAGAGCGGAGTCACGAAATGGCATCCGAAAAGAAGGTCACGTTCGTTGATACGCGGACTTCGACCTGGACGGATCTGGCGGATTGGAGTGAGTCAACTGTGACGCTAAAGTAGATTCCTCCGCCGCGCTCGGCTTCGGAATGACAATATCTGGAAGATTTGTGATGGGATGGGCGCGGATTGATCGCCCACTGGCCCATTACGCCCAAGACACAGGCCGTGCGATCGTGCTGACGACATTCCGGATCGTTACCGGCCGCGGGACCTGCGCCTCAGAGGATGCCGGCTTTTGCTGCGCTCGCGGATCGCGCTACCGCAACCCTCCTGGAGGAGATCACTTCGAGCGCAATGGATTGCGCCCAGCGCTGCTGACCGCTCTGAGTTACCAGTTCTTCCACCACGTACAATCTGCGGCGGACGTCACAAGCCAATTCATGCCAACGCCGCGCGCGGCCTGCGGGTTTGGGATTCCTCCAGACAATCTTCAGTCCAGTCATACAGCCACTCTCACTGAGACCGGGTGTCCCTGAAAACCTGAATAGTGGACTATCCGATCTGCTTTCTATGGGGAGTATCGTGCGGAACGGGCTAGAGGCTCTGTCGCCACTGTCACACCTCTGCGTGATCTCGATCACACAGAGCATGGGCTTGGCAGAAACGGAGAGACGGACATCCTCGCCCGTCCGGCGGGCGGGGACGCCCGCCGCTCCACTGTTGCTACGAGACCGCGCGATCGGTGATCTCGAGGCCCTTGTCGATAATCGCGAACGCTTCCCGCAGTTGCTGCTCGTTGATGCACAGCGGAGGATTGGTGTAGAAGGTGTTCCAGCGGACTAACGTGTACAGTCCGTTTTCGCGGAAAAACTTTCCGAGGGCGGCCATCTCTTCCGACGTGCCATTGAACGGCGCCATGGGCTGCTTGGTGGTGCGATTGCGAATCAGCTCGAAAATCCCGAACAGTCCAATCGAACGCACCGCACCCACCGAGGGATGCTTCTTCTGCATCTCCGCTCCCAGTTCCTTCATGATGACGCCCATTTTGCGCGCATTTTCGATCAAGCGATCTTCCTCGTACACGCGAATCGTGGCCAGCGCAGCCGCGCAGCCCATGGGATGGCTGTTATAAGTCAGCCCTCCGTAGAAAACTTTGTCCTGAAAGTGCTGTGCAATGTGATGCCGCATCCCCACGGCGCCCAGAGGCAGATAACTGGAGGTCAGCCCCTTCGCCATGCAGATGAGATCGGGCACGACTTTCCAGTGATCCACCGCAAACCACTCACCCGTGCGCCCGAAGCCGGCCATCACTTCGTCGGCAATCATCAGGATGCCGTACTTGTCGGACAGCTTGCGCACGCCCTGCATGTACCCGTCGGGAGGAACAAGGATGCCGTTGGTGCCTACGACGGTCTCGAGGATGAAGGCCGCGATGGTATGCGGGCCTTCGAGCTGAATGATCTCCTCGATCATGGAGAGCGAGGTTTCGGCGGATTCCCAGCCGCGCTCGATGCCGTGGTACGGGTCCAGCACCCGCACGACACCGGGGATTCCCGGCTCGACTGCCCAGCGCCGCGGGTCGCCCGTTAACG
>QIAH01000174.1 GCA_003225465.1 Acidobacteriota bacterium | reverse complement strand
CCGCATGAAGAAAATCGTTTCTGCTAGCCACGATGAAAATTAGACTGGGAGGGCCGCATTCGGAACGGGAAGTGTGTGGTTTTCGTCGTCCCTGGTCCGCGACAAAGCGGCGGCATGTCAGTAAACTGGTGAGCAAGAAGTGAAGACTTATAAACGTTGGAAGGATTTCAGCCATGACCCCAGTGGACTCAGCCATCCCTGCCACGTCCTTGCAAACCACTCCACTCTCCCAGGATGAACTGCGCCGGATGAATGCGTACTGGCGCGCGGCGAATTATCTTTCGGTCGGCCAAATCTATCTGTACGACAATCCTCTGCTCCGGGAACCTCTCAGAATCGAGCATGTCAAGCCGCGCCTGCTGGGGCATTGGGGCACCACGCCCGGGTTGAATTTCATCTACGTGCATTGCAATCGTCTCATCAAGAAACTTGACCTGAACATGATTTACATCACCGGTCCGGGGCATGGTGGGCCGGGGCTGGTGGCCAATACTTACCTGGAAGGAACGTACAGCGAGTACTACACGAATATTGGGCAGAACGAGCTCGGGATGAAGCGACTGTTCAAGCAATTCTCATTTCCGGGTGGCATTCCGAGCCATGTGGCGCCAGAGACTCCGGGATCCATTCACGAGGGCGGGGAACTCGGTTACAGCATCGTGCACGCCTATGGGGCGGCGTTCGACAATCCTGACCTCTTGGTCTGTTGTGTGGTGGGCGACGGCGAAGCCGAAACCGGTCCCCTGGCGACCAGTTGGCACTCGAACAAGTTTCTAAATCCGGTGCGCGATGGCGCGGTCCTCCCCATCCTTCATCTGAATGGCTACAAAATCGCGAATCCCACGATTCTGGGCCGCATGTCGGATGAGGAACTCACCGGTCTATTTCGGGGCTACGGATATGAACCATATTTTGTTGAGGGACATGAGCCAGAGCCCATGCACCAGTTGATGGCGGCCAAACTGGAGTCGGCTATCCATGATATCCATGGCATTCAGGATCGCGCGCGCAAGCAGCGGGACACGTCGCTCCCAACCTGGCCGATGATCATCCTGCGCTCTCCGAAGGGCTGGACTGGTCCAAAGATGGTCGACGGCAAACCGGCCGAGAATACCTGGCGTTCTCATCAGGTGCCATTCTCGGAAATGGTTGGACATCCGGAACATCTCAAGTTGCTTGAGGAGTGGATGAAGAGCTACCGCCCGGAGGAATTGTTCGATGCAAATGGCCGGCTGATTCCGGAGTTGGCCGAACTTGCTCCCCGTGGCGATCGGCGCATGGGCGCGAATCCGCACGCCAATGGCGGGCTGCTCTTGAAAGACCTGCTGATGCCCGAGTTCCGCGATTACGGCATCGACGTGCCGAAACCGGGCAGTGTCACTTCGGAAGCCACGCGGGTATTGGGGACATTCTTGCGCGATGTCATGAAATTGAATCTGCCCACCCGCAACTTCCGTATCGTAGGGCCTGACGAGACTGCCTCGAACCGTCTGGATGATGTGTACGCGGTCACCGACAAAGTCTGGATGGAGCCGACACTTCCGGTTGACGAGCACCTCTCTCCGGATGGCAGAGTGATGGAGGTTCTCAGCGAGCACATGTGCCAGGGCTGGCTCGAGGGCTACTTGCTGACCGGACGGCACGGTTTCTTCTCCTGCTATGAAGCGTTCATTCACATTGTGGATTCGATGTTCAATCAGCATGCCAAGTGGTTGAAAGTGACACGGCACATTCCGTGGCGGCGGCCGATCGCCTCGCTGAATTATCTGCTCACCTCGCATGTGTGGCGCCAGGATCACAACGGATTCAGCCATCAGGATCCGGGATTCATCGACCACGTGGTCAATAAGAAAGCGGATGTTGTCCGGGTGTACCTGCCTCCGGATACCAACACGTTGTTGTCGGTCGCGGATCATTGCCTGCGCAGCCGTCACTACGTCAACGTAATTGTGGCGGGCAAGCAACCCGCTCCCCAGTGGCTGGATATGGAGTCGGCGATCCGGCATTGCACCGCCGGGATTGGAATCTGGGGCTGGGCCAGCAATGACGAGAATGCCGAGCCGGACGTGGTGATGGCCAGCGCCGGAGATGTCCCCACACTCGAATCACTGGCGGCGGTCGACTTGCTGCGGCAACATTTCCCCGACATCCGCATCCGGTTTGTCAATGTCGTCGACCTGATGACGCTGCAACCTTCCAGCGAGCATCCTCACGGACTCACTGACCGGGACTTTGATTCGCTCTTTACGGTCGACAAGCCGATCATTTTTGCGTACCACGGCTATCCCACGTTAATCCACCGGCTCACCTATCGCCGGACCAACCACGACAACCTGCACGTGCGCGGCTATAAGGAAGAGGGCACGACCACCACGCCTTTTGACATGGCGGTGCAAAATGATCTGGACCGGTTTCATCTGGCGGGCGATGTAGTCGATCGCGTCCCGCGTCTGCAACGAGTTGGCGCACATTTCAAACAGTGGCTGCGCAATAAGCTGGTGGATCACAAGCAGTACGTGGACGACCGCGGGGATGACATGCCTGAAATCAAGAATTGGAAATGGCCGTACTAGTCTCAAGCGCAGCAACCAACGCGTGGCCGAGGATTCGATCTGATGAACGTTCTCGTTCTGAACTCGGGAAGTTCCAGTCTCAAGTTTCAGTTGATCGCGACCGACCTCGATCGTATCCAGCGAAACGAGGACGCCCGGCTCCTACGGGGCGAGGTCGAACGGATCGGTGGAGAAGCAATCGTCACGCTGGGGAAGAGCAACGGCGCCCACCAAACCTTGACGGCTCCCCTGCGAGACATTTCAGCAGCACTGGATTTCGTCATTCGCTGGATCACTTCCGACAAATCCGGGCTGTCGGAAGTGCGTGGGCCCGCCGATGTTCATGCCGTGGGACATCGGGTGGTGCATGGAGGGGAACGGTTTTCAGAGTCGGTGATCATCACCGATGATGTGCTGAAGGGAATCGAAGAGTGTATCGAACTAGCTCCACTCCATAATCCGAACAACATCAAGGGAATTCTCGCGGTGCGCTCGTTGTTCGGCGCCGGGCTGCCGCAAGTCGCGGTGTTTGACACCGCCTTTCACCACTCGTTGCCGGAACATGCTTACCTATATGCCATTCCCTACCATCTGTACCGGCGTCACCGGATACGCAGGTACGGCTTCCATGGGACGTCGCATCGCTACGTCGCCTATCGGTTTCGCGTTCTGAGAAACGTGACCCGCGAGCAGACCCACGTGATTACGTTTCACTTGGGCAACGGATGCTCAGCGGCCGCCATTCGGAATGGGGATCCGGTTGATACGTCGATGGGTATGACGCCGCTCGAAGGCCTGGTCATGGGAACCCGGTCGGGCGATCTCGACCCGGCGATCGTCAATCTCATTTCTGCGAAAGAAGGATTATCGGCCCATGAGGTGGAAGCACTTCTGAACACGCAATCGGGCTTGCTCGGCATTTCGGGGCTCACGAACGACATGCGCGTGCTGCAAGCCGAACTCAAAGAGCATGATGATCGCCGGGCTCGCGTGGCGATTGAAGTCTTCTGCTATCGCGCGCGGAAATATGTGGGAGCGTTCCTCGCGGCCATGGGTGGCGCCGACGGCATCGTGTTCACGGGAGGCATCGGCGAGAATTCACCGGAGATCCGCGCTCAGATTTGTGGGGGCCTGGAGTGGGCCGGCTTGACGATCGATCCAGAGAGAAACAAGAAGATGGTTGGAAAGGAAGGAATCATCAGCAGCGAAGGCTCGCAGCTTGCAGCCTATGCGATTCCGACGGACGAAGAACTTCTCATCGCGCGCGATACGGTACGGTGCATTCTGGGGGAACCGCACCCGTCCTAAGCCAACATGTAGCTGGCAAAAAAAACACTATACCGAGTACGAGACGTCATCGTCCGCCACGACCTGGGCAAAATTGCTTGCGGTCGCGGCCATGTTGGGCGACTTGCTCCCGCGCCGCATGGCAACGATTCCGGTGCGCACCATTTCCAGGACGCCGTAAGGCCGAAGGACTTCCAGCAGGCCATCGATTTTGTCTTCCGCACCTGTGATTTCGATGGTCAGCGAGTCGGGGGCGACGTCGACCACCCTTGCCCGAAAGACGCTCGCGAGCTCCAGCACGTGCGAGCGGGCTTCGTGAGTGGCAGCGACCTTAATCATGGCCAAATCACGCACGATCGCCGGCTGATTCGTGATGTTTTCGACCAGTAGAACATTGACCAGTTTGTACAAATTCGCTTCGATCCGCCGGGCCTGGTCGCGGTCCGCGTCCGCGGTGATGGTCATGCGCGAGACTTCGGGCTTTTCGGTGCGCCCCACGGTTAAGGAATCAATATTGAAGGCGCGCCTGCGAAAGAGGGACGCGACCCGCGTCAGCACACCGGGCTTATTTTCCACGTAGACAACAAAAGTATTCATCATGTCGGTTTACTCGTCAGCCGCCGTTTCCACGATGGGACTGGGACGGCGAATCATCTCGTGCAACGATGCACCTGCGGCCACCATGGGATAGACCGTGTCCTCTTGCTCAACCTTGAAGTTGATCAGCACCGGGCCATCATGCCGACGCGCGGCCTGCACCGCCGGCACGACCTCCGAGCGTTGGGTCACGGCCACGCTCCGAATGCCATACGCTTCGCCCAGTTTCACGAAGTCCGGATTCAGCAGGGGCGTCGCGGCGTAATTGCGCTCATAGAAAAATTCCTGCCATTGCCGCACCATGCCAAGGAAGCCATTGTTAATGATGGCAATGTTCACCTTCAGATTCTCCTGCACGACGGTGGCAAGTTCGGCCATCGTCATCTGGAAGCCGCCATCGCCGACTATTGCCCATACTTCGGCTTCGGGCCGCGCCACTTTCGCGCCGATGGCTGCGGGCAACGCAAAGCCCATGGTTCCCAGTCCGCCCGACGTGATCAGCGAACGAGCACGATCATGCTTGTAGTATTGCGCCTCCCACATCTGGTGCTGGCCGACGTCGGTGACGACGATCGTGTCGGCATCGCGAGTCTCGCGCCACAGGTCATTGATCACGTGGGCAGCATAGAGATGGCCGTTGTCCGGGAGATTCTGAATGTCTCGAACCGCCGCATCGCCCTTGAGTTGGTCGATGAAATCGAGCCATTCACTGCGATCGACCGTGTTCACGTGCGGCAACAGTTCATGCAGGACTTCGCGCAGATCGCCGACCAGCGCTACATCTACTTTCACGTTCTTGTTGATTTCAGCAGGATCGATCTCGACGTGAATTTTGCGCGCGTTCGGCGCGTAGGTTTTTAGATTGCCGGTGACCCGATCGTCGAAGCGCATGCCGAAGGCGAGCAGAAGGTCGGCTTCCTGGATCGTGTGGTTGACCCAGGCTTCGCCGTGCATGCCCATCATGCCGAGATTGAGTGGGTGCGAAGCAGGGAAGGCGCCGATGCCCAGCAGGGTGAGTGCGACCGGAATTCCGGTGCGTTCGGCGAAGGTGCGCACGTCCTGCATGGCGCCGGAGACGATGATGCCGTGTCCGGCCAAAATGACAGGCCGCTTGGCCTTCTGAATCAGTTCGAGCGCTTGCTCATACTCTTTGGCGTCGGGCGAAAGATCCGGACGATAGCCGGGCAGTTGCGGCTTGGCTGCTTCCCAGTCAAATTCGCAGGAAGTCTGCTGCGCGTCTTTGGTGATGTCGACCAGCACAGGACCGGGGCGGCCGGAGCGCGCGACGTAAAAAGCCTCGCGAATGGTGCGCGCCAGCTCGCTCGCGTGGGTAACAAGGTAGTTGTGTTTCGTGATGGGCAGAGTGACGCCGGTGATGTCGGTTTCCTGAAACGCGTCGGAACCAATCAGCTTGCTGCCAACCTGACCAGTGATGCAGACGATAGGAGAGGAATCCAGCATGGCGGTGGCGATTCCAGTGACCATGTTGGTCGCGCCCGGGCCAGAGGTAGCGACGGCCACGCCCACTTCACCGCCCGCGCGAGCGTAGCCGTCCGCCATGTGAGTCGCGCCTTGTTCATGACGCACCAGCACGTGGTGAATTTTGCTGTGCTTCAGAGCGTCATAGGCGGGCAGGATCGCGCCGCCCGGGTATCCGAACACGTGGCTCACGCGCTCCCGTTCGAGGCACTCCCAGAGTATCTGCGCTCCGGTCTTCGTCATCTGGCTACTCCCTGTTCTGCTTCATCACCGCAAATCTCGGGCGATGGTTGGATCACAAAGTGTCTTGATAAGCGAACGGGCCATCATCCTTCGCTGGATGATGGCCCGTTCAGAAGCTTGGCTGAGGGTTACATCATCCGCTGCAGTCGGTTCCTACAATTACTCGTACGATCCCGGTGCGTACAATAAGGGCTTGGCTCTCGGTAAGTCGCACCAGATTGGCAACTCGGATCAGCATAGCGCGTAGTATCTGATGTTTGTAAACGTTTCTTTCGGGCGAGTCAAGGCCAATCTGGAGAGCAGGCGTCAGTCCTCAGTCGTCAGACTTCAGCAAATACCGACGAATATTAGCAACTTCTCGCCGTACGCGGAGGAAGACATCCACACATGGGAAGGATCTTTATTCCTCCATGCGGAGCAACAGCACCGGTTCCACCATGAAATCAAAGCCGTTGATAGTGTCGACGGCTCGTCGGATCACTGGCTCTGAAACGGGTTCGACCGTGATTACGAACGAGACGCGGTCCTTGGGGAGGTGCGGTTCCTGTTCGAGCGAATCGATGTTGATAGCTTCGCGCGCGATGACCTCGGCAACGCGGGCGACGATGCCTCTTTGGTCCTTCACGGTAAGGCGCAGATACCAGCTTGCCGGCTTCGGTCTGTCGGAAAGAACCAGCTCGCGAGAACTCAGGAAGCCGGAGATGTTCTTGGCATTCATTTGTCCGGCAGCGAAGTCGCGCGCGATTTCAATCAGGTCCGAAACCACTGCCGAGCCAGTCGCGTCTCCCCCCGCTCCGCGGCCATAGAACATTTGCGTGCCAATCTTGTCGCCCACCAGGAACACCGCATTGTTCACGCCTTCGACCTTGGCAAGCATGGACCGGCGGCTGACCAGCCACGGACGGACCGACACTTCCAGCCCCGCGTCGGTTTGTTCGGCCGAGCCGACCAGGCGGATGGTGCTGTCTAAACGAGTGGCGGAGTGGATATCGATGGCGCGCACATGGCGGATACCGCAAGTGGGAATGTGCGCGACATCGAGGCGGCCTTCGAACGCCATGCGCGCAAGAATGCAAAGCTTGTCGCGAGCGTCCTGGCCGTCGATGTCAAATGACGGATCCGCTTCGGCAAAGCCAGCGGCTTGTGCCTCCGACAGAGCCTCCGCGAACTCAATCCCGCGGCTCTCCATCTGGGTGAGGATGTAGTTAGCGGTGCCGTTCAGGATGCCGTGCACCGAGCGTAAACGATCGCCAGCCGTTGACTCGTGGATGACGCGCAGAATCGGAATCCCACCGGCGACGCTCGCCTCGAAACCAATCGGCAGATTGTGCGACGCTGCCAGGCGAAACAGTTCGTCTCCATGCTCGGCGAGCAGGTTCTTGTTGGCCGTAACAACTGGTTTGCCTTGCTCCAGCGAAGAACGAAGAAGCTCCAGCGACTCTCCAGTGCCACCCATCGTCTCGACGACTACATCGACGTTGGGATCCTTCAGCAAACGCCGCCAGTCGGCGACAGCGCATGCTCCGGCGGGCGTGTCCTGGGGTTGCACGCTGGAACGGCGACACACCGCTGTCACGACCAGGCGCACGCCGCTGCGATGCGCAATCAGGTCCGCATGCTTGACGATGATATCGGCGGTTGCCCGGCCAACCGTGCCAAATCCAACGATGCCAACTCGAACTTGCTTCATGGTCATGAAAATAATCCCAATCCGTCAGGGGCTAGACACTAGTTCGCCGCCTCGGCGCCCAGAAATTCCTGATGTACCGCGCGCACCACGTCATCGACCCGCGAGTTCGTGACAGCGAAGCAAATGTTCAGTTCGCTCGCTCCCTGGGCCACGGCAATGACACTGACGTTATTGCGCGCAACCACCGAGAACAGCCGTCCGAGAATGCCGCAATATCCCTTCATGCCTGAACCGAGCACAGCGATCACAGCTATGTCGCGATGGACGGTCACTGGATTCAAGATGCCATGCTTGAGTTCAGTCCGAAAAAGTCTCTGGATCGCGCGAACAACCTGCTCCGTATCCGGCTCGCGAAGAACCAGGCCAAGGGAGTTTTCGGAGGAAGACTGGGTGGAGAATAAAACGTCCACGTGCTCGTGGCCCAAGCGAAGAAACAGCCGCCCGAAAATCTCGGCAAAGTGAACATCGCGCCGGGTCGTCAGTGTGACCAGCGAGGCCTGAGTCACGGCGGTGACCGCCTTGACGGGATGAGGGCTCTCCGGCAAGGACTCGACGATCTTGGTCCCAGGAACCTCCGGCTTGAACGAGTTCTTGATCCAGACTGGAATGCCGCGATCCATCGTCGGCCAGATCGCCTTGCGATGAATGACCTTGGCTCCGTAGTAGGAAAGTTCAATGGCCTCCGCGAAGGTGACCTCAGGCAACGTGACTGCATCCGGACATACCCGCGGGTCGGCGGTCAACACTCCATCCACGTCCGTCCAGATCCACACCTCGTGCGCATCCATGGCCGCACCCACAATCGTTCCCGAGTAATCGGAGCCGCCGCGTCCTAGAGTAGTGACTTGTCCTCCGGCGGTCGCGCCGCTGTAGCCCATCACGACAGGAATCTGTCCTTGCTGCAAGAGCGGGAGGAGGATTTCGCGGCACTGCCGGCTGGTGGCTTCCATGTCGGGAGCTGCGTCCCCGAACTTGTCATCCGTCGCGACGATGCGGGCCGAATCTACGAATGTGCCTTTTGCGCCCAACTCGTTCAGGCACGCGGCAAAAATGTGCGCCGACATCTTCTCGCCCAGAGGCAAGACCATGTCCATCACCTGGGGTGTCGCGGACCCGAGCAGCTTGAGGGCCGCGCAGAAGTCGCGCATGTGATTGAGGGTCGCTTGCGCATCGGCGGACACGGCTTTTCGGGTGTGGCCTTGAAATAATTCGGACACGACCTGCTCATGGCGCTCGCTCAATTGGCGAAGGCCCTCTTCCATGACCTCGCCATTGCCGAGGCGCGCAGAATTCAGCACGCTCAGAATGAGATCGGTCACCTTGGACAGGGCAGACACCACCACCACTACCTGATCGCCCTGCTGGGCGTGCCGTTGCACGATGCTTGCGGCTTGGCGGATTCGTTCGGCGCTGCCGACAGAAGTCCCGCCGAACTTCATCACAGTAAGACTCATGGATTCCTATGTGGGGAGAGAGCTTTTAACTCTAGTAGTACAGCATGCTGAAGCGAAAAGCGGCAAGGGTGTGACAGTATCGGTCCTAACCAGCGATATAACCGCGGGACACACCGCATTGGTGGGTAGGGGCAGACGCCCTCATCTGCCCGGCGGAGCGAAGCCCCGCTGCTTCGCAGATGCCTCCGACGCGTTTGGCTCCGGAATGGTATGCGCAAAAAATCCGGACCAGCCCGCTACAGAAGCGAGCTGGTCCGGAGCTGAATGGGCAGGTCTCGGTCTATTGCTGGCCGATGATCTTCCCGTTGATGTCGATGTTATCCAGCACCACGATGCTGGAGCCGGCTTCCGGTCCGCCGTCATGGACAAGGTGGATGCTCTTCACCTTGCTACCCGCCGGGATGGCCGGAGCAGTTTGCGCCGGGTTGGCAGGATCGAAGCGTAACCGCTTCCATCCGGCGACCGGTGCAGGTTGAGGGGTGCCGCTGGCGCACCCGATTTTGTGGACTACGTCATCGGTTGTGACGACCACAAAACGCGGGCTCGTCGCCGTGCACTGACTGCCCACGCGAATGTCGTATCCCAGTTGCGTGAGAGAGATTCCCTCCACGTCCCGGATCACGACCCCAGCCTGCGCCTGGTTGGACGCATTGCTGGTTTTCGAGAGCAGCAGACCCTGGTTGCGGGTATCAGCAGCTGTGGTTGCAGTGCTGGTGGACGCGGCACCGGTACCATCCATCCAGGTGGCCGCTACTGTGTTTGTGCCAGCCGGATCGTAGGCGTAGGTCCAGGCATGTAAGCCGCCACCACTGCTGGCATCGTCACCACTACTGCTACCACCGTCATTGCCTCCGCCGTCGTCATCTCCAGAGACTACTTTCAAGATGACCGGTAGATTGATTCCGGTGGTGCCTTGCGCGGCGATCTTGACGGTCGCCGTGTAGGTTCCTGAAGCGAGACCGGTCGGATCAACCGAGATGCCGAGCGTTCCCGGAGTGGTGCCTCCCGACGGGCTCACCGACAGCCAACTGCTGCCATTCACTGCGGCCGTAAAGCTGAGTGGCGCTCCCGTGCTCATCACGCGTACGTTCTTGGGCGCGGGGCTGGGTTGGCCTGATTGATAGTCAAAGTAGACTCCACGCGGCGGCCAGATGCGGAGTGAGCCAGAACCGGTGCCGCTGGTAATCACCAGCTTCACGGGTATGGTCTGCGGCGTGTTGGCGGCTCCCGTAGACGTGATGGTGATCGTGCCGTTATAGGTCCCGGCTGCGAGCCCGGTTGGATTCGCGCTGACCTTGACGGTCGCCGGAGTCGAGCCGGTGGTTGGAGTCACTGACAGCCACGAGCCTCCCGACGCCGCGGCGGTAATTTGCAGTGCAACACCGGTGCTGGTGATCGACAGGTTCTGGGTACCGGATGTGGTGCTGCCCAACGGGTAACTGAAGCTCAGCGTGCCAGGCGCCACATTCAGGGACGGATTGCCGGATGGGGCACTGGTGACAGCCAGACTCACAGCGATTTTTTGCGGAGAGTTGGATGCTCCAGAAGCCGTAACGGTAACGGTCCCGTTGTAGCTGCCCGCAGCAAGTCCAGACGGATTGACCGATACGCTAAGGCTCGCGGGAGTGTTTCCGCTCGCCGGCGTGGCATTCAACCATGCGGCCGAGGATATGACCGTGTAGTTAAGCGCAGTGCTGCTGCTCAGGGACACGGGCTGCGCGGCAGGTGCGGCTCCGCCTGTCTGATAGCTGAAGGACAAGCTCAACGGACTGACTGTCAGAGTTGGACTCGATGCGGCCGTCACGGTGAGCGTGACCGGCACACTCTTCGGACTGTTTGAAGCGCCTGAGGAAGTAATCGTGACCGTCCCGGTGTAGGTTCCCGCCGAGAGGTTTTGTGGAGTTACGGAAACACTTACATTGCCGGATGTTGTGCCGTTTGCCGGGGTTGCGCCGAGCCAGGTTGCCGAAGTCGAGACGGTGTAATTGAATGCCGAACCACTGCTGCTGACCGCTAAGTTTTGCGCGGCAGCGGCGGCGCCACCGCTCTGATAGCTGAATGATAAACTCGCGGGACTTAGATTGATCGTCGGCAGCTGCGGCGCTGCAGTTACAGTCAGGGTGACGGGGACGGTTTTGGGGCTGTTTGAAGCGCCCGAAGAAGTAATCGTGACTGTGCCCGTGTAGGTTCCAGCGGAAAGACTCTGCGGATTCACCGAAACACTCACGTTGCCCGGAGTGTTGCCACTCGCGGGAGTGGCGGATAGCCAGGTCGCGGACGTGGCGACGGTATAGCTCAGCGCAGAACCGCTGCTGCTGACCGAGAAGCTCTGAGATGCCGGAGCGGTACCGCCACTCTGATAATTGAATGACAAGCTGGCGGGACTTACCCCGATGGTCGGATTCGGAGCGGCCGCCGTGACGGTAATGGCCTGCTGAAGTTTCCCGGTCCCGCCGCTGAAGCTGTCGATCGCGGCGGCATAAAGAGTCGCCGTGGTGGTTGTGGTTACGGTCGGAGCCGTCCAAGTGAACGTCCAACTATGAGTGCTGCTGGGCGCGGTATGCGTAATCTCGCCATTCAGAACCTGGGTGCCGGACCCGGCCGCAAACGTTCCCGCTGAAGCGGCTACATCGAGTCCGCCATTGCCGGCGGTGATGACGCTGACTGAGAGGGTGTAGGAATTGGTTGAGCCCGAGGTTACAGTCGTGGGACCAGTCAGCGTGATGGTAGGCACGCTGGTACTCGAGCTGTGGCACGTGGTGCATGTCGAGCCGCTCTTCCCGGAGAATCCCGAAATGCCGCCGCTGCTGGCGTTCGCCGGCAGCGAGGAGTAGACGAGAGTCCACGCTACCAGCACCATCAAGGAAAACCGAATAAAAGTGCGCTGGTGCCGCTCTCTGGTTTGCATGAAGGCGGCCGGGAAAGCTGATCCGGACAGGAATGAATTGCGAAACAACGGGGATGTTCTGAATGCCATTGTCGCTTCCTTTCTTCGACGTCGTATGGCGCGGTACGAGCGTTGCAGGGGGACGAAGGATGCAGTTATCCAAACGCTTCAGCCCCGGTGGGCTGAAACACATTCAGACGTAAATTGACAACAGTGATCGAACGAAGGGGCGGAAGTGTGGCGAAGGGTCTAAGTGAATTCAGCAATCATGGGTGGAACATACCTGCGGAAGAAAATGTGCACAAGTGCACCGAAGTTCATGCTGAAGGACATGTACCGCGAAACGACGGAAGTAATGGCCCATCGAGTATCGATGAGCGTCGATGTACGCGGGCTTAGTTGTTTGCGTTTCTTGCTAAGGAACGCTTGCAGAGTCCCGGTCAATCAAGGGACACGGTCCATACCATGCGAGTCTCGCATCCACGGCTAACCTATTCTTCAAAGTTTCTCCAATGCCGCCCATCGTGTTCCAGTAGGGCATCGGCTTCTTTCGGGCCCCAGGTGCCGGCGGCGTAATTGGGAAAACTTCGGGGAGGCAAAGCCTTCCAGACATCGAGCATCGGGCTGATCACACTCCAACCCGCTTCCACCATATCCGCGCGCTGGAACAAGGTCGCGTCTCCCACCATGCAGTCGTGCAGCAGACGCTCATATCCTGTGCTGATTTGCTTGCCGAAATAGTCGGAATACTCGAAATCCATATCCACCGTGCCCAGCCGCATTACCGGCCCCGGCCTCTTGGCGGCGAACCGGAGGGAAATCCCCTCCTCGGGCTGGATGTGCAGCACCAACTGATTGGGCATGAGGGTTTCAACGCTGGTCTCTCGAAACAACACAAAGGGTGCCTGGCGGAATTGGATCACGATATGCGTATTTCGAGCCGACATTCGTTTGCCCGTGCGAATGTAGAAGGGAACTCCCGCCCAGCGCCAGTTATCGATCTGCAACTTCATGGCTACATATGTTTCGGTGCGAGAATCAGGCGGCACGGCGGATTCGCTGCGATAGCCCGGGACGTGCTGGCCTACGAACTCTCCTTCTCCGTATTGGCCGCGTACCGTGCGACTCAGCACCTCTTCCGAGGTGAGCGGTTGAATGGCGTGCAGAATCTTTGCCTGCTCATCGCGAACCGCATCCGCTTGGAATGAGATAGGCGGCTCCATGGCGGTGAGGCTGACGAGCTGCATGATGTGATTCGGAACCATATCGCGCAGCGCTCCGGCGTGGTCGTAGTAGCCTCCGCGCTTCTCAACCCCCACCGTCTCGGCAACGGAGATCTGGACGTGATCGATGTACCTCCGGTTCCAGATCGGCTCGAAAATCCCGTTCGCGAAACGGAACGCCATGATGTTCTGGACGGTCTCTTTGCCGAGATAGTGATCGATACGGTAAATCTGCGACTCGTCGACTACTTTCAAGAGTTGCTTGTTCAGCGCCTTGGCAGACTCGAGGTCGTGGCCGAAGGGCTTTTCAATGATCACGCGCCGCCAGTGGTGATTCTCCTCGCTCATCAAGCCGATCGCACTTAGTTTCTCGACCACAGGACCAAAAAAATCAGGCGCGACCGCGAGATAGTAGAAGTAGTTCTGATGTGTGCCGTGATCGGTATCGATTTTCTGCAGCAGATCTTTCAACTGCTGATACAGGTTCGGGTCACCGAAATCCCCGGTCAGGTAATACATGCGTTCTTCAAACCACGTCTCCATGTCGGGATCTAGCGGTACATCCGCAAACTGGTGGAGATCCTGCTTGAGCTTGCCGCGAAATTCCTCCGTCGACATGGCATCGTGCGCGACTCCCACTACCGCAAACTCACGGGAGAGAAGCTGATTCTTGCCGAGGTTGTAGAGAGCCGGAATCAGCTTGCGGCGCGTGAGGTCGCCGGAGGCTCCGAAAATGACCATGACACAGGGATCGCCGGGGCGGCCGATTCGCTCAGTATTTGCTTCTGCCTTCGTTGCGAGTGCCATGATGACGTGTCCTTCGAGATCGCGAAAAGTGTAACAAGCGCGCGGCTTGCTTTTGTTTTAAGAATGGGTACGTCGTTGTAAACAAGTTTTGTTTCACGGTCCTGTGGGTCGGGCGGGAGGCTGACAAAAAGAAAGGGGAGCCGAAGCTCCCCAAATGAGAGACTTCTGCGCGAATCAGAGTGCCGCGCAGACTGCTTTCACTTCCGTGTAGAGTTCGAGTACGTCGTGCCCCATCTCACGTCCCCAGCCGGATTGCTTATATCCGCCAAACGGCAGGGCCGCGTCGAAAATGTTGTAGCAGTTGATCCACACGGTGCCGGCTCGCAATTGCGCCGCGATGCGATGCGCCTTCTGGATATCGCGCGTCCAGACGCCCGCCGCGAGCCCATAAACGCTGTTGTTGGCTTTCGCAACCAACTCATCCGTGTCTTTGAAGGGAATCGCCGTGACCACAGGCCCGAAGATTTCCTCCCGTACGACCTTCATGTTTTCGTTGGTGTTTACCAGCACGGTGGGCTTCACGAAATAACCCTTGTCGCCTTGACGAGCTCCGCCCACGACCGCCTTGGCGCCTTCCGAGAAGCCGGACTCGAGGTATCCACAGACCCGGTTCAGTTGCTCCTCCGAGACCAGCGGACCCATGTCCGAACTGGAACTCATGCCGGGACCGACCCGGATCTTCTCAGCTTTTTTGGAGACGCCTTCGACCACCTTGTCGAAAACGTCGTCCTGCACATAGAGCCTGGATCCGGCGCAACAGCACTGCCCGTGGTTGAAGAAGATCGCGCTTGCAGAGCCAGCGACTGCGGAATCGATATCCACATCGCCGAACACCACATTGGGCGACTTGCCACCCAGTTCGAGGGAGACTTTCTTCAGGTTCCCGGCGGCAGCCTGCAGAATCAGCTTGCCCACTTCGGTCGAACCGGTGAAAGCGATCTTGTCGACATCCGGATGAGCCGCCAATGCAGCGCCCGCCGTCTCGCCATAGCCCGGAACGATGTTCACGACACCATCGGGAATGCCTGCTTCCTGCACCAACTCGCCCAGCCGCAAACAAGACAGAGGAGTCTGCTCTGCTGGTTTGATCACCACCGTGCAACCGGTGGCCAACGCCGGGCCGAGTTTCCAGGCTGCCATCAGCAAGGGAAAATTCCACGGAATGATCTGGCCTACGACTCCCACCGGCTCGCGCAAAGTGTACGCGAGGTACTTCGCTCCAGGAGTGTAGGGAACGGAGATCGGAATCGTGTTGCCCTCAATTTTTGTAGCCCATCCCGCCATGTAGCGGAACAGATCGACGGCCAACGGGACGTCGGCTGCGCGCGCCACCTTCAGCGGCTTTCCATTATCGAGGCTTTCGAGTTCG
Organism: Acidobacteriota bacterium; assembly: GCA_003225465.1. GTDB lineage: Bacteria > Acidobacteriota > Terriglobia > Terriglobales > Acidobacteriaceae > Gp1-AA133. Next base: position 1,692 of record QIAH01000174.1, on the reverse strand, counting down.
GCAAATTCCTGGAGATGCTGTTCGATCAAATCGGCAAGCTTCCAGATGGCGCGTCCTCGTTCGGAAGCGGTCATCCGGGACCAGGGCCCCGTATCAAACGCCGCGCGAGCCGCCTTGACCGCGCGATCGATATCTTCGCGGTCGCCTTCGGCTACCCGGGCCAGGACTTCTCCGGTCGAAGGGTCATAGGTCGGGAAAGTCTTTCCCGAAGCCGCTTCAACCCACTTGCCATTAATGAGCATTTTGCGAGGCTTGGAAATAAAGTCGGTGACTTTATCTTGCAACTGGACGTTGGGTAGAGCCGTTACCATATCTTCCTCCTTATGTCTGGACGTCCTTGTGGCGCACATGATACTTGGGATCGAAATATGCCATAAGCCGCAGGATCGCGCCGCGATCGTCCGAGCGGTGGAAAGAGCGGAGCCGAATCGAGCCATCCTCAGGATTCGCAAAGAAATTCTAGCTCATTCGCGGGGTGTCCGGGGGGACGAAATCCCGCAATCTGAGTGCACGAAGATTGGTGCATGAGGCCGACCACCCAACGTATTTTTTTGGCGTGGATGGGTCGGTTCTCTACAATCGTTTGGCTGGTGTTGGAGTTCACCCGCTCCAGGATCTTAGACGTGCTGACAAGGCCGTGCACCGCGGCCGGGGTTGCTTGGATGACGAAACGATTGCTGCTGCCGGCATTGGGAGCCCTCGGCTTGAGCGCCGTGCTCAGCGTATTGCATCATTATGGCGTTCCCATCCCTGCTAGAGCCCTGGTCGTTGTGCGTTGGATTGCGATCCTCTCCTTGTTTCCCTATGGCATTCGCAGGAGATCGCTCACCGCATGGATCTTCATCGCGATGCTCGCTGGAGCTGCCATTGGTCATGACTGGCCTGCAGTTGCCGTCAATCTTCGCGTGATCGCGCTTATTTTCCTGCGCTTGATCCGAACGATTGTCGCTCCGCTGTTGTTTGCCACGTTGGTGAGCGGCATCGCCGGCCACGCCGACCTGAAAAAAGTCGGGCGCATGGGAGTCAAGGCAATCGTGTACTTCGAGGTGGTGACCACACTAGCACTCGTCATCGGCCTGGTTGCGATCAATCTGAGCAAGGCAGGCGTGGGTGCTCAACTGCCCACATCCAGCGGAGAGGCGCTGCAGACTCAAAAACTGACCGCCGGCGAAACGATCCTGCATATCTTTCCCGATAATTTTGCGAAGTCTGTGGCCGAAGGACAGATTCTGCAAATCGTGGTCTTCAGCATCCTGTTCGGCATTGCCCTCGCCCTGGTGCGCGAAGATCGCCGCCGGCCGCTGGTGATCTTCACCGACAGCTTGGCCGAGACCATGTTCAAGTTCACGAACCTGGTGATGCTGTTTGCTCCGTTCGGGGTAGGCGCGGCGATTGCGTACACAGTGGGCAACACTGGGATGGGCATTTTACTGAATCTTGGAAAGCTACTGGTCACGCTTTACGTGGCGTTGCTGGTCTTTGTTGGTGGCGTGTTGCTTCCCATCGCGCTTGCAACCGGAGTGCCGCTGAAAAAGTTCATCACAGCGGTCGCGGAGCCATTCACGATTGCATTCGGTACCTCGAGTTCGGAGGCAGCCCTGCCGCGCGCCATGGAGGCAATGGAGGGAATCGGCGTGCCTCGCGAAGTTGTCGCCTTCGTGATGCCCACGGGCTACAGTTTCAATCTCGACG
>QIAH01000532.1 GCA_003225465.1 Acidobacteriota bacterium | reverse complement strand
CGGCCGAGCGCTGTGAAGGCCTTCTGTGGTACCGCCCACTCGCCCGTGGCGGGATTCGTATCCGTATCGATCGGACCCGGCTGCACGTTGTTGACTGTGATTCCCCGGCTCGCCACTTCTCTGGACAAGCCTTGAGTGAACATCTTGACCGCTCCCTTTGTAGCCGAGTAGGGCACGAGGCCAGGCGTCAGGGCGCGCTCGCCCACGGCCGAGCCGATAGAGATGATGCGACCACCACTCTTCATGTGCATCAGCGCCGCCTGCGTCGCGACGAATACGCCGCGGACGTTGATGTCCATCAGACGGTCCAACTCCTCCAGCGTGGTCTCCTCGAACCTCTTGGGAACGGCCGTGCCAGCATTGTTCACAAGGATGTCCAGCCGGCCGAAAGTCGTCACGGTCTTTTCGACCGCGGCCTTGACGGCGTCGGCATCAGCGGCGTCCGCCTGAATTGCGATCGCCTTTCGGCCAGCGCGTTCAATCTCCTTGACGACCGACTCGGCCGCGTCAGCACCCTTCGTGTATGTGATGGCCCCCTTCGCTCCGTCCGCAGCCAGACGCTTCGCTATTGCCGCACCAATGCCTCGTGAGCCGCCCGTAATGAGTGCAACCTTTCCTTCCAGGTTCTTAGACATTCTGCTCACCTATTCCTTTAAGCTCGCTCTCTGCCGATCCAGTCGCGTATGTAGGGCGAGCAGTTGAGAAGTGTCGTGCCTCGTGCTTCACAGTCCCCAAGGAACCGAACACTCTCCACATCGACTAAGGCCACTTCATCCAGGTCCAATATGGTCGCCGGACCATTCTCGCGAATCTGCTTCTCTAACTCCTCTAAATGCTCCGCCCGCATCCGGCCTATCAGTCGAATAATCGCGCGGTTTCCGTCCCAGTACTTTTCGATCTTCAAGGTCATGTTTGACCTGTCGGGCGATTCACGACTCCAACAGGGCAATCCCATCGCCACTCCTACGCGATTGATTTATTTGCTTTTAGGTCTTGAAGTCAGGCCGCAATTTCAGCGTTCGCCGAAAATTCAGCGTGAGTCGCCGTCTCCAAAACTGCTAACATTGTCCTAACATCCCGGTTGACTGAGCGATCATGAGTGAACTGGTCCAAGATGCGGAAAACCACGAACTGAGCGATGCTTTCGAAAAGCTCGGCCAGGAGGCTGCCCGGCTTCAGACCGTCATCGACACAGTTCCGTCTTTCTTGTGGACGAGCTTCCCTGATGGATCCAAGGAATTCCTGAACAAGCGCTGGTACGAGTACACCGGCCTGACCTTGGAGCAGGGGAAAGGTTGGGGTTGGAAGGTGGTCGTTCACCCCGATGACTTGGATCGACTCATTCGTGAATGGCTTGCCTTGCTGAATGATCACAAACCAGGCGAACTGGAAACCCGCATCCGTCGATATGACGGAGAATACCGATGGTTCCTTATACGTGTCCTTCCAGAATTCGACGCTGAAGGCAACGTCGTCAGGTGGTTTGGAAGCGATACCGACATCGAAGATCGAAAAAGAGCGGAGACGAAACTTCTTGAGGAGGAGCGGGAGCTTCGCCGGATTACCGATGCTATACCCGACACCATTGTCGTCCTGGACTCGAAGGGTCACCCACTCTACGCGAACCAGGCAATGCTCGACCATACCGGTCTCACCATGCAAGATGTACTTACCTCGGACTTTCGCGCCAGAATCTACCATCCGGAAGATCTCGAGAGGGCGCTCAAAGATCGCGAAGGAGGGTTGGCTCGCGGCCTGCCGTTTGAAATCGAGCAACGAGTGCTCCGGAAGGACGGTCAGTATCGCTGGCTCCTCCTCCGTTACAACCCGTTCCACGACGAACAGGGACG
>QIAH01000173.1 GCA_003225465.1 Acidobacteriota bacterium | reverse complement strand
CGGCCGATCACTTTGCCAGGATTGTCGTGATCGAGGAGGAATGCACCGATGCAGTACGTTCGCAAGGGGCCGACTCCGTGGCTTAGGACTAGCCAGCCTGCTTCGGTCTCAATGGGGGACCCACAGTTCCCCAGCTGGACCAGTTCCCAGGGGAACATTGGCTTAAGGAGAGCCTTGCTTTCATACCAGAAGTGCACATTGTCAGAAAGCATGAAGTAGATGTTCTCATTATCCTGGCGGGAGAGCATCGCATAGAGGCCATTGATTTTCCGGGGGAAGAGAGCCATGCCTTTGTTCTTGGCTGCCGGACCATTCAGAGTGATGAACCGAAACAGGAGGAAGTCAGAGGTCTCCACCAGTTCTGGAAAAATCACCTTGCCATCGAAGGCTGTGAAGGTGGCGTAATAGACATAGCTGCCGTCATCGTTCTGAAAACGGACGAACCGGGCGTCTTCGATGCCGTTGCGTTGCGACGGCGTGGCGGGAAAAAGAATGCGCTCAGACAACGGCTGTTGGGGTTGAAACTGAACCTCGTAATTGGACTGGGCCAGCATCAAAATTCCCCGGATCGCTTCCTGATCCGACAAGCGCGACTGCTTCATTTCGACTTCGAGATGGGCGCGCAGTTCTTCCAGTGAAAACCGTTCCCCATACTTGTCCATAATCCGGCGGGTGAATCCGCTGGTCAATCCCAGCTCAAAGAGCTTCCGCTCGAAGAGCGCCTTCTCGTAATGAGGATTCGGGATTTGACGCGGCTCCGTTAGGAAGCCGGTTGGGGGTTGGACCTCGATCCGGTTGTCAGAGTGGATGATACCCGTCCGAAAAGTGATGGAGGAAATGTGTCCCTCCCCGGTGGCGCGCAAGCTGAGGATAAAACGCAAAGCGCCGGGAGGAAGCTCGGATTGGTCAGGGTGCGGGACGATGGACGGATTGAACAGGGCTGCAGATTCCAAGGAGAATTCGCAAACGAAATAGGAACCGATCAACAGTTGTCTCTGTTCGGAAATTTCCTCATCGGTCAATACGAGGTCGCGGACCTGTTCGAACCGTTCCAAAAAGGATCTGTGGATTTCCTGGTGTCGTCGCGAGAATTCAGCGGATACTTCCTCCAGAAGTGGCCCCACTTGGCTCTCCGGGAGCGACATGATTCTGGCGATAATTCTGCTAGCTCGCTCGGGAGTCTCCGGTCTGAACGGGCGCAGAAGAACGCGGGACTGGTCAGGTCGGAGGATCGTGCCCGTGCGTTGGACATTGGTCGAAGCAGTGATCATGAATTGGCGATTCCTGAGAATTGTGACGGAAAGCTGCGATCACTGAAACCAACGATCATTTCTGAAATCGCGGCCGCGCTCCGGGATCCAGACTGGGAACTATGGAGCGCCTTGGGTGAGACTCCACATCTTGATTCAGTAGGAATCGGGCCGCCGCCCTTTTTTCCCCGCACCAACTGTAGGCCGGTGGACGGTATTGCTGGTCGGCTTCTCACCCACCGAGGACAAAAACTATGACGGGTGGAACGCACACTCACGAGCATTGGGTTTCCTGTTACCAGTCAGTCCCGATGCTCGTGGTGTGAACTTCAATAGCACCCTTGAGAAACAACCCGACCAGGGGACGAATGGTCGCATAGTTCCTCCCCGATCAAGATGCCGGCCGTGACAACGGTATCCCCACCGCCGCCTCGGTCGGTAGCTTTGATCGAAACCAGCCTACAGCAGCGGCTAGTCCGTAACTGTGCACAATTGACCAGGTCCACGTTCGCATCGGGAACATCACGACTATCCTTTGACTTCTAAACCCCATAATTCGAGCAAACCGGGTGGCACGTATTTGTGATCCTTGTTCTTTTGGACCCAATCCCTGAGCTGGGCCGAATTGCCATACTGCTGAGGGGACAGGCATAGCCGCTTGGCGACCTCTTCGAATGAGGTGGCGCCCGTGTAGGGAACGGTATTCAGTTCCGGCTTTCCCCAGTTCGGATTGCCTCGTTTCTTTGCCACTTAAATTCCTTCGGCTTTCCTAGATGATTGGGGCCTGACTGTCTCGATTTAGATGCGCAGACGCACACAAGCCGATGCTCTTCCAATTCGCTCTTCGCGCGCTCCATTTCGACATTCTTATAGGCCGCGAGTTCCGTACTGACCTGGTAATACGCAGCCGAACGGGCCTTGACGTATTCGCTGAGCCTAGACTCGGAAGCTCCTTCAAGACCCTTGCAGATTGGGCAATTCGTGGCTATCCCTCCGCCTGGCAGGCCCACGAGTTGCGGGATATCCTTTCTGTTTATCACACCTGATTGAGGATCTCGTGCTCGGCTCGGAACCAGTCCTGCTCCTCTTGGCCGGGCTCGCGACCACGGCTCTCATACAGCTCATACGCCCGCGCCCTTATCATTTCTTGTGAGTGAATGGTATCTGGCATAATCGCCATCTTGCCAGAGGACCTTTTCGGGTCGACAAAAGTATTGGGCTTTGGCTGCTTGCTGGCCTTGGGATTGATCATTAGGACATCCTTTGGTGTTACGGCTAAGAGGAGCGTACTTCAGATGAGCTGACTTAGTTCAGAGAATCTGAAAGAGGAAAGGAGGACTCACTCACCCTCAACCATACGCCCGAACCTCAAGCGTGTCCATCCCAACTCTCAGGCTTCAACGCGCTTTCTCCGTACATCAGCTCAATCGTATGACGAAGCGCGATCATATTTGCTGCGGGACGTTCCTGCGGCACGGCTGGTGGGGCTTTTGGCAAGGTCTGCCTGGTATATTCTTTGCAGGAGGCGACTCTGCTTCTCCAAACGTTCCAATGTTCCGGAGTCGAGTTGTTCTTCAAGCTGCACACTCCGTTATACGGGCATTCCGGCAGAATAGTTCCCCGTCGCTAGGAGTGACCCAATTCAGCAATTCAGATAGGCGCAGGGACGTTGTGTTGAGCGGAAATACCACGCCGGCACAAGAACCATATCGAGACCCGACCTTTCTGTGAATCTTAATGCGGCAGGCAGCTTGACAATGGCAGTGGATGCGCCTAGCACTGTTATTGACTAAGCCATTTCTTTCTTACCCTTTCAGATCTCCTGAACTAAGTCAGCCCATCTGAAGTTTGCCCCTTACCTTTCCCTCTGAAGGAGGAGCTCCGTATGACACTATTGACCCGTTGGGAACCCTTGCGTGAATTTTCTACGATGCAAGACCGGATGAGCCTTATGAATCGTCTTTTCGGGAATCGTATAGCCCAGAAGGTCCAGAAGAGGCGTTGACGACCACCAACTTCGCACCGCCGGTGGACAACTATGAAGATGAGCACACCATTCGCAACATAGCTGGGCAGCACGTCCTAGGGCGCCGGACGCTCACTCGATACTCCTTCACATGTAAGTAGTTGTAGGAAGAATCGTGGGGTAGCCGCCTCACCGCTCCGCTTTTGCCATCTAACCAGGAAGTATCTAGAACGTTAGTGTCCAATTTTGACCAGACTCCCGGCTTGGCCAAATGAGATATTGATCTGGCGCGGCGACAAGCTCTGCACGGCTGGAAAGAGGGACGATGTCTACCCCTTCAAAATATCCGATCCTGGTGGTTGACGACGAGTCGAGCATTCGAGACAGCCTCGAGCTGCTGTTAGTTTCGGCCGGATACGATGTCTCCACCGCAAAGGATGGATTTGCTGCCCTCATGCACTTGAAACGAAGATTGCCGGAGCTGATCGTTTCCGACCTCAACATGCCCCAGATGTCAGGTCATGAGTTCCTCTCCGTCGTCCGCCGGCGTTTCCCGCAAATCATGACTGTGGCGATGAGCGGTGACTATCAGAGCGACGCCGTACCCTCCGGAGTGATTGCCGACGCCTTTTTCGCGAAAGGCCAAGGTTTCACGAACCTCCTGGCAACGATCGCGACTACGATTCAAACCTCTGCAGCAAGGCTAAGTGCCCATCAGAGAGAGTGTGCTCCAGCTTGGATCCCGCGCAACGGCCATGATGCTCACGGAGTGCCGTACGTGGTAGTCATGTGCACCGAATGCTTGCGGGGATTTCAGTTGCCAGTGGTAGAAGAAACTGTGGAAGTGCTCGAAGCAACGTGCCGGTTTTGTGCGAGCAAGAATCAATACATCATTGAACCAAGCGGGAACGGCATGCGGCAGGTGTGATGCGTGATGAGAATTCTACGCTCCATGTCGTACGGCACGTTGCAACACCACGTCCGTGCTTGCCGCCAATGATGATGCCACCTTTGATCAAGTCTGGCACGACCAGAATGCATTTTGTATTGCTCAGGACTTTCTCAGGAATTCCTTTGTCCGGCGCAGTCATAATCGCGTGCAGAACGTCCACCGACTTTTGCAGACGAGGTGCGAATGTTCAGAGGGACCCATGAGAGTTTTCAACGTAATGTGAGCAATCCTGCACAGAATTCCTCCGTCTCGACATGTCACGATTCACCGTTCAGAGATGCAAAATGCCTGGAGCTCCTCGATGTCTCCGGTCGCTTACTAGTGGCGAGAAAGAGCCAGGGTAGATTCGATGGAACCCGTGCTTCGTCCCTTGCGCAATCGGATCCGCCAGCGGCTAGCCTTTGTTGCAGACTTGTGTGGAAGGCTGCTGGCGATACTGACGCCACGGGCCCCGGAAGTCCGCTCACAAAGAATGTGCCCGTTTTGCGGGTTAATCACGCCTCGCTACAAGACGTTTTGCCTGGAGTGCGGCAAGTCTCTCAATCCGGCTTAGGCTGCCAGGGCGCGAAGGCCTTGCGGCTGGTTGGTCAAGTGTGAACAGAAGTCTCGATCATCGACGGGTTGGGATCTGCAATAGTTTTTGGAAAGCGCGAGTGTGCAGCGATGAGAAAACAGTACCTTCATCTCTCCGTCTACTCCTGTGACAGGTGTAGTGGACCTGTCGTGGCGGGTTCCCTAGCGGTCCGCGAGAATGAAATTTCCAAAGAGACCGATATCCAGCAAGTGGGAGCCATTTGCCTGTCGTGCGGTCATCGCCAATCCAAAATGACAAAGCTCGGTATGCCCCGACAGTTTCCACCAGTTGAATGGGAGCAGCAGATCACCGCAGACGCGTCGCATTCTTCGATGGTCGTTGAGGAAGTGCTCAATCACGCAACCTGATGACGAAGCCGGCGATGGTCAATGCAAACCAAGTAACGTCTCTCATTAAGGAACTGCTGATTCTGAACAGGATGGAAAGCGCTCTGGCGGACCTTCCTCCGACCCCGGAACAACTCGAACAGTGGCAGTGTAAACGGAAGAGGATCAGGCAAGAACTGGTGCAAGCCCTCTCGCTTCACAAGTTCCAGCGGGAAATGCTAGTCATGCAGAACCACATTGAGTAGTGAACTGTGAACCTGTAGCCCGCCTTCGACTCCTCCGGCATAGTCAATAAAACCCATTTTCCGGAAGCGGTTCATGAAAAAGCTGACTCGGGAACGAGTGGTGCCTACCATCTCCGCCAGTGTCTCCTGACTGATCTTCGGAACCACGGTCTCGGGCACGCCTTCCTTGCCGAAATGCGCGAGCATCAAAAGGACCCGGGCCAGTCTCTTTTCGCTTGAATTGAACAATTGGTCGACCAAATCTTCTTCGTACCGGATATTGCGGGCGAGCAAATATGCCACGAACATGTCGGAGAGAGCGTGTTCATGGTGAAGGGCGTCCATCATCGCCTTCTTCTCGATCCGCAGAATTTGGCAGTCGGTCACCGCCGCTGCTGATCCCATGCGGAGAGCCTGGCCCGCCAACGAGCCTTCGCCAAAGAAATTCTCTTCGCTCAATATGCCGATGGTGGCTTCTTTGCCGGTTTTCGATACGACCGTGAGCCGCACTTTGCCTTTCTGAATATAGAAGACAGCGTCAGCCGCGTCCCCTTGAGTGAAAATCCTTTTCTTCCGGGCAACCACGAGGCTCTTCCTGCCTTGGCCAATGGAGGCGAGGAAGCGGTCGGGGTCGAATGCGCGACTTTTCTTGGCTGCCGCAGTGGGACTCATCGTCAATGATTATAGTCCCGAGAGAGGAATCCAATTCGCACAGCCAAGGCAGAAAAATGGTCAAAAGCGAACAGTTTTAGGCCTGCAAGGCGGGCAGCCAACTCCGAACCTATGTTTTCTCCGTAGCTTCTTGTGCGATCCGCGTCGCAGCCTGAGTGACGTCCTCGCGCCGGGATTTCTTCTGCAGTTGCGCGGAGCTCTTCATCTGCTGGCGGGAGCGGTCTGCGAGGGATTTGGCCCGTTCGCGTTCCTGGCGGGATTTCTCACGTGCGGTCAGTTTGCTTTTAGGCATGAGTCCAGATTGTCATATACGAGGAGACTTGGCTACCCCCAGTCGTTTGCAGATTAAGCGAAGCCTCACGTCCCTTGACATCCCTAACCCCCAAGACTAGGCTTGAGAGTGAGCGAGACACCTCTTTTCCGCTCTTTCAGGTTCCTGAGCTAAGTCAGCACATCTGAAGTTTCCCCTCTTAGACACCCATCAATCTGTGGAGGTTGACTATGTTCGCTCGCAATGTAGCTGTCCGCCTGAAACCCAATACTCTCAGCGATTTCACCAAGACCTTTGAAACCAACGTGCTTCCTATCCTGCGCAGGCAAAAAGGGTTTCAGGACGAAATCACATTTGCCATGCCGGGCGGAACCGACGTGATCGCGATCAGTCTGTGGGACACCAAGGAAAATGCGGAGGCCTACAACACTTCCGGCTATCCGGAAGTTCTGAAAAGCCTGGAAAGATTTCTCGACGGAAGTCCCAAACTGCGCGTTTCCGACGTCCTCAGCTCGACCCTGCATAAGGCCGCGGTGGTGGCAGCCTGAAAGGTTCCTCGATCAGTTGGGGGACGGCTCCGGAGCCGTCTCCGGATCGATCCCGGTTCGTTCTTACACACGGAGAGAAAATGCCCTCAAGTATTCAAATCGGCTCGATTCTGATCAAGGAGCAGCCGTTCATGAGCGAGCGCCTGGGGTTGGAGAGCGATTCCTACTCGCAGAACTGGAGCGTGGTTCGCGCGGTCAACGGTTTTTCGCTCGATCGCAAGGTTCGGGCCGCAGGCTGGAACTCTTTCTTCATGGCGCCCGAAGTCCAGGCGAGTGCTTTCGGATCCATTCGGGCGGGCAGTCTGCGCGCTGCCTTGCAGCGTATCTTCTCGAAGGTACGCGCCGAGGACTTCAACTGCCTGGAAGTGACGGGCATCTCAGCCCGCGACCTCCTCGGCATCCCCTACGTGGTGGTTTCAGCGCACTCGCGTCACATTCAGAAAGGGTTCAGTCTCAATCATCCCCATGCACGGCGGGCTGCGCAGAGCGCGGCGGAGTGGGCCAAGACTTGAGACACTCCAGTTCGCAGTGATCGGAGTGGTTATGTCAGCACAGGCCGACCACAAGAAGTGGTGCATATGCCAAATTCAGCAGTCCGGGTTTCCGGACCCGCCCTACGACACCAGGCTGCCCCAGTACGGTCCATGGGACAACGAACGCGACGCGAGACAAGTTAGCGACTTGCTCGCACGGTTGGAAAATCCGGCCTTTGGACTAGCGGTTCGAGAATGCGTAGACGGCCCGGTGGTGGCGTCGGTTTCACAAATCGATTCGATCACGGCGATCGACGAAACTTCATTGCCCGACCAGCACGGCACAAAGAGGAAATACTATGAAGAACCTTTACGTTGGCAATCTCGCATTCAGCACGACTGAACGAGAATTGCGAGCCCTGTTTGAGACCCACGGAGCCGTGGAACGCGTCAATATCGTTACCGACAAGGAAACGGGACGCCCGCGGGGCTTCGCCTTCGTGGAGATGACCAATGCGGGTGAGGCTGATAAGGCTTCCGCAGCGATCACTGGCAGCAGCCTGGGTGGCCGTGCGTTGAAGGTGAACGAGGCCCGAGAAAAAGCCCAGTAGGGCGCAGAGAATGCGCAGGCCTTCGGATTCTGACCGACGGAGGTGGGCCTAATGGACACGACAGAAACATATCTCGCAGTCTCAGTGACGCTGCTCTGCGTCGCGGGCATTGCCCTGCTGGTCTCAACTGTGCGCCAGCGGATCAGGGTCCGCAAACAATGGGGCAGGCGCGGTTGACGGAACCCGCCTGTCGATTTCGGCAAAAAGGGAGCCTCCTATCTCTGGACTGAATCACGAGCTACTTTAAAGAGGAATTTATGCTTACGAAATTCATGAAATGGATCGCCAGCACTGCGCTGCTCGGTGGTCTTTTGCTTCCCGTCTTCCTGGGACGCTACGCCGTGGGATACCATGTGGGCTTACTGATCCTGATCCCCGCCGCGGCCACTGTGGTCATATTCCAGGCCGCTTCCCTACGCGAATATCGCTGGGTCGCTGCCTTTGGCGTGGTGGCTTGCCTGTTCAACCCCGTTGTGCCGTTGGGGTTCTCGACAGCGCCGACCCTGGTCGTGAACACGCTCGCGCTTATCTTGTTCGCACTGTCCCTGAAGAAGCTGAAAACGCCGCCACGGCTTTCTATCGCGTCTATTACGGATCGCATGCCGGGCAGCGAATCGTTATGAGGCAGAGCCAACGGGAAGGAACGGTTTCTTTTCACCATGGCTGAACGTCAATGTCCGGAATGCGGAGGCGAGTTGGGGCTGGCGGTGCGCCCAAGTCGATCGGAGACTGGAAACGGCGGTGCAACCTCGGCGACGTCTCTATCCACTCGCTGGAGATGTAGTACTTGTGGTCGTGCATTTACCGCGGAGCAAGTTCGGCAAGGCAAGCGTATACGGTTGAAAGGACTAGATTCCCCGTGACTTTCATTCCGTCTCACGCCATTGGCAGCGGTCGTTTTCGACGGGCTTCACGATATGACAAAGGAGGTCAAATATGACTGAGTCACGAGAGGAAGAGGAAACAGTGGATATCCAGAAGGCAAATACCCCGCCCCATGCGGCGCTCAGCGAGACTGCGACGCCGTCCGTAACCACTGCGGCTGCCACCGCGACCGCGGTCGGGAATCTGGAGACGAAGGAACCGCCGTCCCGGGAACGCCCCACTGATAAGCGCGTTGTGCAGAGACACGCAAATGCCATGAAGGCGCGCGCCGGGCACAGACGCAACATCCGGCGGTCCAACACCAACGGCTAAAGAAGCACAGTGCCAGGTTCAGGGACGAGTGGCCAGAAAACTCTTGGGTACTTCCTCACTAGTACAATGTTTCCCATTCCGCCATGGCCGCCGGAAGGAGGGTCCTGCTCTCCGCGTTGTCTGCGACCAGGCTACCGTGGTCAGCATCAAAGCCCGCAAATCGAACTGGCATTGGTCAACCCGGTTGCGGACGACCTTGGTCGGACCAGGTGTACACCTTCAAGGGTTCGCAACGGACCAGCGAACCACGAAAGCACCCATGATCCCGAGGAGGCTATCGGCCCCCGTTCCGAAACCATCGTCGCCAACGTGTCGACTGCAGCGAAATCGATCTTCGCCCTTTCTCTGTTTTCGGGGCAGCGCTACCGTAGTCCCGCGTGCGGGCTTCTTAGGTTCTCCTTACCCGCGCGCTGGGCGCGGCAGGAGCCTCGAATTTATGGGCGTGTCACAATGTGTCGGTCGCAACATTGGAGAAAGTATAGTCGATAGTATTTCGATTCCGGCGACACGTCTCAAAATAGTCGGCGTACTTGTGCGCGGCTTTACCCAACACCAATTTCGCGCTCTCCAAGGACACCCGGTGGTGTCCGACCTTGCTCACGATCCGATACCCCCGCACACGCTATGGCCATAT
>QIAH01000172.1:19241-28752 GCA_003225465.1 Acidobacteriota bacterium | reverse complement strand
ACCTGAAAATCTGCTTCATTATTTCTGAGGACGGCCATATTGGCGTCGACCACGTCATCTATGTGCACAAAATCGCGAGTCTGCAATCCATCTTCGTAAAGAATCAAGGGTTTGTTCGTAAGGGCTTGGCTCACGAAAATGCGACAAATGCCAGAGTAGTGGTTGTACAAAGATTGGCGCCTGCCCTGAGTAATCGAATATCGCAGAATTACGGTGGGAATGGCGTGGAGGCAGCCGAGTCCCAAGGCTGCTCTTTCCTCAGCGTATTTCGAGACACCATAGGGGTTGAAGGGGTTCGAATGACGCTCGTCGAGCAGCAAGGGCGTTACCTCGTCCGCGCATGTTGGACAGCACAACTCCCACTCTCCTTTCCGGAGTTGTTCCAGTGTGCGCGGCGGGGGCAATACGAGACCATGCATCTGACATAAGTACTGTCCTTCACCGTATATTGCCTGCGAAGAAGCGACGATAATCTTTTTGATGGGAAGGCGGCGTGCGACTGCGATTTCGTATAACAATGCGGTGCCCACAGCATTGACAGTGAAGAATTTTGAAAAATCAAGCATGTAATCCTGGTAGGCGGCTTGATGGGACACAATATCGACGTCCTGTAAGGCATCCTCAAGACAGGCACGGTCAGTCACATCGCCGCGGATGAATTCCGCGCCTGCAGGAATGTTGACTGACGCTCCAGGTAAATGAACACGTGGATCAAGGTTGTCGAGGATTCGAACACTGTACCCTTCTTTCAGAAATCGATCTGCCAGATGCGAACCGATAAAACCGGCACCCCCGCTAATCAAGACACGCATCTCAGCTGTGCCCTCTCTTTCTTTTTGGTTCGGCGGACTTCATCGTCCGGTCCCACGAAAAACAACCGTGGCCGTCTTCCATAAAATCTTGCAATCCAACCACAGCGACCAGTTGCAGATGTACTCCAAGTCAAGCCTTACCCAATCGTCGAAATCCCGGATCTGGTTTCGCCCGGAAACTTGCCAAAGGCAAGAAATTCCCGGTTTCACCACAAGCTTTTGTTTTTGCCTTTCAGAAAACTGTTCGTACTCCGTTTGCAGCGGCGGCCTCGGCCCGACCAAGCTCATGTCACCAATGAACACACTGAACAACTGTGGTAATTCATCCAGACTGTAGCGACGTAGAACCCGGCCCAACCGTGTCACTCGAGGATCATTTTGCAGCTTGAAAACCGGTCCTTGCATTTCATTGTGGGCCACAAGTTGCTCTTTTTTCTGGTCCGCATCCACGCACATCGAGCGCAGCTTCCAACTGCGAAAAGGTACACCGTTTAACCCAACAACTCGCCACTGGTACAGGACAGGCCCGCGAGAATCAAGTTTGATGCCGATCGCAATCACCATCATGATAGGAAGGCATATTAAAAGCAGAACGGTAGAAAGCACCACGTCGAGCAGACGCTTGAGAAAGGTATGCAGCGGATTGGACCAATGAGGCGAAAATACCACGTTCCCCGACGGAAGCGCAGCAGGAATACTTTCCGAGATTGCCTGAGCTTGATTCGCCATTTTCTCTAAATTTCGGTGTGCTGCAATTGGGTTGCGGCGGGTTGAGACTGCGGGACAGTGACGGGTTCATAACCGCGGGGATGAGCCAATCTCCACTTCCAAGCATCCTGAATAATGGTCCGCAAGTCCGAACGCTGAGGTCGCCATCCCAACCGGTGCCTTAATTTCTCCGGTGTCGCGAGGAGGACCGCTGGATCCCCGGGTCGAGGCGCAACCATCCGCGCGGGAATAGGATGGCCGGTTATATTTCTAGCTTCCTGAAGTACTTCCTGTACCGTGTATCCGATTCCGTGCCCCACATTGAACACGTCGGCATGCAATTCCTCGATGTGCTCAAGGCAGAGCAGGTGAGCCGTAATGATATCGCGGACATGGACGTAATCACGCAAGCACGTGCCGTCCTTCGTAGCGTAACCACTCCCGTAAATCGCTATTTCAGGTTTTTTCCCTTGGGCGACATCCAGCAAACACGGGATCAGATGGCTTTCGCGGAATCTATCTTCTCCCAAGCGGGCACTGGCTCCCGCGGCATTGAAGTAGCGCATACTCACGCATCGAAATTGGTATGCGGAAACGTACCACGACAACATTCGTTCAATAGCCAGCTTTGACTCACCATAGGAATTGACCGGGCGCTGCGGATGATTCTCGTCAATCGGCACATATTGCGGTTCCCCGTAAACGGCAGCCGTGGACGAAAAGATAAGTTTCTTTACTCCATGAGCAAGCATCGCTTCCAACAGGTTCAGAGTACCAGTGACATTGTTCTTGAAAAACAGATGAGGGTACACAACCGAGGTGGAAACGTCAGCCAGAGCAGCAAAGTGCATTACGGCCTCGACACGCTCTGCCTGAAACACACTGTGAACCGCAGCCTCATTACATAGGTCCACTTCCGCAAATCGTGCCGCCGGAAGTATCGCTTCCCGTTTACCTCCCTGAAGGTTGTCCAGCGCAATCACTTGGAACCCTGCATCGAGGAGAGTCTCGACACAGATGCTGCCAACATATCCTGCTGCGCCCGTCACGAGGATGGTTTTCATTGTGGGTTAAGATGATGTCTTGTCAAGCTATGGATCATTAATTCGTGCTTGATGGATTTAGTGAGGAGTCATCTCCATGCCGGAATAAATGTTTGACCACCAGCACAAGAAAGCGCGCATTGCTGACTAGATATCGAGTCGCAAGCCGCTGCGGTTCCTGGTATACACGATACAGCCACTCCAGACACAACTTTCGCATCCACATCGGCGCGAGCCGGGATTGTCCCGCGAATAAATCGATGGCCCCTCCAATTCCAATGCAGGCGGGGACTCCCATCCGCAACAAATTTCTCTCGAGGAATTTCTCTTTCATCGGGGGGCTCATACCCACCATCAAGATGTGCGGCTGCGATCGCTGAATATCCCGAACGATTCTGTCTTCCTCATCAGGGTGAAAGAATCCATGTTGCCAGCCGACGATCTGCAGTCCCCGATATTGCTGCTTCAATCTCGCGCTTGCCCTTTCTAGGGTGTCCGCTGCGGCGCCGAGAAGAAATACCCTGTATCCCATGATGGACGCCCGGCGAAGCATCTCGTACCAGAGGGCCGGACCGCCAGTCATTTCCTTAAATCCAGACCCTAAGATTTTGCCAAGGTACAAAAACGCCATACCGTCAACTGTAACCAGATCACTGGTTTGATATACGTGGCGTAGCCAGGGATCGCGATCCTCCATCACCCGTATGCTCGCGTTGCGGGCCAGAATTCTTCTTGGCTGGCCATCGCAAATGAATTCTTCAATGCGGTCGGCTGCTTCGGCAGTTGTCAAATTGTCAAATCTGACACCAAGCAGTTCGATTGGATTGATGTAGGTGCTCATTTCCTGCTGCCCATCAAACGTGGCAAGGCGCATCGTGAAAGCCCAGCACGATTTTTGCCACTTTGTCGCTCACCGCGGGCACCACGTATTCAGCGGGAGGCTGCCAGTCGTGGGACAGGGACGTGGCTACCCGGACTGCTTGCAAGATCATTGGTGGATAGGAGCCGGAAAGGATGCTGCTGCCACATTCGATAGCCTCTGCACGCTCAGTCGTGTCCCTGACAGTGACATTCGGTATGCCCAGAATCGCGCATTCCTCCTGTACAGTTCCGCTATCCGTGAGAACACATCGCACATGGCGTTCAAGTTTTGCGAAATCAAAGAATCCGAATGGCTTTGAAAACCTTAATCGATCGGAACCGCCATCCAGTTTGGCCTCAACAATGTTCTTGGCAGTATGTGGATGGAGGCTGACCACAACAGGAGCGCCATAAGTCTCAGCAACAAGTTCCAAACCCTGCAGCAAACGCGCCAGGCGCTCGGGATCGTCAACATTCTCGGCGCGATGCAATGTGACCAGGAAATACTCTCCGGCCTCGAGGTCAAACCGGTGTAACACATCGCTAGCCTCAATTTGAGGTGAATAAAAACTCAACACTTCGTAAACGGGATTGCCGACGACAAAAATCCGCTGACGCTCAATCCCTTCCCGCAGCAAATTTTCCTTGCTTCGATTTGTGTAGGGCAAAAGTACGTCACTACAGTGGTCAATGATTCTGCGATTTATTTCCTCGGGCACTCGATCGTCATAACACCGATTTCCGGCCTCCATATGATAAACAGGGATACGCAGCCGCTTGGCACACATTCACAAGAAACCGGTCGGGCTTGGTCTCGCGCAATATGCGTTCCATGCCAGTCAGGATCGTGCCAATTTGCTCTCCGAAGCTTCCGCGCGCGCCCAAGTGATGGTCAGGCTCTCGGATATCCAGTTCTCGGAAGAAAACCTCGTTAAGATTCTGATCGTAGTTTTGTCCAGTGTGCACAACGACATGCGCGCACAGGTCATCGAGTTTCTTAATGATGCGACTTAAGCGAATGAATTCCGGTCGCGTGCCCAGAATAGTTAAGACTTTCATCGAGGTTCGCGAGTCGCTGTTCCGAGGCTTCGGCTCCGGCTCGGCAAGCGGTCCATGATTAACCTCGATGGAGGGGATATTCATTGCTTTGCCTTCGCGTTCATCACCGGGTAATTCAGAGAATCGTTCATGCTTCAGCAACTAGCTACTTTCCGATGCAAAATGGCATTTCAAAAACCTAATTCCACCTCACAAGAGGCGCTGGCTGCGGGCGGAGTCTGATGAACCCTCCCACGCCGTTGGCTGCTGGTGGCGCAACTTGATCACTCGCGTGTTCCTCCTTGCAGGTCGTGCTGCCACTTACAAAAGTGATCTTGTAACACGCACTCCTAACATTGCAGCCACACAATTACCGCTCACGAGTGATTAGTTTGTACCCGAAAGTAGCTACTGGCGCTGACGTGCGCTTATTTCCGAATTCGTAATCAAATTGGCTGAGTTCCGCAATCATTTGTCGTATCGACGGAGGCTGCGAGTAACCCGCGGCCTCCCACAGCTTGCAATTCGTAACCGGATCCGTGGTGGCGAGAGTTCGATCCACCGTGGTTTGGGCTTCGATGGGAACGATCTGAATGTCTTCGCGATCAAAGGCTTCGGCACAGCATTGCAGCAAGTCTGCTTTTGAGAGGACATCGTCCGGAAGCACGTGCTGCATATGATTGAGAGTGCATTGTTGGTGGATTAAGCCATGACACAAGCGGGCGAAGTGCAGCGTGGTAATGCCATTCCAATCGTGGTTTTTGAAGCCTTTGACTGAACTCCCGGGCGGGTGATTGAGGAACCAATCCAACAGAGAAACGTGCTTTCTGGGCTCGGGACCAATAATCGATACCCGCAGGTGGTGGACGTTGGATAAACGAACTTCTCCCAGGCTCTTGGTCTTGCCGTAAACATCCAAAGCGTCATGGCCATCTTGTTCCAGGTATTTTCCTTTCGTTCCGGCATAGACGCAGTCTGTAGCGATCTGCAGCACCTGAAAACCCTGTTTGCCAGCTGCCCGAGCCAAAACGTGCGGAAACAATGCATTAACATGAATGGCCCGCTCAATTTCCGCTGAGTTATCCTCGTGAATGTGTGGCTTGATAACGCCGATGCAGTTAATCACCCATTCCGCTTGTTGGGTTGTATCCACCACGTTCTTTAGCAAACAGTTTTCTACATCCAGCGTCTGCCATTCTATGTCCGGATACAGCTTCGCAAATTGCTGTGCCACTGCCGCGGAGCGAACAATTCCGAGTATCGAAAGCGACTGGTCCCGATGCAGCCACTCGACCACCATCGAACCCAACATTCCCGCAGCTCCGAGCACCACAATTCTCATGAAGTAGTTGGCCCCTTTGCGTTATCGTTCCTGGACGTCCCAAGGATTCCAGTAGCGAGCGTCGAACCGGACATCGTCTTGACGACTCTCCTCCAGTGTCGACGTTGAGAAGAACATCAGTTTTGCGTCGGCAGTCAGAGGCGTAAAGCCATTCGCATAACCCGCCGGGATCTTAAGAATTGCTGGCCTGCGCGCAGACATGACATATCGGTGGACTTCGGAGTCCCGAGAAGGATGCTGCCAGTCATCAATGAAGACAGCGGCAACGATGGCCGCGCCTTGCAAAACTGTGACGTACTTTTCTTCCCGACGATGAGCGTGCCAGGCCCGAACTAGACCGGCTTGGTGATTGGAAACGATGTAGAACCGCTGTATGCCTTCAAAGTTAAAGTCATTTACAAAGGCGACTTCCCCTCGATCATCAACGGCCAAGCCCCCTTCGATGAGTTGCGGCGGCGCACAAATTATGCCTGGTTTCATACGCTGCCTCGGGTGGCTACTTTAACGTGCGTGTTGAACATGGACAAAAAAGCTTGATTTGTGTAACGCGGATTATCGATATCACTCAACCGATTGCTGACGACCAAGTTCTTAACTTCTTCAATCCCTTCATCGATCGAGTGAGTAGGCCAGTACCCAAATATTTCGTGCGCCTTCTCGCTACTTACACGGTAATTGCGGGCGTCCTGAAACTTCATCGGAGTTGTCTCGATGACAAGGTCGGGAAAGTGGTTCCGGACCTGGTAAGCGAGATCGATGATGCGAACGTTCTGTCGCTGCAGGTTAAATACACCACGATGCGATGTTTCGAGGTTTTCGACGGCGGCGTACGCAGCGTCGACGACATGCAGCAAGGGCCGAAATTGATCGCCGCCGAAGACACTGATCTTGCCATAACGATGCGCACGAACCGTGAGGGTGTTTACGACCAAATCGAGCCGCACACGCGAAAAAACATCGCCAACACCAAACAAGGTGCCAAGCCGAAAGATTATCGCATTCTTGTTTTCTAAGTATTTTTCCGCCGCCAGTTTAGTGACGGCATAAACCGATAACGGATTGACCGGTGCGGATTCATCCAGAATCTTGTCCTGAGCTCCGTAGACGGAACAGGTGGACATGAACACGATCCGGCGATCGTAATGCTCTGCCAGCCATCGGACTGATTGCTGGTTAATAGCGACACTGACTTCAGGGTTAAGCGCGCAAGCTCCGTCGCCGACCAGCGCCGCCAGCCAAACTACGGCGTCTGCCCATTCGAGCTGCGGTCGCATACGTTCAGGATCACGCACATCCCCAAAAACGAAGTGGATGGGCTTGCGAAACGCTTCCTCATACAGCAAGGCGTCGTAAACCCGCACATTATGCTTCCGCTCCAGAAGCAGGTCGGTGACGGCCCCGCCGACGTATCCTGCACCACCTACAACGAGAACGTTCATGAGAATACCTCTAGTTTTGCCAACAAATCACGTTGAGTCGTACTATTGCGTACAAGCCTGAGGTCTAGATCTCAACGGGGTCGACGCTCTTGATTTCTTTTCGGGCCTCAGCGAAGACCGACTCGAATACTTCAATCATTCGCAAGGCAAACTTGTCGGCTGTAAAAAAGTCCTCGAAGCGATCAAGATTGTTTCGAGACATCGCTTGACGTAAATCCGGCCGATCAACCAGATAGCAGATTTTCTGGGCGAGATCCTGAGGGTCATCTTTCAGGCAGATAAGCCCATTGACTCCGTCTTTCACCAGCTCAGGGATGGCGCCGACGTCCGTAGCTACGATAGGGAGGCCTGCTCGCATTGCTTCCAATATCACGTGGGGCGAAGCATCCGCCAGTGTGGGAAGGACGAAGATGTCTCCTTCTTGAAACACGCGCAGCTTTTCATTCCCCTTGACCAGCCCACGCAATGAGACTGAGTCTCGAGCATATTCTTGAGCAAGGAAGTGATCGACTTTCGGCCTAACCTGTTCGACGTCCCAGCCCCAACCGCCAGCTAGGACGCAGGAGATGTCCTGTCGCTCCGCTAACAGCTCCGTCAGGGCCTCGAGTAAAACGAGAATTCCCTTTGCCTTAACAAGTGTGCTGAGGAAGACGAGGGTACATTTCCTATCGCTCTCAAGTCCGCTGCAATTGTTACTGATGGGCTGCTTTTGGCGGACAGAATCAATGCCTAAGTAGACAGAGACAATCCGGTCGGCAGGAAGGAATGGTTCGAAATTGAATTTAAGACATTCGGCGAGAACGATACATCGAGTTGCCTGCTGCAGCGTGGTCCGCATGAACCAACGCAGCATGGGTCCGGCCTTTTCATAAAGCGCGGGAATGTTGGTTCCGTGTTCAAGGATTATCACTGGGAGGCCCATCAGGACTCCTAACCAGAGAAACAACGAATCCTTTAAAAAGGCATTTCGGTTTGTGGACAAAGGTATGCACACGGTGGCATACCGGTTCCGCAACAAGTGATACATCATGAAAAACAGCGAGCGCAGAAGGCGAACGAACTTCCCCGGGCGCAAGCGCTCGAAATCTCCGACATTCCGCGCAAACTGCAGGTCGAGGAAGCGGACTTGAAAGTACTCGGCGAACCGACTTTTCAATAGAGTCTCGTAAACTCGGGTTGGTCCCGCATCCAAAGGCCCGAGCACGCCACCGAGTAATATTTTTTTCTTGGAACGATCCGAAACGGCAGCGGGCGGGGTAGGCGATAGGGTAATACCACTGATTCCTGATGGCTTCTCGATAGGACGGCGTTGCTGCCTCAGCCCAAGCCAAATTCCGTGCAATATTCCTTTGACTGCCTCCTGGTTATGACGGCCTATTACTGGAAATAGGTAGCGGCGCACCATATGGAACGAAACCCAAACTATAGAAAGGGGAAGGTCAAAGAAGCGCGTATGAAAACGCAAAAATAAGATGTGGGCTTTCGCCAGTTCCCGGAGTTTCGCCGCATCGGCAATTGGAGCCGAGGAGATGCGGTGCCAAATAACTGCCGCAGGCTCAACCATCAGGCAATAACCAGCATTGCGCATGCGCAAGCTCCAGTCAACGTCCTCATGGCAGTACGGGGAATAGGTCTCGTCCAGCAGCCCTATTTCTTGGAACACGATTGCTCTCATTAAACCTGCACAGCCCGACACGATATCGATTTCCGTCGGGACCTGAGTTTTTACTGAATCGCAATGACCTGATTCAGGATGACGGTAATGCGAGATCCGCCGGTAGAACTTTCCTCCGAACGTGCAGATACGGTCTGGCGGACTGGCAAAATAGATCTTCGGCTGCACGGCACCGATCTTTGCGTGGGTGTTCATTCTGTTGACCAGGCGAGTGAGAGAATCAGGCGCAACGAGAGTGTCATTATCAAGGAAAAAAACATAGGCCGGCTCTTTGCGAAGTGCTTCACGGAGGCCGGCATTACGTCCTCCCGCAACTCCGAGATTCTCCTTAAGCCAAAGAAAATCGACGGTAGGGAACTGCTGAGCGACTCGACGCAGCGAATCGTCCGTAGAACCATTATCAATTACGAGGATTCGATAAGAGGGATAGTCGATCTGCTGGAGGGAGACAAGGCAATCCCGAGTGTACTCAGCCTGGTTCCGATTCAAAATGAGGATAGCAACCGTTTGCGGCGATATCATCTGCAAGTCGAATAGTTAAGACTTAAGAAAAGCGGCCTGTTAGATAGCCTGACTTTCCTGAGCAGGGTCGT
>QIAH01000172.1:17427-19207 GCA_003225465.1 Acidobacteriota bacterium | reverse complement strand
AGAAGAAAACATATTGCGTGAACAGCATGTAGTAATCCAAGGGGTTGTCAGTAAGAGCAACCACCAGATAAGCCAGCATCAATGCGATGCCAAGTGACGCGTACTCCCGCACTACTTGTTGTCCACTATTCTTAAGTGTTCGCAACCAGCGAAGCAACCAAAAGTTTGAAAATAAAAACAAGCTTAGGCCAACGGCACCGCCATCGTAAAGCACTCGCAAGTACTCATTATGGGCAACAGTTCCAAATAGGCTCATAGTGTAATTGTCGCTTGATCCAATTCCTTGCCCAAGTAATCGATTGTGCTGCTGATAATCTTCCAGGGCGGAGAGCCAAACTGTTCCACGGCCTGTTAAACCTACATTCTGGACGAGCTCGATGAGCGAGACGTCAGAATCAATCCGATCGCTCTGGAAGACTCGTTCTTGCAATGCAGGAAAGCGCCAAAGTAGCGAATAGAACGCCAGAATTGGAATCAATACTACGGCAACGGTACTTGCCCATTTCTTTGCTCCCTTGATATGCAGTGCCTCGAATGTACCGACGCTCACCACAAGCGCCACCCAGGTGATTCGGGTGATCGGAAGGATGGTTTGTACACCGAATAGGACCGCGAGTATCGCGAATCGAGCGGAGTATTGCTTTCGCCATTGCATGTAACAGAAGAGAAACAAGGCCAACATGTAGAAGGAGTAAGAACTGGCACTGGTGAAACCGGGACTGTAGCGAAACCCGTCAGGATAAAGAAATTTTCTACCCACCAGTAGCACCAGCACGGGCGCGCAGAAACTGGCTACTATTCCACCGGCAATCCAATAGCGCACGCTGGAGTCGGCCTCTTCGGACGATCTCAATAATTGCGCCGCCAGCAAGAACACGAGAAAAGGAAAAACTATTTTCAAGAGCAGCCGCAGGCCGTCCACTGGCGCCGTCGAGTACAGTAGAGTGCCTGCAAGAAACAGCAGCAGGATTACGTAGGGCCAAAAACGGGCAAGGAGCCTACGAGTGTGCTCGAGTCTGTAAAGAACGATCAATAAAAATAAGGAACTGAGGAGTAGCCGTAAACCATCTGGGGTAGTGCCGCCCCACTCGGCGAATAGTGGTTTATTTGAGCCGCCGTTATAGCCGACGTCCTCATAAAACAAGGTCAGCGGCAAGCCTGCTGTGAAGAGTGTGAGCTTCAGGGCGGCTGCCGGTCGGAAAAGGAAGATGATTGCAACGGCAACTTCAATCAGCACTGGAACAAGAATGGGGCTCCAGCAAAAAAGCACACCGAAAAAAGCACCGCCCGCGGCAAGCAGACACACAAGACGTGTGGACATAAAAGGCGAATTGAACTCACCCATTGCCTGAGGAACGATCGCAGCCATTCCGTTGTTCAACGCTCTCCGGTAGTGAATAGCGCCGCAGAAGTAGACACAAAACTCCAGAGTCGTCGGTATTCGTAGGAAGTAAAGGCGAATCTTGCCCAGAGCAGGATGCCTGCCGTGCCCAGAATGTACGTGAGTCGGACATTTCCAAGCCATGCAAGAGCAGTGCCAGCTGCCAACAATGCTAAGCTGCGCAGGAAGAGGCCTCCTCTTTCCCCGAGAAAGCTCATTTTCGTATAACGAACGAACAAGAGAATAGCTAGGGCGCAAGTGGTGCAATACGCTAACAGGTAGGCGAGGGTGATGGCGGTAATTCCAAAGACGGGAAGCAGCAGAGCAAAGAAAAGCACGTACTGAAGATGGAATGACATCCCGATAGCGAACCAAGGTCTCCAGCCGCGGACCGAAAAA
>QIAH01000172.1:10426-17395 GCA_003225465.1 Acidobacteriota bacterium | reverse complement strand
GAAATCACCCAACGCCTGATAACGTAAAAGCGGCACAGCACCCAGGAAAGCGGAGGAATAGGTACCCAGGATCACAAATTTGCCGTAGAGAATCGTGACGGCGCTGCAGGCAGTCGCAATCAGCAGAGTTAACCGTAGGGCAGAGCTAAATTCGTGACTAGTGCGGGTAGGGTCCTGTAATCCTGACAATGTTGGCACCAAATACGTACTAACAAACCCAAAAGCCAGGGCTATGGTGAGTTGCGAAAGGGAATAGACAGCCTGGTAAAGGCCGTTTGCCTCCAGACCAAAATGTCGTATGAGAATGGTCCGGAAGATCAGCACCACGACACGATCGGCAATAGCCATGATGCCACCCGTAATTCCGATAGCGAGAATGAAACGGAGCAGTCGAGTGTCGAAGTGTTTCTCCCCTGAGGCTGGCCGAAGTTTGAGGGCGCTGCGCTTCCACAAAAAGAAGGTGGAAATGACACACGTACTCGCCGTGACGACAATCACGCTATATACCGCGCCAGCAACGCCGTATCGCAAAATAAGAAATGTGTATATGAGCAGACCGCCAACAGTGTATGCAGCGGTGATCCACAACTGCGCTCGCAGATCACGCAGTCCGATGAGCATTCCCATAATGATGTCGGAGAGGGCTTGCAAGGGAAGCCCTAACGCGACTATACAGAGGAATAGTGCATAATGGCGGTCCCCGACAACGAGCCCCGATAGGCTTCTGGAACTAAGTGCCACAAGAACTGCTACCAAGAACGAGAGTCCAAGGGAGAAGGCTGTGATGCTCCAGAAAGCACGGCGGATACCTGCGCTGTCCCGCGCACCGTGAAGCTCCGCAATACAGCGAGTAACCCCTGCACCAGTGCTCAAAATGCAGATTTGCACCAGACTTCGGTAAAAACTATCCACCTGTCCGTAAAGGCCAACCCCAGCTGTTCCTAATATTAGCGCCGCAAGCTTCCCACGGAAGAGGGCGGCCAATGCGGTCATCAAATTGATGATCGTTGTACCCGCCGCGAACTTCAGCAACATCTACTGCCTCTCTCTGATGCACCGCTTTGGGAGGCCACCTCAATCGTGTTCTTCCTGAGAAAGGATGTTCTAGATCTGAAGAGAGAAGGCCGGCTTTGCAGTGGGGTAAGCCTGATCACATCATCACCCTCTGCGAACGAAAAGCCTTGATCGGCTGCGATTTCCCGAACTTCTTGTATGTGTGGATAGTCGTGCTTTCCGGTAAAAAGTCGTGCATCGTCAATCAAAATGACAGGCGCTTCTACATACTGGAGGATGGCATGAAGCTCGTAGATAATCGGAGTTTCTCGGAGTCCTCGTGCAGTTATTCCACCGGAGTAGTGCCCGTCGAGCCAGAAAAGACAGGAGCACACATCAATCTTGGTAAGCAATTCCGCCAGTAATCGTGCGCTGCCTCCCTGGTGAATTGCCACATGTGGGTACCTGCCGAATTGCTTAGTGGCATTTTCATATAAAGCCTGGTCGAGTTCGATGGAATCAATCTTTTTGAAATGATTCTTCATGACATCGACCATAAATCCCAAATGAGTTCCAGTCTCAATCAGAGTTTTACATTGATACTTCCTTGCGTACTCCAACACTATTTTTTGTTTGACGTAGTGCGGGGGTGGGACCGAAGACTTGTCCCATCTGAGGTAATCGATTCTGAAACGAATTTTTCGAAGCGTGCTGTAAGCGGAAGTCTTGCGGATGAGGTTTCTAACGGTGCATGGGATTACGGTGAACATCAGTCAGGCACTCTTGGATAGTTCCAGTTTTGAGTATTCGCGAGCATTTCTTTTAGGTCCCCGGCAGATGGCCAGCAGGTTCGACGGAACACCTTCATCGATGTCGACCAACTTTGGTTCCACCCAAGCTTTCACCTCAATTGTGAATGGGTAGGGAATTCTCTGCCCGAATGGAATCGCGAACGGGTCGAACGAATTTTCAATCCGTTTTACAGAGTGTTCGTACCGTTCACAAAAGCCTTGCAACTGGACGTCATCAAAATGAGCCTTTAATAGCTCCTCCAGTTCCGATGGCCGAAAAACCTTTAAATGGTATGGGTTCAACGCGTGCCAACGCGGCGCATACGCCAAATTAGGAGTTTTAAGGATGAGAACGCCGTCAGATCTCAGCACTCGCTGCATCTCACGTAGACACCCGAGATAGTTCGCAATGTGCTCAATGACCTCGCTTGAAAAAACAACGTCAAAGCTCTCATCTGAAAAGGGCAACGGCTCGTTAACGTCGTGAACCATTAGATCAAGGTTGTTCTGAGCGAAACGGCTGTTGCCATAGTTGACGAATTCGCGATTGACGTCCAGGCCCACTATTCGCCGGGCTGCGTGGGCAAATAGGTGTGACCCGTAACCCCAGTTGCACCCTACTTCCAACACTTCCTTATCGACCATGAAAGGGAGTGCGTACCGATAAGGGGCCAGATGAACAGCTAAAAGCGTCGGGCTGACGGAGTGGGGACTGATGCATTCCTCGATAGAGGGGGTCTGGCCCGCAGCTAGTTCCGTTTGTGGGTCCACAACAAGAGCTCCGGGGCCTACAGGACCGGTCAGCGCACGCTTAACAAGCGCCCATCGGCGCTTTGCCGAGTGATATAGTCCACGCGAGTCGCCACTGCGAATAAATGACCAAATCTTGCCGAAAAAAGTTTGAGGAATTGTTCCTGGTTTCATCTGGATTCTGTGTTCCACCGCTCGGAGAACTGTGATAAATGCTAGCCTCACGTTAGGTTCTTGAACCAGAACATTCCGCAAGTATAGAAACTTTTGTCGAAGGCGTTAGGGTCAACGTTCTCGTGAAACCTGCCCTCATCGTCAACCGCTGAGAATTCAATTAAATCCAAGCCGGCAAAGTAATCAAGAACCTGCTTTGGGGAATGAATGCGATGAGCATTAAAGCAAACGCGCGGTTTGCCGACCGGAAGTGAGAAATACAAACTGCCGCCTGTAGCCAGCACACGTTGCAGCTCACTTGCAGCCTTCTTCGTTCCAAGGGGATCCAGAGGATCTCCATACCTCCCTAGACCTATGTGTTCTGCGACATGCAAGCACGACAGAGAGGCCACTGACGCGTTCGGAAGGGGCAAATCAATGATCGTGCCTTTCCTCGATTCAAACCCTTTCAACGCGACCATTGCCGGACGGATATCGATGAAAGTAACATGCGTAACTGCGGCCAGCATTCCCGCGAATTCAATTCGCGAAGCGACGTCGATGTGGGCAGCGACCCGGCTTTCATAAATCTTGCGGAATGCCCATGTGTCTTGAAAGAAGTATTGTCGGTCCAAGCCCGTATATTTCGTCCTATCGTGGAGGCAAGGCTGGGTATCAAAAAAATGGATCGATTCTGCACTTTCAAGATGTGCATACGTGTACCAATCTTTCAGGAACCTTCCATATTTCCAGACCGATAACACCTGACGCACATCAATCAGTGGTCGTACCCAGCCATGGACAAAAGACCGTAATTTCGCCCAACGCTGCGAAAACGGCAAGACCTCAGGTGTTGGAGCTCTCGATTGGACTGGAATTTCAGTTTGGGTCTCGGTTACCAATGTATGACAGGATCCCTTTCAGAGTGTGTTGCTTGCAGGAACACTACGGTATTCGGGTGCGTGTGCTGGATTGGCGACAGGAAAGATCGTTCTCGCGCCCGATGGAATGCCGATTTTCGCGAATAGGTCAGCAAAACGATACTTCCATAAGTGCTCTTTCAAGGTGCGGTCCCGATAGTTGAGGGCTATCCGAGCACGTTCCTCCTCGTGCGACAAATACCACGCAGCTTTTTCTGCGCAGTCCTCGAGGTTCTCAAACGTAACGCACTCTTTGCCCGGTTCGTAATAACGTTCCAAACTTGGACTGTGCTCACAGAGCATTAGTGTGCCTGACAAACCCATATCAAATGTTCGGCTCTTAATCGAAAGTACGTCTCCCCGCGGTCCTCCTGCCATGGGACAATAAGAGACTCGACTACGATTCCATATGTCATTAATAGTGCCAAAGGGGAGCGGCGGCCCCATTAGACCAGGAATTCTTGACGTACCTCTTAAGTAAGGCAATCCTAAGTTCACCAGGCGCGATCCATAGCCGAAGCACACTAGATCAGCCTTTCGCCGTAGGTAGCGGCATTGTGAGTTCCTTATCTTGTAAATTGCGCCTGCGAACGAGAAGCCAATATCCTTCTGCCGGGAGTAGTCGCTGAAAATGTCCAGACACGCCCATTGGCTGAGTAACAGATTGGGATATTGGTTCCGGTTCTGTTGATGAATAACCGGGTACGTCGTTACAGCGAAGGTGAAGTGGGGAACGATGAGGCTGGTTGCTTGCCATTGCCAGTCGTCATCACTGTTCCACGCCACGATACAGATTTTCTTGCAGAGAGCTCCGATCGCCTCAATTTCTACCGGTTCCTCACCCGAGGCCGTATACAGCACCAAGTCAAACCGTCCTGACTGAAGCTTCTTCAAGAGAAGGTCGGTCCGCTGAGATTTGGTTATTCCGTTGGCCGGATCGTAGTGGTCGAAGGTCTCAACTTCGTGGCCCATTTGCCGCAAAGGAACAGTAAGGTAAAGATACATAGGCTCAAGGGCAGACTTGCTACCGTAGTAACCTTTGCGAACGACGCTAAGCACGCGCAAGCAGATGCTCCTGCGGTTTAGCCTGAGACCCGCGCTCCCACCAGCCACGGACTATCTCTTCGAAGATGGCAGACAGAGGAACAGTGATATTCCATTGGGGGTAATGAGAGCGCATCTTCGAAAGGTTCGAGATGTAGCACATGTGATCGCCTTCCCGGTTCTTTTCCACGTACTCGTGCTTGGTTTGCTTGCCGGTCATAGCTTCGATGATCGATAACGCCTCCAAGATAGAACATGAATTCGATCGGCCCCCGCCGATGTTATATACCTCTCCGCACCTTGGATTTTCATAGAACGCGAGAATGAATTGCGCAACATCGAAGGAATGGATATTGTCGCGCACCTGCTTGCCCTTGTATCCGTATATTTTGTAAACGTTGCCTTCCAGGTTCGTTTTGACGAGATAGCTCAAGAAGCCATGCAACTCCACACCGGAATGAGACGGACCGGTCAGGCACCCGCCTCGCAGGCAACAAGTCTTCATTCCAAAGTATCGTCCATACTCCTGGACCATAATGTCTGCCGCTACCTTCGAGGCGCCAAACAGTGAGTGTTTCGAGCAGTCAATCCGACAATTTTCTGCAATTCCACCCTCGTATTGAGGATCGTCATAATCCCAGCGGCTGACCAACTCTTTCAGGCGAATCTCATTCGGTGCGTCGCCATATACTTTGTTAGTGGACATGTGCACAAAAACTGCTTCGGTAGCGAACCGGCGGGTAGCTTCCAGCATATTCAGCGTGCCCACCGCGTTGACGTCGAAATCATCGAACGGACGAGAAGCAGCCAAGTCGTGGCTTGGTTGTGCAGCCGTATGCACGACAAGGTCAGGTTTAGCTGCCTCTAAACACGACATCACGCCACTGCGATCGCGAATATCAAGTTCAAGATGACGAAAACGGAGAAATTTTTCTTTTAGTCTTGCCTCATTCCAGCGAGTGTCTCCTGCTGGCCCGAAGAAGTCGGCGCGGAGATTATTGTCAACCCCGAATACGGTGTGTCCTTGGGTAGCAAAACACGTCACGACCTCACTACCAATCAGGCCCGATGAACCAGTGACAAGTAACTTCATAATGAGTGTAATCTCTAAGCGATTGCTCTAGTTAGAGGGAGCCGTTCTTAAGATCTTGGTCGTCGTGGAGGTTTTTATTCAGGAGTTTCGTACGGCGAAGTACCCACCCTAACCGGCTACCGTTTTCCGACATATGATCCAAATGTGCGCGCGCACCTCTGAAAACCTCCATCGCTACAGCTTTGGCAGGGTGATCCGATTCCATGTGTTGCCAATGGGCATGCAGAACGATCCACGAGACACCGAACACGAACGACAGAAAAGTGCCGACCATCACAATGAGCGATCGTGGTGGGAATGATTTCCTTTCTGGAACATCGGCAGGATCAAGGACTTTGACACTCGGAATTTCCCTAACCTCCTGAACCTTGGCTAACTCGTACTCCTGAGTCAGAACTTCAAAAACCGCTTCTTGGACTTTAGTGCGGCGATACATGTCTGCATAACTCACTCCCAATAGTGGGAGTTTCTTGATAGACGGATACAGCGAGTCCGTCGGCGCTGAAGTTGGGTTATTAGTATCCTCACCTTTGCCACCCATCTTCTCCAGTTGCTGCTTGAGTTCGGTAATACGCGCTTCCAGCGTACGAACTCGTACGTTGTTGTTGGTATAAATCTGCCTGAGCCCTTCCATCTCCGACTCTGCAGCAATCAACTGCCCTTGCAGCACTGCTGCAGCTTCGACCATCGCTTTACCTTGCTCTTTAATATCGATTGCCATATTCTTGCTGGCAAATTGGCTAAAGTCTTTCTCAGCGCTTTCCAATTCCTGCTGCACCGTCTTAAGCCGCCCCTCTAGGAAGACTCGTTCACGGTGGGCTCCCGAGGTGGATAATTCCACCACTAACCCGTTCAGCGCGTCTACGTAAGCCTTTGCGATTGCAGCAGCTCGGTGAGGATCACGATCGGTGACAGTGATGCTTATAATGCCGCTCTTGTGGTTCTCCGAAACCAATGTGTTGGACTGCAATTTTTTGCGCGCATCTATTGACCAGCGCAGGCGATAAACCTTCTTAAGCTCAAAACCATCCACCAGTCGATCCTGCACTGTCCGGCTTTCCAATATCCCCACAAACAAGTCGCCAGATGTCTTTGCGCCTAATAAGCTGCCAGCGAGTGATCCGAGCCCACCCATGCCCTCCGTCTTCATGCTTGATATCGCTGTGAGCATGGTACCGAGGCCGGAGCCCGATTGACTGTCTGGCGGCATCAGGCGAACCGTGGA
>QIAH01000172.1:9890-10416 GCA_003225465.1 Acidobacteriota bacterium | reverse complement strand
TCAAATTGTTTAGGAATTAGCAGGGCCATAACAATCGCCAGTGCCATTCCCTGCGCCGTTACACGATAGAGAAATGGGCGCTGTCTCCACAATAGTCGAAGCTTTCCCAGCACCTGCTCGGACCGAAGAGTTTCATGGAGCTCGCGGCGCTCCGTAATCTCCAGCCGATCGGGATATTCCAAGCCTGCTTTTTTAACAGCCTGTGTCATAAGAAGTGTTCACTTGCCATTATCAGCGCCGTTTATAATTTCAAGCGAAGCCTCTGTTTATTTATGCGCCGCCAAGCGAGGGTAGAACGTAAACTGGACTGCAGCCGTTAGATTCGACTGGACGCCCGTAGCGAGGAGTGGAAATCGCCACGTCTCATACTGCAGAAGACCCGAAAGGGCAACATTGCGTGACAGCAAGAAATCGCTGTGGGCAGAATAATCGACTAGGCGGCCGCCGCCAATAAACAGCTTTGACACCTCCTGGTGTCGATATTCGAATTGGACCTTTGAACGGGGTGAAAACGAGTAGGTCAGCC
>QIAH01000172.1:0-9845 GCA_003225465.1 Acidobacteriota bacterium | reverse complement strand
AGCGAAAGCGACGTTGACCATAATAAATATAGCCAGGCGGGAACTCATTGGTCAGCGACTCGTGCAATCCCTCGGCCCGTAGTTCCATCTTCGGTATTTTCGGTATTTGGGGCAGATAGATACCAGGATTCAGCGTCGGGCGGGTAGAGCCAATAGGAGAAATCTCGTCTACCACCAGCGCATCAGTGTAGACCGTTAGCCATTTACGTAATCCTGGAAAACGATAACTGAAATCGAACTCGGAGAGACGTTTTCCAGGATTGTTTATACCCGAAGTATGGGAATAGAACGTGCGTAGAAAGTTCTTAAATGTGAAGGGAAGCCCTGGCCCGGCAAACTGCGCAGTGATTCCCATACCGAATTCCAGGTTTTCAGTCGGTTTGAAGCTGAACTTATACCCATGTAGGTAAGGTTGCGGATTGACTCCGCCGGGGCCAAGTAGGGAGCTGCCGTTGAACTCGAACTGGTGACCTGAAAGTTGACCTAGAAAGAATTCCGACCGTAGCGGTCCGAAGATGTTGGAGAGCAAAGGGATCTTGTACGGGGCGACGCTCTCGATCTTCAGCATCAGAATCGATTCGGCGTTATTGCTGAGCAGCAGGGGGCCTGATTCTCCTGGACCCATCCACTGGCTCTGTTTTCCAAACGAGATTTGTGTATTCCGGAAAGTGAGGGCCACCGAACCATCTACCACGTTGAAGCGGTTTATTTCCCCCACCGCGTTCGAAACGGGCAGAGTGAGATCAGCATTTGCGATGGCTTGCTGCGCCTCGAGAGGATATGCCCGAGTAGCCGGGGCATGCTGGTACTCACCGCGAATGTAAAACGAGAATGGGCCCGCAACGGCGTGTGTGCTCACACCTGCAATGGCGTTGAAGCCTTTTGCATACGGACGGCCGAAATCGTTGATAATCGTCTGGCCAAAGTGATAGCTGTCGCGCAGCGGGGGTCCGGAAATGTTGGTGACGCGAGTGTAGACTGAGTCTAGGCTTACGCCCAGGTTCGCGGCGCCGTTCAGGCGTGCGGTTTCGGGTCCGAATTCCTCAGCTAGAGCGGCGTAGATCTTCTGCCCCTGGCCGTCTTCCCGCCCGGCATCTTCGGTGTTTCCGATTGTCTCGTTGGCTTCTTCCAACAGACGGGCGCATTCCATGCGGGTCCAGGGCCGCATGCCTAAATAGCCGGAGTGAATGTAGCCGAGCGCCTGGAGACGTTCGAAGGCAGGGTAGACCCAACTGTCTGGCGGCACGTCAGGCGAGCTCATATTGGCGGGATCGCGGGGTCCTTTTTCGGCGGGGGTGTCGTCGAAATTCCCCCAAGCAGTTCCGCCCAACTCTGGATCATGATGGGCGCGATAGACCTGCCAGCCGAAGTACCAGCCGAGCGCGCTTCCGATCAGCGCATCGGAAGGGAAATGCTGCTTCGCTGTGACGCGAGTCATGGTGACCGCCGAAGCCATGCCGTACGCCAGCAACTTGGTGAGCGGACCCGGATATTCGTGGGCCAAGACGCTGGCGATGGACCAGGCAATTGCAGAATGCTCGGAAGTGAAGGAAGCGCCTCCTTGGAAAAACGTGCCATTCCCGTTGTCCTGCAGTGGCCTGGGGCGTTGCGTAGCTGTCTTGAAGAGGTAGGTCACTGCGGTGCTGTTGATTGCCGCCTCGCCGGCTAGCAATCCCGTTTCACCCATGTGGTCGTTATGCGTCATGTGGCCCAGGAGAAATGCTCCGCCGCCAGCGCCGAGGAGAGCATAGGTTGTGTAGTCAGAAATCTTCAAGCTTCGGTCGAGCTGATTCGGCTTGTCCGGAACTTGCTTGGATACCCAACTGTCGCCCGCGATGAACCCAGCTGTTATTCCCCCAAATGGTACGATCCAGCGCAGATCTTTCTTACGTAACCGTGTGGGACTCGTCCAAAACTGCTTTTGATCTCCGGCCAAATGACTCAGGAATGGCGAGACGAGCCGATTTTGCGGATCTTCGCCCGGGAGGAGTTCGAACGTCTTCTCTGGTTTTGGTGACATCGACGAGGTGCCATCCTGCGTTCGACTGGCCGATCGAACACCAGTTGTCGGTGGTTGCTGAGCGCTCGCGATGAGTGTGACGCTCGCAAACAAGCACACTGTCATGAGGCCCCTGGCGACGCTCCACGTCATGCGTCCCAATTCCCCTTAAAAGCCCTTAGCCACTTGTACGGCGATGCCGATAGCCGATACCAGCTGAGCGACTTGCAGGGTGCTCTTCCACGTGAGGCCGCCGCCAAAGGCTTTGTCGGGCACAACCACCATGTCGCCCGGCTGCAGTGCCGCATCCACGGCGCTACCGCTGAACATTCCTCCCTTTCCGCCCACCACTGAACCATCTGCGCGGACCACGAAAATGGCTTTCTTGTTCGCCATAGTCGTTGGCCCGCCCGCCTGGTTCAAATACCAGCCAGCGCTCTTTCCGGGCTTGAAGGTGACGGCGGTCGGGTTATAAACCGAGCCATCCACGGTGACGAAGTTTGGTTTCTTGGGAATGTAAATCACGTCGCCAGCTCGAACTTGAATATCGGCCGGCGTATTCGCCCAGCGCTTCATGTCACTGGAGATATGAATCACCATGCGCCCCGTCGGAGGCGTGTTCTGCAGTTTCTCCAGCGTGTTCTTCCACTGCAGGGCTGCCGACTCCCTTGACAGCGGATCATCCACGGCTTTTATCCCAGATCCTTCATCCTGGACCTGACGGATCAATTGCGACCTATTCTTTTCCTCCAGGTCGCGCACCTGAGTTCGCTCGAAAATGGCACCGTACGGGTACGCATCAGACCGGAGCCCTCCAGCACGCTCCAGGATTGAACTCAACCTTTCACCCTCAGTAATGCCGAATGTGCCGGGATGCAGCACCTCTCCTTTCACCGTGATGGTCGCACCCATGTCCGTCCATCCGGCCAATTGGCGGATAGTCAGCACATCGCCATCGTGGAGGCGAACATCTGTATCGGGTTCGCCGGCGAGAGCTGCAGCAATCTGTACAGTTTGATGGTCTCCGATAACTTTCGCGCCGTGCTCCACCATGTAGCGCGTGAGGTCTGCCTGTTCGGTATAGGCGCTTCGTTTGAGACCACCTGCGAGTCGCACCAGATCAGCGGCGCTCATGTTTTCGCCCAAGGGATACTTTCCTGGCCGTTCTACATCCCCTTCAATCGAGACCGCTGGCGGGTCGCTTCGCCCAACACTCTTGTGTACGAAAACGCGGTCCTTTGGCAGCAGCATTATGTTGGCGCTTTGATCTCCCTGCAGCGCTTTGCCTAAGTTCACACTGAGAACTTTAAGTTTGCCGTCGTCTGACTTGCGGAAGACCTGAACATCATCCAGCTTGGCGTCGGCAGTTGCGTTGCCCGCCAGGAATATGGCGTCGCGAAGATAAGTGGCGCCGTTGGTGACGTGATCCCCCGGATCCCGGACTGCTCCGCTAACGGTAATCACCGGTGGATCTTCGAAATCGTAGCGGCCGAATACTCGCACCGTGTCGAACGGCTTCAGCACCAGATCCTGATCTTTGCCCGCGAGAGCGTCATCGAGATTGAAGGCGACAACTTCTGGCGTGTAGTCGGGCGCTTTCAGTCGAATGACTTCAGCATGTTGTTTATAGGGTTCAGGCAGAACATCTTTGTAAGACTTAATCAGATCGGTAATCTTCATTCCGTCGCGATAAGCGTACTTGCCGGGGCGGAAGACGTGGCCATCCAGATAAATAGTCCTGTCGGCAAATGCGACGATAGGTGAAATCTTGATTTTGTCGCCGTCCTGAACGTTGAAATTCTCCAGGGCTTGTCGAACTGAGTCCTGGTTGTTGTCCTCGGGTATGTCGAGGGCGAGCATGGTACGGGTCTCGTGAGCCTCGAGACGCTCTACGTCCACGTGTCGCAGCGTTCCGGAGGGCAGGACGCCACCAGCCAGTTCAAGAACCTGGGCAAGATTTTTCTCGCCATTCAATTCGTAAATGGCAGGCCTGCGGACCATACCTTCGATCGTGACTTCGCCTTTCAGGGACGGTACGAGAATCGTGTCGCCTGATTCCAATCTCTGGCTTCCTGCGCGCACCCCATGGAGCAGAAGGTCGTACACATCAACGTCCTCGACTAGCTGCTTGCCACGATAATGCTTCAGAGTGCGCAGCGATCCTCCGGAGGTTGGTCCTCCCCCCTCATAGAGCGCGTTTAAGGCTGTAGAAAGGGAGCTGACGTCGTAGGCACCCGGGTATTGGACGTCACCGACTACATAAATCCGCACGCTACGCAATCGGGAGAGTGAGACGTCAGCTTCGACATTACGGAACTGACTGCGAAGAGCAGTCTGCACCAGGTGTTGAACGTCGCCCAAGGTGCGACCGGTCACTTGGATTGTGCCCACTTCGGGCAAAGCCAGCTTGCCTTCGCGATCTACGACGCGGCGGAGGCGCTGGGAAACTCCGCCCCAGAGGTCAACGCTGAGACCGTCGCCGGGGCCGAGGACATAGTCTGGCCCCGCGGGCACATCCATCGGTAGTTCATCAAAGTTACCTGTGCCGTTGCGGAAAACGTCCATGCCGAAGCGATCCAGCACGCGTGCACCCCTAGAATACTGGGAGTAGAGGTCATAAAGCGAAGGCACGTCCGCGTAGGGGTTGGGGCGACGGCGCAAGATGGGCTGATCGTGCCTGGCCACGGGCGGATACGCGAGGCGTCGCTGGCTTTGCAGACTGGCACTAGACGGGTACATTGACGTCCCGTAATCGTAGCCGGGCACTGCTGCACTACCCATGCCAGTCATCGAAGTCATACCGGGGGCAGCCATTGCGCCTGTACTAGCTGCCGTACTGGAAGCTCCGGAGGACATACTGGCTAAGTCCAGTTGGGAAGCTGGGCTGAGCGGGGAGCGACCTGCACCTTGGGTGCTTAGCACGGAAGATAGCTGATCGGGGCCGACGCGCTGCATCCCGAATACATCGAGTGGCAATCCCGTAGCATAATCGCCCTCATAATACTGCGCTTGCGCACGTTCAAGAGCTCGGCGTTGATCGACGGAAGGAAGCATTTGCTGAGGGGGCTGAGATGGACCTTTAGGTTGTAGCTGTTGCTGGGCAGGGCTGGTTTCACCGGTCGGCGCGTTCTCATTGAGCAATTCCTTTTGCCGCCTTGACCAGTATGCTTCTTCCTGGCTCTTGCCGGATTTGACGTCGGCTTCTTGCTGGGCGGCTTCCGCGGGAGACGCTTGCACTGACCTCAAGGCCTGCTCGCGCGCCAACTCTTCCTGAGTTGGTTTCACGTGCACGTAGCCACGATCTTCAATTTCCCGGGTTACGAGCACGCGGATCATTTCATCCTTGCTTATGAGGCGGTAGAGAGCATCGTCGGTGAGATCGTGTGCATCGAGCAGACGACCTTGCTCATAGGCTTTGCGCACCAGCATTTTCTTGACTTCCAGAAGCAAGCCTGGCTCTTTCTGAAGGAGCGCGATAATTTTGTCCGCTGAAAGGGAGACCAACTGTTCCGCTTCGCGTTCCGCCCGGGAATTGGCCTGGTCTATAGCGCTGGTGCGAAGCGGGTAGGACTCGCTTCGAGTGGCCTGGCCTTGAGCGGGAGCGCTCACAAAAAGAGCCGCTAGCAAAAGGACCGACAAAAAACTGTTGCGATTCTGGAGCAAGCTAAATCTCAAGCGGTTCTTCATAACGCCTCTGGCTGCGTCTCGTCCGGATGGGAGCGCATCGCGGATGAACCACGATGCCGCACTTTGATTTGGAGAGATGAATTGAACAGAACAGTATTTCTGACCAGCTAACGGATCGGTTCGATTTCTGCCTCATCGACTTCCACGGCGACCGAGCGCTGAATCAAATGAATGGAAAGGACCACCCTGAACTTATCTTTTCTGCGTACTAGAACGCCCTGCATGCCGGCCATGGGTCCGCTATGAATTCTCACGCGGCGTCCGACTCTGAGATACGGATGGGGTTCGGCAAGCGTGTTTCGGACCAGCCCATTACGCAGCGCTTCGATCTCGACAGTCGGGAGTGGCGCCGGTTTTCCAT
Organism: Acidobacteriota bacterium; assembly: GCA_003225465.1. Taxonomy (GTDB): domain Bacteria; phylum Acidobacteriota; class Terriglobia; order Terriglobales; family Acidobacteriaceae; genus Gp1-AA133. Next base: position 3,798 of record QIAH01000172.1, on the reverse strand, counting down.
GAAAGCTGACGAAGTGCGCCACACCCGGCAATTGCAGGACTTGGAGACGATCACGCAGGGCAATGTGGACAAAGACATACCCAGGGAACAGCGGGAGTTCCAATTCCTTTCGCCGATCCTTCCACCGCCGCACCGATCGGTAGAGCGGTACAAAGCATTCAATGCACTTATTAGCCATCTGAACGGCCACATGCTTTTCGTGTCGTGGATTGGTATAAGCCGCATACCACCGCGTCTCCAGGAACTCCGCGGGAAGTAGCGGGAGCACGGCGGCCGAGGCGTGCCGCGCTGCTAGATCGCTGTCACTAGGTTGCATGCTTTCCAATGATTCCAAAGCTTCGCCCCCTCACTTACAGGGGCATTTGTGAGATAAGCCCATCAAAACAGATTACTTACACAACAAAATAGCTAAAGTCTAATTAACTTTCTTGCTGCCTTCTGGCATCAATACCGTGGCACCTACTGGTCGGCGACCCCGCAGTGCATCAAGAATTCCCTTCTCCGACGTTTCCACTCTGCTCGAGCGAATGTTTATGGTCGCCCAGTAGTAGATACAACTATTCCGTTCCGATGCAAGGGCGAGAATTTTGAGATGCGGGTATCGCTCGAATAACGAATCACAGAGATCGGGACGGCTATCGGAGGATTCGAGACCAATGATGACGCAGTCGGCCTGCACTTCCTGTACGAGGTCCGCAATCTTACTGTCGTCTTGTACCTCAGCCATGACTTCGATGTCCGGCTGGCCGGATATCAGCTCGATGACGAGTTCTCGCATTAAACGAGGGCGCGCGGCAACCAGAACTCTGATCTTCTCCACTGTCCGGACCTCCGGAAGGCGAGTATCCGGCGGCCAAAGACAAATAAAAAGGCCCCATTGAGGGCAGTGACCAGTACCAATTACGAGTGGCACGAAAGTACTCTTTTAGTACTAATCAGAAATAAAGACGAAGGGGGTTGAACTTACAAGATCGATTTAGGTGAGGCTTTCGTTTTGATCAACTGGCAAGAACAAGGAAAGATGGATCCGACTACGCCTGAGCTCATGTTGTATGAAATCTTGAACAAATAGCCGGATATCATCTAGTCGGTTAACCGGCCTCGATGTATGATCCATTGCTCCTGGCAGCTTTCCTCCGGGCCTCAGGTGCTTCGGTAGAGGTAGGCTTGACCTGAGTCTCTGAGCGCTACAAGCCTGGTTTACCCTTCCCCTTGATCCTGTATGTGCCGCATATGTGTACTCTTTACGGCGATAGGTATTTAAAAGAGTACCAGATAACGTGATCGAGGCTATATATGGAGCGTCTTTCGATATCGAACGAAGCGGCTACAATCGTTTTCGTACGATACCCGAACACCACCCCGGTACTTATACGATTACGGTAGACGGAATCGCTGGCATCGGCTCAACGGTCCGTCCTAATTAGCCGCACCGTGAAAATGCATTCAGTCTAATCCGCCGTGCATTGACGAATGGCACTGAGCACACAGCGAGATAAGGTTTTGCTCACAGTCATCGCCACGTCGGCTTCGAAATTTCTGATGGTGTACCTGCAGGTTTTGCGAAGAACCGCAATTCTGGCATCTCCAATTGTCGCGTCTTAGGACTTCGAACTGGAGCTCTTTGTAAACCTCAGGTGGCAGCTTAATACGCGGCCTTTGCGGGTTTCTATGATTCATGAGACGTTTCCGTTTACCCGTTCGAGGAATGTATCGCGGTCTTGATCGGGCAGGAACGCGAAGAACCGTATAATGGATTGCAGAAGAATCTCGGGATTGCCGTTCTCGAGATTCGCCCCCGCCAGGAAGTCAGCGCAGATCATTTCTAGACAGTAGCCGCGGGATTTGTCGGTGCCGAGCATCAAGACCGCGGTCTCGAGTGCCTGCTCGATAACTGGGATCTGGCTCTTATAGATCTTGAAGTAGATGAGTTCACGAGGTTCCGACTCCCGACCGGTCAGTTCCTTCTCTACTTCGCGCTTGAACTGCTCTTTCGGCATTTCCCTCGCCTTGTGCAGCCAGGTTGCACAATCAAACTGCTGACCCTCCGCCCGCGCCACCTTCGCCAGCTCTAACCTGTTCGTCCACCCCACTTCCTTAAGGTCCTTCCTCGCCTGTGGCGGGAGATGCTCGTGGATTGACATCAGGTAGTACGCCTTCCTTCTCGATTCCGGGAACCGCCGTTCCAGGAACTCATCAAACGACCTCAAGTTTTCCACCCGCCAATACTGTCCCGCTCTTACCTCGCACAGGTACCTTCCTAGCTCCACAAACCGGGTATCCCGCTCCCCCTCGCTCTTTCTCTCCCACGCCAGGATCTCGTCGATCTTCGTGAGCACGAAACAAGCCCGCTTCTTGTTTAGCTTCGGCAGCATGGGCGGATTGCTAGTACGTAAGCTCGTCAAACAGACCAAGATCATCTCCGGGACGGCGTACCAGAGTGGCATCGACCAATTTTTGTTGGCCCAAACAGAGGCCCACGTAGGGGCAAGTGGTACAGGGATTCTGGGGAAACCTGACGCCACTGTGCGGCAGGAACTGCGCTGACTCGATCCGTCGGATGGTGTCGTCGACCAGCCGGCCGAATTCGTCGCGTTGCTCCTCGGTGATCGTAGTACGGAAGTACTGGATCTCAACCGAGCGTTTCCGGACAAAGACGACTTGAGCGACATCGGAAATGCCGGTCATCCACGAGTAGCAGACCAGCTGAGGATCCAGCATCAGCAGTCCCTATGGTTCCTCCGGATAACGAGTGGAAGTGGTTTTCCACTCCAGCAGGCAGCGGGTACCGTCCAGGCATCCGATCGCGTCAACGTAGGCGACGAACTCACTCCCCTTCGGCAGAGGCCGAGTGGCCTTGATCTGCAGGTTCTTTCTGGGCTGGCGGACTCGGACACGATCGTCCTGTGCAAAGCGCTCGAGCAACTGGATGCCCTGCTGCAGCATACGGTCCCAGTTGGTTCCGTTCGCATACTCCAGCGGGCTGTTCTGGAAAACGGCCCACTCCTTGAACAACGCGGCTGCGGAATCCTCTCGCCGGAAGTAGGCGGATAGGGCCTGTTCGAAGGCGCGACCGAACGGCATCGCTGCCCGGGTATCTTTTTCTTTCCAGCCATCGAGATAGCGATACCGGTAGCGGCGCGGACAGCTCAGGTATTGGCTGATCTGGGTGTAGCTGTAGAGCATCAGGCGACCTCGGATCGGCTGTTCAAGCACGAAGCAGAAGAGAGTTCCGCCCAGTGGCTGGCAGGAGCGAACCCGTCGAAGTTAAGCAGGGAAGTACCGTTGATGGTGGTGTGGCTGATCTTCACCACGCCGCGTAGTCCGGAAAGGGCGTTCTCATCGACCTCTTCGCGTCCGAGTAAGTCCGGGTCATAGAGGAAATCGCGAAGGAACCAGCCGAGTCTCCACATAGCTTTCGTGGTGCAGTACACGCGCCCGCAAATCAGGCGGCCCGCGAACTCGTGCGGTTCCAGGATCGAGAGCCGCAGGCTGTAAAAGGGTTTCGCCCGATGCCAGCGATACTGTGCGCGGTCGACGCGGACCAGGAGCACTCCGTCGGGAACCTGATCCGCGGGGGACCGGGTGGTATCACCAAGACCTTGAATTCGGCGTTTCATGAGATAACTTCCTTTCCTTTGCGGGGCATGTAGCTATTGAGTTGGCAAAGCAGGGCATCGCGGTCCAGGGGCGGACGACTATCTTACGAAGCCGTTTGACAAAGGCGAACTGCGAGCTCGCCTCAGAGTGGGAACGCGTATTCTCACGCTTCAGGAAGACCTGATCCGGGCTCGCGAG
>QIAH01000170.1 GCA_003225465.1 Acidobacteriota bacterium | reverse complement strand
AAGGTCAGCAGGTTGTGGTGATATTGCCGGTGAATCGGGTCCTCGTGGAAATACTTCAGGGTGTCATGCATCCAGCCCATGTCCCATTTCATGCCGAAGCCGAGACCGCCGACATAGACGGGGCGCGACACCATCGGCCACGCCGTCGACTCCTCTGCGATGGTCTGAATGTCGGGATGTTCCTTGTAGGCTTCTTCATTGAAGCGGCGCAGAAAATCGATGGCATCCAGATTCTCGCGCCCGCCGTATTTGTTGGGGATCCACTGGCCTTCCTTGCGGGAGTAATCCAGATAGAGCATGGAGGCGACCGCGTCCACGCGCAAGCCGTCGGAATGGTACTTGTCCAGCCAGAACATCGCGCTCGACATCAGGAAGCTGCGCACTTCGGCGCGTCCGTAGTTGAAAATGTAAGTCTTCCAATCGGGGTGAAAGCCCTGGCGCGAGTCCGCGTGCTCGAACAGGTGCGTGCCGTCGAAGTAGGAGAGACCGTGGCCGTCGGAAGGGAAATGCGACGGCACCCAATCGAGAATCACGGCGATGCCGCGCTGGTGCAGGTAGTCGACCAGGTACATGAAGTCCTGCGGCGTGCCGAAGCGCGAAGTGGGCGCGAAGTAACCGGTGGTCTGATAGCCCCAGGAGCCGTAGAAGGGATGCTCCATCACGGGCAGGAATTCAACGTGCGTGAATCCCATCTGATTGACGTAGTCGGCGAGCTGGGGAGCGGTTTCGCGATACGTCAGCGGGCGATTGTG
>QIAH01000171.1 GCA_003225465.1 Acidobacteriota bacterium | reverse complement strand
ACACGCTGAGTGCGACGGCCAATACAACCATCGGAATTTTGAATCGACTTACCATAACTACTCCCTCCACACCCGGAGTTCTCGGCCGGGTCCCTGAAATCTCGTGCAGTTATAGAAACACGTTTGACGGTGGGAATGCGGTAAAGAGTCAGTCAACCAGAGTAAAGTTTTGTCAAGGAGGTAAGGCTCGGTTTGACAATTCTTTACCCGGATTTCGGGATGCCTGATGTAAAACAATAGAAGGGGCTATGGACCGCGTTCTCATCATTGACGATGATTTTGAGCTGTGCAGCCTTGTCAGCGAATACCTCGAGCCGGAAGGGTTTCGGGTGGAATCGGTGCACGATGGGGAAACCGGGCTGCAGCGAGCACTGAACGGAAACTACCTTCTGGTTGTACTGGACGTGATGCTGCCGGGTATGAGCGGCTTCGATGTGCTGCGCCGCATCCGCGCCACCTCGCGTGTTCCCGTGCTGTTGCTGACGGCGCGTGGAGAGGATGTGGATCGTATCGTCGGGCTCGAGATCGGCGCCGACGACTACCTGCCCAAGCCTTTCAATCCCCGCGAACTGGTGGCGCGCATCCGCGCCGTGCTGCGCCGGACCAGCGCCGATCCCAAGGGCGTCGGCTCCGCGCGTCCGCCGGAGATTTTGCGGATCGGCGACATTGAACTCGATCCCGCCACACGGACGGTGAAGCATGGGAGCCAGCCCGTGGACCTGACGTCGGTGGAGTTCAACCTGCTGGAAGTGCTGCTGCGGGAGGCGGGACGAGTGGTCACGCGGGAAGAATTGGTGAGCGCCGTCCTCAGCCGTAAGTTTTCGCCCTTTGACCGAAGCATCGATATGCACGTCAGCAAGGTGCGCAAGAAACTCGGGGACATGAACGGAGACACGGAGCACATCAAAACCGTGCGCGGGGTAGGTTATATTTTTGCGAGGCCGCGAGAAAAGGTGAAAAGCGGCGCGCGATGAAGAGTCTCTTCCTGAAGATTTTTCTGTCCTTCTGGCTGGTGCAGGCGCTGATCGTGGCGCTGGTGGTGCTGGCCACGGTCGCCTTCCGGCCGCAAACGGAATCGCCTTTCTGGGAGTACATCAAGGCCAATACTGCCGAACAACTGGTACAGGCGTATGAAGCACACGGATCGGCGGGCCTGAACGCGAAAATCGATCAACTGAGCTCAACGCTGAAGCTGCAGGCGTTCCTATTTGATGACCAGGGCAGAGAACTTGCCGGTCGCAGCACGCCAGCCTGGGCGCACAAACTCAGCCGTAGTCGTGATCCTCGGAGCATGGGGTGGACGCACCGGTTCCTGGCGCGCAGGTTTGTGACGCACGAAGTATCAGCTGCAGATGGTCATCACTACGTAATGGTAGCGGAGGTTCCGCCGCGCCCGTGGCTGCCCTTGCTTCGCCAAAAGCCTCCTTTCACCGGACTCATGATCCTGACGATTGCGGTCCTGGTTTCCGGGATTGTCTGTTATGTGCTGGCGGGATATCTCACATCCGATGTGCGGCGCTTGCGCGCAGCGACCCAGCAATTGGCGGCGGGAGACCTGAGCGCGCGCGCCGAAGCTCCCAGAGGACGCCGGCGCGACGAGATTGCGCAACTGGTGCGCGACTTCAATGCCATGGCGGGGCGATTACAGGATCTGGTTACGGCACAGTCGCGGCTTCTGAATGATATTTCACACGAACTGCGCTCGCCGTTGGCGCGGCTGAGTGTCGCTCTCGGTCTCGCGTGGCAGCGCGCCGGCGCCGATGCGCACAGCGCGCTGGAGCGAATCGAACTGGAAGCGACCCGTTTGAACGAGCTGATTGGACGATTGCTGACGCTGGCGCGTCTGGAGGGCGGGGAAGACGCCATGCGCCGCACCGCGATTCCGCTCGACCAGTTGGTGCAGGACATCACGTTGGACGCTGATTTCGAAGCCCAAACCAGGCAATGCCACGTTCGCTGCGACGTACAAGACGAAATGACCGTGTTCGGGAGCGCATCGCTGTTACATAGCGCGATCGAGAACGTAATCCGCAATGCGACCCGGCACACGCGCGAGGGCACGGATGTAGAAGTGCAGGTGGCGCAGGAATCGCGAAACGGGAAGCCGGAGGCGGTGGTCCGAGTGACGGATCGCGGACCGGGCGTCCCGCAGGAAGCGCTGGAAAAACTGTTTCGTCCGTTCTACCGGTTGGACGATGCCCGTGGACGGCAGACGGGCGGAGTGGGGCTGGGATTGGCGATCACGGACCGCGCGGTGCGCTTGCATGGCGGCACAGTGCGAGCTGCGAACCGTCCCGAGGGCGGGCTGGTGGTGGAGATTCGGCTGCCGCTCGATCGTGCAGACTCTTCCGTCATAGAAAACAAGGTGCGCGAGGGCACGCCGGTTCAGACAGCGTAGCTCAAGACACATATTCATCACTCGGCTTTTTGCAGATGAGCACGGTTCGAGGCGGAGCGTGCGGCCGTGGCGAGAGAGATTCCTCCGCCGCGTTCGGCGTCGGAATGACAAGATTGGGAGCGCTCAACTGACTTGCGAGCCTGTGAACTCTGGGCAGCTCTGTTCTATTGTTTTTGTCATTCCGACGGCGAACGCGGCGGAGGAATCTGCGACACCATGGTGCGTGAGAAGCGATTTCATGTCTACCTCACGGCACTCTCGATGAAACCGTCCCCGTTAACCTGCCTCCCCCGTCGCGCCTCACCTCGCCGGGCAACTCGCCAAGCCACTCCAGACTCCAATAAGTCGTTGCGGCAGTTTGCTCTTCCGGGAAATTCCTGATACACAAATGAGGGTAATTAAGCCCTCAAAAATAGTTGCGCGAGGCTTGTGCTGGCCTCGCGGCCATGAGAAATCAACAGGAGACGGAATCTTGATGAAGTCTGGCTGGCTGCGGTGTGCGCTGGTGGTGTGCGGGCTGATGTTCTGGGTGAGCTGTGGCGGATCGAGTCGATCGACATTTTTGTATTTGGCAAGCCAGGGCGCCAATCCCGGCGAAATTACAGCCTACCGTCTTGACCTCAATCACGGCACACTGAACTCCTCCAACGGCGCACTGGTTCAGAACGGAAAAAGCTTTGCCACCGGCGTTCAGCCCGGGCCCATGATTTTTGATCCCACCAACAACTTCGCATTTGTAGCCGATTTTGGAAATCCGCTGGGCAACCAAGGTGGCGACATCGCAGCCTTCTCCGTCAACAAGGACGGTACGCTGTCGAGCCTGGGGCTGACTGCCACGCCGATGAGCTGCGTTACCTTGAATCCGGTCGCCCTCTCGATGGATTCAAAGGGGCAATTCCTGTTTGTGGCCAACCAGGCGTTTTATAACGTGAGCGGTGGAGCGACTTGTCCGACGCAGCCTGCCAACGGCACGCCCGCTCCGGGATTTATTACGGTGTTTCCGGTTTCCTCAGGAAAATTGGGAGCCGGGACCAGCACGCCACTGCCAGTCCCGCCGGGCACGACGACCACGGTGCCCACGCCTTCGGCGGTGGCCGTTAGCAATCTGGGTAGTTTTGTCTACGTCACGGATTCGACGAACGCCGTGGTGGACGGCTTCGCCTACGATGCGAACGGGACGCTGAGTTTCGTTCCCGGACAATTCTTTACGGTAGGAAATACGCCGAAGGCCGTGTTGTCCCCGCCAGCAGGAGCCTTCCTGTACGTGGCCAATTCGGGTACGAACGATATTTACGAGTTCGCCATCAACACAGACGGCAGCCTGGTGCCAATCTCCGCTACGACAACCATCATTGGGACGGGGCTCGGGCCAACCGCGATGCTTACGGATCCCACTGCGAAATACCTTTATGCCCTGGCCAACAACGGCAGCCAGATCACGGGATACACCGTAAATCACGTAACCGGTGCACTCACGGCCATAACAGTGAACGGCGGAACGGTTTCGACAGGCGCGAACCCGGTAGCATTTACGATTCGATCGGACGGATCGACCCGCGGAGATTTTTGGGTGTTTACCTCGAACTTCGGGGCGAACTCGGTGTCGAGCTATTTGCTGAATGGGGCGACCGGCACGCTTTCTCCGCTTCCCCAGTTGACTGCGCCGGTAGGGCCTTTCGGGATCCTGGCGCACTGAGAAGACGCGGTTCCGGGCCGAGGCCAAAGTCTTTAACAAAGAACCTGAGAAGCGGGGCACAGCTTCGCCGGTCACGGACTGGAGCAGGATCGCAACCGGTGGAATGACAAGCTTGATTAATCTTTTCAGAATTCCTCCGCCTAATCGCCAAGCGACATCGCTTCAGAAGGGACAAAGAACCATGAACGTTGAGCAGCAAGTGGCCACACACTACACGCGCGGAATGCTGGAGCAGAAGATTTTGGGCGCGCTGCGCAGCGCGGGCAAGAATGTCGAACAGCTAAGCAGCAGGGATTTGGAGCTACTCGACAACCTGCACGTTGGAGGCCGAGAGGCGATTGAGGGTCTGGCGGGTTTTATGGAACTGAGCCCCGGCATGCGCCTGCTCGATGTCGGCTGCGGTATTGGAGGTCCTGCACGTTACTTTGCCGAACGAGGATGCCAGGTCACTGGGCTGGACCTGACCGATGAGTTTGTTCGTGTAGCTTCTGGCCTGACGCGGCTGCTTAAACTCGACGGGACAGTCGAATTCCGCCAAGGCAGTGCGCTCGACATGCCATTTTCGCCGGCTACCTTCGATGGAGCCTACATGATTCACGTGGGCATGAACATTCAGGATAAGGTTGGAATATTTCGTGAAGTTGCGCGCGTCTTAAAGCGCGGGGGCCGATTCGCGATCTTCGACCTCATGCTCAAAGGAAATGGGGCAATCGAGTTCCCTATGCCCTGGGCCGTGAATGCGGAGACGAGTTTTGTCAGTACTGTGCAGGATTATCGTCAGGCGCTGGAGAGGACCGGTTTTCGCATCGATCATGAGCGCGAGCGACGGCAGTTTGCGCTTGAGTTCATGGAAAAAATGAGGGAGCGCGCCTCTGCCGGATCGCCTCCTGTGCTTGGAGTCCACATCCTGATGGGCGAGCAAGCACCTCTCATGTTGAAGAACGTCAACCAGGCCATGGCTGCCGGAGCCCTGGAGCCGGTGGAACTGGTTGCCATCGCAGGCTGAAATGCATGAACGCTTTCCTTCGAGAGTGCTTCTGGAAACGTGACGAACGCTGATTCCGCGAATGGCCTAGGTCGGGACTTTCAGAATCAGGTAGGCGCCGAGCAGGGCAAAAATCACATCAGGGGACCAGGCCGCGAGCGCTGGCGGAAGCTGGCTCAGGTTGCCCATCGATTCGAATAAGCGCGAGACCACTTCAAAACCTGCCGCAATGCCGACGGCCGTCGCGATCCCGGTGATTGCTCCGCGTTTGCCTGCGGACAGCGAGAACGGGATGGCGAGCACCGACATCACCAGCGTGACGAACGGGACCGCAAGTTTTCTCTGCAGCTGCACTTTCAGTCGAACCACGTCAAAACCGCTCTGCTGCAGATCGTGAATGTAGCGGCGCAACTCGTCGAAGTTCATTTCTGACGATTGCTTCACTTCTTTCTTGAAGTACGTGGGCAGCTCGGCGAACTGTGGGAAGGCGGTCACGTCGAACTGGTGATAACTCTCGATGGTGTCTCCGCTCAACTGCCGGACCCAGCCTTGCTCATAAATCCAGCGCTGGGTGACCTCGGACCAGTGGGCGCGATCGGCATGCACGCGTTCCGTAATGGCGAAGGTTCGAGGATTGAACTGAAAGACGGAGATGTCGGCGAACTGGTCGCGGTCCGCGTCAAAGAACTGGTAGTAGTAAATATCGGAGTGCTGTCCGAAGATCCACTTCTGATCGGGACGCAGGTAAGTCTGCGCGGGCTTGCCTTTGATCTGGTTGCGGAGCGCGTCCTGACGCTTGTTGGCACGCGGCAGATAGAACTGGTCGAAGAAGAACAGGCCCGATGCCAGACCGACGCAAATCACCAGCACGGGCACCACGACGCGGTAGATGCTGACGCCGGTCGCCTTGATGGCGGTGACTTCATTGGAGCGCTCCATTAATCCGAACGTGATCAGCACGGCCAGCAGCACGCCGTACTGGGCGAGGTTGTAGATGAAGTAGGGGCAGACGTTCAGAAGGTAGTCGCCCACAACCCATGCCGAGATGTGATTGCGCATGATGTCGGTGAGCAACTCGAAGAGCGTGAATACCAGCATGAGGGTCAGGAAAGCCGCCATGATCATGCCGAGATAGGTGAAGAAGTCGCGCAGCACGTAGTCGTCGAGGATGGTGGGGAAGTCGACGCCCGAGACCCGCCAGCGCGAGGCCGCCCGCTCGAAGGCCGTGCCGCTGGGGCTGGTCAGCCCGGGGAGCATTACGCCAGCGGAGTCTTGGGAGCGGAACGGGTTCCGTACGGCCAGCCAATGGGCAATTTCCAATGGCCGTCGCTCTGCTCGCCATAGGAGGAAGGCCCCACCCAGCAGGAATACGATGTCTGCAAACCAGACTCCGAATCCGGCTGAGACCCGGCCCTGCCGCGCCAGCGAAAGACCGATCAGCGAAGCCGAGTAATAGAGAAAAACCAGGGCGATGGCCAGCACGAATCCGGAAGACTTCCCGCCCTTCTTCGAAGAAAGTCCCAGTGGAATGCCCACCAGGGCGAGCACCAGGCAAGCGCTGGGCAGCGCGAGCCGGCGGTGGAATTCAATCAGGTACCAGCGCGCAGTCGCGGGCGGAGCCTTACTCGCTTCCGTTAACAGGCTGCGCGTATCCATTTCCCCCATCGGGACCGGCTCGACGTCCTGCTTGTTTTCGGTCGACGGAACTTCGATGGGGATGTCGGTCTGTTGGAAGCTGGAGATCTGATAGTGGTCGGGCGACTTGGAGTCGGTTTCATGCGTGGAGCCATTGATCAGGTGGAGGTGCAGGCGGGTCGGTCCTTCGCTCACCAGGATGCCCTGTTCGGCCTGCCAGATACGCGGGGAACCGGGCGTAGAGATGTCGGCGAGGAACACGCCTTTCCAAACCGCGGCGCGTTGACCGCCTTTCACGTCGTGCACGTAGAGAACAATTTTCGGGAAGCCTTCGTAAAAGACTCTGGGTTGGACTTCGAACGATGCTTGCGCGCTTTTGAGGCGGTCCTGCAGGCGTCCGAGAGCGGCTTGGGAAGCGGGGGCCAGGTAGACGCTGTTGGTGAGCGCAACCAGCCACGCGCCCGCCACGAAAATGGAAAGGATGCGGAGGAAGTTCCAGACGCCAATGCCGCTCGCGCGCATCGCCGTGATTTCGCTATCGGCGGCCAGGCGGCTCAAGCCGATGAGAATGCCGACCAACACGCCTGCCGGGATCGTAATGGTGAAAGCGATGGGCAGAGTCAGCGCCATCACTTCGAGCACGCTGGAGAGCGGCGCGCTGTTGCGCACGACTAGTTCGAGAATGTGCCCGAGATCCTTGGTGAAGAGGACGAAGGTAAAGATGGCCACACCGATGAGGGCATGCGAAGCCACTTCACGCAGAATGTATCGGGTCAGGATGCGCATGGAGCGGGCCCAGAATCGAAGTCTAGCATGGAGGCGAGAGTAGGAGACGACGAGGGGCTTGATTTGGGGATTGAGTCATTGGGAAATTTGTAATTTGGTAATCGGGTAATTTGTAATTTGAAAGGCCTTGTCATTCCGAGCGCAGCGAGGAATCTGCCGCGCCCGGCCGCCAGCCAAAGAACGAGATTCCTCGCTGCGCTCGGGATGACAAGAAGCTTACGTCCGAGAAGTATGTGCAATCTCCCCAACTTCTCAATCTCCTTGCGCGTTCTCGATGGTTCGGTAGACAATCGCGTGCCCGGGCTAGACGTGTTCTCTATTTTCGATTTCTGGAAGGTCAAATGAATTTTCGCCGCGCACTGATGGTTTCGTTTCTCTTTCTGTTTCTTGGCGGATTGATGGCCGAGCCTAACGCGGAAGTTCGCGAGACGGCGGACCGGCTTGCCGGCTCGGTTTACATAGGGCCATCCATGCACACGTTGCGGGAATTGACGGATGGATTCGGCGGACGGCTTTCCGGATCGCCCGCGCACAATCATGCGGCGGAGTGGGCGGCGGCAAAGTTTCGCAGCTACGGGATCCAGGACGTCCGGCTCGAGTCGTTCACGATGGCGAATGGGTGGACGCGGGGAACAGCGCATGGCCAGATGCTGAGCCCGATGGCGCGTACCCTGCATCTGGAATCGCTGGGATGGTCGCCCTCGACGCCGGCCGGCGGCGTGAAGGGCGAAGTCGTCGTGGTCGAAGACGTTGCCCCGGGAATCCTCAAAGCACAGACGGAAAAATTCAAAGGCAAGATCGTTTTGCTCAATTTAAGCAAGATCCTCGCACCCGGATGGGTGAAAGTGCTTCCGGCCTTAGAGCAGTCCTATCCATTCTTCAGGAATGCCGGCGCTGTGGGGCTGGTATTTTCCGACCGTGACCGAAACAACGTGTTGAATGCGACGTCTGGGTACTGGGGCGCAGATCTGCTGCCACTGCCCGGCGCACAAATCGGGATGGAAGACTGGCAGTTGATCCGGCGCTCTCTCGAAAACGGCCCAGTCACGGTCGAGTTCGAACTGCAGAACGTCACACCAGGGCCGACGGAAGTCCAGAACGTGATCGCAGAGATTCGCGGGAGTCAACAGCCGGACGAGTGGATCCTTATCGGCGCTCACCTGGACTCGTGGGATTACGGGACGGGCGCGCAGGATAACGGCACCGGCTCGGTGATGGTTCTGGAGGTGGCCCGGGCGATCGCGGCGCTCGGTCAAAAGCCACGGCGCAGTATTCGCTTTGCCCTGTGGGGCGGAGAAGAGGAGGGTCTGCTCGGCTCTTATGCCTACACGCAGGCGCATCTCGGCGAGTTATCGAAGTGCGTAGCCGTGCTGAACACGGACAACGGTTCGGGCCATCCCAAGGGCTGGAAAGTGGAGAGCCGGGAGGACCTGAAGACCGCTATGCAGCCGATCAGTGATTCGGTGCTCAAGGACCTTGGCGGCGGCGATCTCTCGCTCGAAACGACCTACGACACCGACCACGGGCCCTTCATGTTGCAAGGCATCCCCGCCCTGGATTTGTGGGTCGACATGAAACCCTATGTCGAGGTGCATCACAAATCGAGCGACACCTACGACAAGGTGGACCCGGTCGATTTCAAGGCGGGCGGGGCAATTGTGGCGGCGACGGCGTGGGTGATCGCACAAGACCCGAAGCCGATCGCCCCGCACATCGACCATGCGGCCGTGGCGCAGATTCTGAAGAAGGCCGAACTGGATGGTTTGCTGACTTTCGTCGGGCAATGGAAACCGTAAAGCTCACAGACTGCGCTCACGCGGAGCCAATCCAAGGCGCCAAATCGAAATCACCATTTGAGACGAAGCATGCGGCCGTGGCGAGAAAGATTCCTCCGCCGCGTTCGGCTTCGGAATGACAAACAATAAGGAGGGTCGAGATGTCGCCCCGTGCCCGGGAGTCACAATCTGGCAGGTGAGTTGAATGTCGACGAAGCCCAGCTCGTTGCCATATCTGCTTCTCCCTCATCTTGTCATTCCGACGCCGAGCGCGGCGGAGGAATCTGCGATACCAAGGCGCGCGAGAAGCGAGGAATGGCAGATCGTCGGACATCCAACGCGCGCAGATCTCCTCCATGCGCAAGTTTTTCCCTCGAAGGTTCCCGAAAATACTTGCCCGGTTTTACACAAGCCTCGTAAGTAGCTGTATGCTTTGAAGCAGGCTTTGGCCATTTACATGCTGCCGGGGGCATCGGCGTAGCTCGCCTGCTCCGCTCACAAATTTCCCAAGCCGAGGATTGCATGCGCCGACGACTGTTGTGCGTGGATGACGATTCGGCATTTCGGCAGTTCTACAAGAACCTGCTCGGCAGCTATGGCTACGACGTGACGGTAGCCGCCAGTGGACAGCAGGCGCTCAAGGTTCTTCTCTCCCGGAAGATCGATGCGGTCCTCACTGACATGGAAATGCCAGAAATGACGGGTGCGGAATTGGCCGTTCGGCTGAAGAAAATGCGGCCGGGGTTGCCGGTGCTTCTGGTTTCAGGATCGAAGGCCCATGCTCCTCTGGCCGCGATCGATGCCAGCGTTCCGAAGGGAACGTCCTGCGGTAAGCTGGTGGACCAGATCGAGACGGTAATGGGCAAGTATCGCAAACAGCGGCCGGCGCTGACGCCGCGGCGGTTTTTGCCCCTGGGGTCGGTCCTGGCTACCATTGCTATTGCCGCTTACGCGCTGCCCCGGTTGTGGAAATAACCGCTTCCTTCCAAGAAAGCTTTTCACCGCAGAGAACGCTGAGAACATCCGCGAAGATCGCATCGAAAAGCGTTTAACAGCAAACTTCGCCAAGGCATCGCGAAGGTCGCACAGAAAACCTCACGGCGACCAGGGTCGCAGTCGGGACTTCACTCCGGTTTGAAGAACACCGCCGCCAAGGGCGGCAAAGTCAGTTCCAGAGAGAACAGGCGTCCATGCTGGTTTATGGATTCGGCCATGACGCCGCCACTATTCCCCACTCCGCTGCCGGCATAGTAGTTGGCGTCGCTGTTC
>QIAH01000169.1 GCA_003225465.1 Acidobacteriota bacterium | reverse complement strand
GATGTCCCACACGATCGAGGCAGTCCGCGGCGGCTTCTCATGAAACAACCCGAAGGGATCGGCTTTATCCACCTGGTGGCCATGGTGATTGGATTCGATGTGAAACTTGTACAGGGCTCCTTTGCCGACGCCCGGGATGAAGCCTTCCCAGATGCCCGAGTTTCCGCGCGGACGAAGGCGGTGCATCTTCGGATGCCACTGATTGAAACTGCCAATGACCGAGACTTCGCGGGCGTTT
>QIAH01000168.1 GCA_003225465.1 Acidobacteriota bacterium | reverse complement strand
AGCTGACATTGTCCGCGACCTTTGCATCAAACTTCAGACGCAAACGGTTGGTGAGCAAGGCATCGGTATTGGCATCGTAGGCAGAACGGTATACGCCAGGAACCTGTTGCAGGTACTGGATCAGCATTTGCTGCATCTGCGGTGAGAACTGACCGAGCGACTGCTTCAGCTGGCTGAACGTGAGATTGGACGTGAAGAATTGGTATTGACTGTAGTTCTGCTGCACTTGCTGCCCGACAAAAGCCGCGTACTGTGTCGGGGTCATCTGGCCGAGCATGTTGGGGTCGAATTGCATCCCCAAGCCACCCTTGGACTCGGGTGCAAACATCCACAGGGTTTTTACGGTCAGGTTTTGCAGTTGCATACCGTCGTAGTGAGCAGGAACGTTGCCGCGAATGGTGTGAGCCTCGAAGCGATAATCGCCACCCCAGTCCAGCCGGTCACGCAGTGATCTCCGTTCCGCCACTGACACACGATCGTTCAGGTCGCGCACAGTAGTTTGCACTTCGGCCGGGGCGAAGGCCTCTTCCTTTGGGGTTTCCGTTTGCGCAACCGCGGGTTGCTTGGCTTTTTCCTGCGCCTCCAGGCGTTGTTCGAGCGCGCCGACGGTTTTCTTGAGTTGATCGATTTCCTGCCGAAGCTGTGCGGCATCATCCGTCGCCGGCGGCGTCGACTGGGCCCAGAGCCCCGCGGGTAGCAAAAACAACAGCGCCACAACTAGGAGCCTCCGCATAAAATAAGATTCCTTTCGATTATGAAGTGCGCGGCCGCACGGTAAGCCGATGGGCCGGGCCACGCCGGCGTCCAGAACTCTGGACACGCCGCCGGAACATGGCAGCAGTATCCTGACAGCCTGCCCCCATCGTTTGGCGTGATGTCAGTCACAGATAGATGTGTTGCGAAACATCGAAACTACGAAAGTACGAAACATCGAAATCACGCAACACTGTGTTGCGGATCACAGAATCCATGGTCGCCCGCTCGCTATCCTTGGCCTGCAGTTGCGCAACATCGAAACTAAAGTATCGGAGGTCCATCATGCATCGCCTGTTCAAGGCAGGTCTTATTGGGGTAGCCGTCATCGTTGTTTTCGAACTGTTTCCCGCCGTACACGCGGCCCAGAAGGGTAGCGAGAATAAAGGTCGCTACTATTTCCGCCAAACCTGCAAGGAGTGCCACACCAAGGGCGCCGTGGGTGGGGAAATCACTCCTCTGAACAAGACCATGGCGGAGTGGCGTGTTTATTTCGCGAAGGGCACCCACAACCACGGCAAGGAGCCGCTGGCAAAGTACCTGCCTGCGGACCAGCTTCTCGACGCATCCACTTTCCTGGTCCAGCACGCTGCCGACTCTCCGCAACCGGAAACCTGCGGCAAGTGAGCGGTCGAGCCGGAGCGTTGGGCGAGTTCAAGTCGCGCTGTCGGCGCAGCCCCGGGGGCACGCGGTCAATCCCAGTTAGCGACTGCGCGACCACATACGAAAGGTAGGGTGGATATGGATCGGCGTAAGTTTCTGAGGTTTTCTGCCGGAGGCGCGGCAGGAGCCGCCATTGGTGCCTCGTTGGCTTACATGAAGCCCTTCAGCCACTCGCCTGAGAAAGAAGCGGGGCGACTGGAGGTGCCCACCACGTGCGAGGCGTGTGTGAACAAGTGCTCCGTGATCGCGGTCGTCGAAAACGGCACCATTCACAAACTGAATCCCAACCCTGAAAATCCCAAGTCTCGGGGTATGTTGTGCGCCCGCGGCAATGCCGGGCTGCAACAGGTGTACAGTCCCGCCCGCTTGAAGCGACCGCTTATCCGCGTGGGAGGCCGGGGAGAAGGAAATTGGCGTCCGGCTTCCTGGGATGAAGCTTTTGACTTCGCGGCCAAGAAGCTTTCCGAGACCAAGGACAAGTATGGCCCGCAAGGCACACTGTGGTCGTCGAGCGAAAGCTTCCAGGAAGTATTCTTTCGGAACCTGGGAGCTGCGTTCGGATCGCCCAACCAAGTCCGGCATCCCACGCTGTGTCTTGCCTCGGTGAACCTCGCCTATTCGCTGACTTTCGGCACAGTCCCCTCGTTCGACCTGCTCAATTCGAAGTACATCATCATGTCAGGTGCGAACCGCCTGGAGTCGTTCATCACGCCAGACACGATGGATCTGATCGAATCAGCGGAGTACCGCAAGGCCAAACTCATCTATCTTGATCCACGGTTTACGGTGACGGCTTCGAAGGCCGACGAGTGGTATCCGATCCGGCCGGGAACCGACCTCGCGTTCTTACTCGCCATGTTGAACGTGATTGTCGGCGAGAACCGTTATGACAAGGAATTTGTCGCCAACTATACCGTCGGTTTCGACAAACTGACCGAGCATGTGAAGGCGTTCTCACCCGATTGGGCAGAGAAGGAAACGGAAATTCCGGCGAAGGACATTGTGCGAATCGCACGCGAGTTCTCCGACGCGGCGCCCCGCGCCGTGTACTACGCTGGAAGGCGATCTTCCTGGTACCGTGAGGATTTCCACACTCGCCGGGCACAGGCCATTCTCAACGCCATCGTTGGTAGCTGGGATCGTGAAGGGGGAATGGTCCCCAATGGAAAGATTGCTTTGGGCGAGTATCTCTTCCTTCCGTGGGACGATCCGATCGCGCCGCGCGTCGATGAAATGGACAAAAACTTCCCGCTCGCCGCCAAGGGCGACGGAGCCTATCTCAAGTTGCGCGAGAACGTAATTGCCGGTACTCCCTACCCCGTGAAGGCGTGGATGATCCACAAGCAGGACCCGATGAATGCGCTGCCCGGCCAGGCGCGCACTCTTGAGATGCTTCAGCAAATGGATTTCGTCGGCGTGGTCGACGTGCAGATGAGCGACACAGCCTGGTACGCGGATGTGGTGTTTCCTGAGTCGACCTACCTGGAGCGCACGGATCCGGTTGAGGTCCTGTCGGGAATCGCGCCGGTGGTAGTGTACCGCCAGCAGGTCGTAAAGCCGGTACATGACACCAAGACGACCCTTGAAATTACTCAAGGGCTCGCAAAACGGCTGGGGCTTTCGCAGTACTTCGATTTTACGATGGACCAATGGGTCGCAGCTCAGGTGAAGGAATTGCCGCTCGAAGCGCCTTTGGAGTACCTGAAGAAGCACGGCGTTTACGTGCCGCCTGGCTTCCCAAAGTACGGCACCACGCTAAACCCAGATCACCGCTTCATCACCAAGTCAGGCAAGATCGAGCTTTACTCGGACCGACTGCAGGAAGCGAACTATGATCCGCTGCCGGTCTACCACGCTCCCGCTCAACCGCCGCCGGGCAAGTTCCGAATCATCACCGGACGCCGGGCCTACTTCACGCAGGCGAACACCACGAATAATCCGTGGCTCAACCAGTTTGCGCCGGAAAACAGCCTGTGGCTGAATGCAGCGGCGGCGGACAGCTTGGGGATCGCGGATGGAGATCGGGTCGAAATGACGAGCACGGTGGGGGCGGTTCGACTCAAGACGCGAGTCACCCAGGAGATCCGTCCGGACTGCGTGTTCATGCTGCATGGATACGGCAAGAAATCGAAGTGGCAACGCCTGGTCGCCGGAACCGGCGGTTGCGATTCCGAACTGTTGGAGACCGCCTGGGATAAGGTCTCCGGCAACGCTGCACTGCACGAGACATTCGTGTCGGTAAGAAAGGTGTAAGCCATGGCTGCCCGTCCGAAACGATACGCGATGGTCGTCGACTCGAAGAAATGCATCAACTGCAAGGCATGCGTGGTGGCCTGCCGCGCCGAGAATTCCGTTCCACTCGCCTACAGCCGCCCATGGATGAACGAGGAGACCCGCGGAGTATGGCCCAAGCTGATGGCGGCGTTTGCGCCCGAGCAGTGTCATCAATGTGATCATCCGGCGTGCGTACGGGTGTGCCCGACGGGCGCGTCCCATCATCGGCCAGACGGCATTGTGGTGGTCAACGAAGCGGAGTGCGTGGGTTGCAGGTACTGCATGATCGCTTGCCCTTACGACGCGCGCTTCTTTCGCGAGGACAAGGGAGTGGTCGAAAAATGCGATTTCTGCGTGCACCGCCTGGAGCGTGGCCAGCTTCCGGCCTGCGTAGAGACCTGCCCGAGCAAGGTGCGCGTGTTCGGCGACCTGAACGATCCGAAGAGCAAACTGGCTGAACTGCTGAGCGACCGTCAGTACCGCGTGAAGAAGCCGGAAGCCGGAACCGGGCCGCAAATCTACTACCTGATCTGAGGAGAGGCAGCGATGAAAATCATCGAGTGGGGCGTCCTGATCGTGAATTACCTCTTCTTGGGAGGTTTGTCGGCGGGCTTATTCTTTGTTTCGGCGATTGCCACCTTCCTCTATAAGCTGGACGAGCCTTCTCCCTATACGCGCATCGCGCGGCTGGGCGCGCTCATGGCACCGTGGCCCGTGATGATCGGATGCCTCCTCCTCATCTTTGATCTCGGCCGCTGGTATCATTTCTACAAGCTGTTCCTGCACCTGCGTCTGGTCAGCCCGATGTCGATCGGATCGTGGCTGTTGGTGCTGTTCAACCTCGTGGCGCTGGTCAACTGCTACGCCTGGCTCACCGAGCGACAGCGGAACGATCTGTTCGCGAAGCTGCCGCGGCGCCTGGCGTTTCTGGGGAAATTCAATTACGACATCGACCACTGGCGCCGCCGTTTAGCGTTTGCCGGCATGCCCATTAGTGTAGGCGTCGGAATCTACACCGGTGTGCTGTTGGGAGCGGTTCAGTCGCGCCCATTCTGGAATACGAATCTGGTGGCGCAACTGTTTCTGTTTTCGGCGTTGTCGACCGGGTGTGCCGCGTTGATTTTAGGGCTCGCCGGCCGCGAACAGCCAGTCCAGGAAATGAAGCTTCTCTATGGATTTGATATTTGCTTCATGGTTCTGGAATTTTTCATTGTGCTGCCTTATTTGATCCACGGGCAGCTTTCAGTCCAAGCTGTGCAGGATTCCTTGAAGCTCATCCTTGGCGGCCCGTTCACGATTCTGTTCTGGGTGTTTTTCCTGGGGCTAGGCCTGCTCACGCCGTTAGTGATTGAACTCCGTGAACTCGTTCCAGTAGTTGTCTCGAATCGTGAATTCCATTACAACAGGATTCTTGCTGCCACTACCGCGCTGCTCATCCTGGGCGGGGGCTTCCTGCTTCGCTACATTTTCGTTTACGCGGGACAGATGAGCGCCATGCAATAGACCAACTAAAGTGCGCCCGAAATGCGAGGAACCAATGAACGGTAACCAGAGCAAGCAAGGACTAGAAGAAAAAATTTATGAGCGCCAGGTGGGAATCTGCAAAGCCTTTGCCAATCCGACACGGCTGCGCATTCTCGACCTGGTAGCGCAGCGCGATTACCCCGTCTCAGATATCTTGAGATATCTCTCCATCTCCAAGGCAAACCTGTCGCAGCATCTGGCGATACTCAAGGCAGCGGGCGTCGTCGTTACTCACCGCGATGGCCAGCGGGTCTACTGTCACCTGGCGATACCCGAGGTCAAGAAGGCCTGTGCCCTGATTCGCGACGTGCTTCGTGCGCAGATTCGTAACGGTAGACAGCTGGCTGTCTGAGGGCCGAAGAGGCAATTTCCGGTTCACTCTACGACGCCCGCCGTGCAGTGTCCCCGATCCAAGTCATAGCACGAGTCGCCGCAGGCAGACCCAGTGTGCTGATCGCCAGCACCGCTACATGGTCTACCTCATCCTCCGTAATCCCACTCTTTCGGGCAGCGCGCACCGCGGAATGAGTGGCACCTTCCAGACCTGCCCCTATGGATAACGCGAGCTTTACCAGACGGCGAGTTTTCTCATCGAGAGGTCCGGCCTGGTGGCAGTGATCTCCCAGTTCGTTGAATGCCTTCCAGATATCGGGATGACGCTTGCGAAATCGATCTACAGCATTAGGTAGTTCCTTATCAGGCACGCTATTCACCTCCTCCTGAGTTTCCGGGATGATTTACAACGTCAATCGTTGTCCGTTGAGGATCTGGGCGCGGAGTACATCACGGATCAGCCGGCAAGCGCTCTTCACCTCTGGCATTAAAAGTGAGAAGTACACCTGCTTGCCTTCCCGACGCGTGCCCACGATGCCAGCCGCCTTCAAAATTGCAACATGCTGCGATAGGTTAGCCTTGGAAATTCCCAGCTCCGTTTGGAGCTCGGAAGCAACCCAGTCACGCTTGCCGAGGCAGTCGAGTATCCGCAGACGAGTAGAATTAGCAAAGGATTTGCAGATACGCGCTTGCCGTTCGAAGATTTCGGAGTCTGCGCTTGGGCGCTTCCTGCTGGTCTTGGCCACGGATTGTCTTTGGTCTCCGGGAGGGTCAACTGAATTCACAAGAACAAGGAAAGATCATATCAGGCCCCCGGCGTTACTCGTCCCGGAGTTGTCTTTGATGTTGTCACTGTGCTCGCTCAATTGTTCCAGAAAAGCTGGCCGTTAGAACAATGCGATCCCGTCACAAGGGATCAAGACGTTCGCCTTGTAAGCGACTGAAAAAGTAGAGTAGCGTAGGAAGTTTTCACAACCGATCAGAGGCCCTCCAGTGAACTCTAAAATCCACCGGTACTTGGCACTTTGGTTCGACTCCCGGCACCAGCCAAATCAGGACTCACTGAAGGAGGTTACAGCACTGCCTCGGTGCTTGTACCAGCGGCTGCGAAAACGTCGGCAGTTTCCTTCTCCGCGATGGGAATGAAGGCTTGTACGACAGCAGCATCGAACTGTGTTCCGCTACTCCGAACCAGCCGCGAGATGGCTTCCTCGTGCGGCAAACCTTTTCGGTAGCAGCGATTCGACACCATGGCATCGTAGGCGTCAATCACCGAAATGATCCGTGAAACCAGTGGAATGTCCTGCCCCTTCAGTCTCGCCGGATAACCTGTTCCGTCGATGTTCTCGTGATGGTGCAGCGCGTACAGGCTGGCTTCTTCCAGGCCTGGGAACAAACGGAGGATGGACCAGCTGTACTCGGGATGGCGGTTGATGATTGCCCGCTCCTCGTCGGTGAGGGGGCCCGCCTTCTTCAGGATGGAGTCCGGGACTCCAACCTTGCCAATATCATGCAGCAGGGCTGCGACCTCCACCTGGTAGAAGCGGCCCTCGGGAAAGTCCATCTCACGCGCAACCCGGATGGCCCACTCTGCCAGGCGCGTACTGTGCACGCCCGTACTGATGTCTTTGAGGTCAAGTAGCTGGTTGAAAGCACAGATGAGCGAATTGCGAAAGGCAACGTGTTGCTCTTCGAGTTCCTTCACGCGAAGACGCAACCAAGCGGAGTCATCCGATACAGGGTTAGTGCTCTCCGGCATGGTCGCGCTCTTCACGCAATAGCTCTCAATCAGTGGCAGTACTTAACCGCCAGGTATGTGTCCAGCCGCCCGTGTCCCAGTTGCGGATCGGAGATGGAGTCGGCTTGCGCCAGCCCAGGTGCGACTTTGGCGACGGTGCAGTTTCCGTTAGTACCCAACATCAGGGCTGCGGTGCCGCTCACCAGGGGCGCGCTGAAAGAGGTTCCCCAACCTGCCGCCCATGTGCCCCAAGGATAGGTTGTCATCACACCCTCACCAGGAGCAGCCAACCAAACCGGGGGCGCGCCATAATTCGTGAAGACCGACTGGATATCCGAGTTCGACGTAGACGCAACATCAATTACCGACGGCAATCCACCCGGATAGACCATGATGTTCTCACCGTCGTTGCCCGCCGAGGCCACTGAGATCACGTTATTGCTGTTTGCATACTTGATCGCATTGGCAAGCTCGGGCGAGTAAGTTGTGTAATCGAAACTCATACTCAACACTTTGGCGCCGTTTTTCACGGCGTAATAAATCGCGCGCAGAACATCGGAATCGTAGCCGGCGCCATTCGCATTAAACGCCTTCAAGGGCATGATCTTCGCCTGCGGCGCAACTAAGTGCACGATTCCGGCGGTCATGGTTCCGTGCCCGAAGGCTGAGTACTGAGATGATCCATCCAGAACTGCCACCGTGCGCTGATCGAGCACTGCGACTGTACGTTGGTTGACCTGCACGGTTTGTGCATCGCTCAGATTAGGAGAAGCACTGACGTCAGAGTCTTCCGAACCGCCGTTCATGTTGCGGGTAAAGTCATAGCCTGACACCAACAGGTTCTGCAGAACAGGGTTTGTCGGATCTACGCCCGTATCGATGACCGCAACGGTCACTCCCGATCCGGTGACGTGAAACGTCGACTGGGTATAACTGGTTCGAATCAGAGTGTTCGCCGGCTGCGCAACGTATCCATGCCAAACGGTTGCGCCGTAGTAGCTGGTCGGAGTCTCGTCAGTCAAATACGACGGCGCAGGTCCCGCATAGGCATCCAGCGTTTTCACCGTCTGATCGATCTCGGCGTCAACAATTCCCAGTTGCAGGCGGAGATTCAACAGGCAGGTCACCGGATTGAGAATCGAAGGAAAGGTGACCAGAAACAGCTGGCCTTGCGGGTCACCGAGCCCATACGAGACGTTGCAACCCAGTGCGAGACACGTCAGATTTATTCCCGAGAGCCCCAGAGAGTCGCGCACGACAAGCCGTGTTTGCGCGTGTGCCGAGGGCGCACATAGAGGGCTCAGCAGCAGGAGCAAGCAAGCCATCAGGGCCAGACGTCGGTACCCCCATTTTGATCTCATGTCATTCATAACTTCAATTCCCCCCTCTGACACGGGCACTTTAGCAGTTGGGGGATTTCGCGAGTCTAAAATGGGAATTCGCGGTTGACTACTTACGCCCGTAATCTCTTACTCGTAACCACCTCTGGTTCCTTACGTAATGCCGTTCTCTTACTCCAGATTTCCCAACGCAATCCGCAGTGTCTTGCGGTTCGCGGTGATGATGGAAATCCGCAACTGATCCTCGTGTTCGAACTCAAACTGAAACTCGCCGTAGTCATTGGCAACCGTCTTCATAAGCATGTGCCCCTTGTCGTTCCAGAGCACGATGGCCGCATTGCCGAGCCAACTGAGCGGCGCGTCCTTGTCGAGCACCTGGCCGGCGGCGGAAAAGGTGCTAGAGTGCGGTTTGCGCTCAAGACGCAAATCCACGGTGAGGCCTTCCGCTTCGTACACAATTTGGCGAGTGCTTGCACTACCGCTCCGAACGCCCATTGGTAAAGGCTGGGTCGCACTGTCAAAAATCATGCTGGCGATCAGGCCGGCTTCCCGCTGACTCGATTGCTGATCGGCAAATTGCAATTTCACCAGACGGACGAGATTCTCCGGAGCCGCATAGGCGCTCTCTCTTGCCGCGAGCTGTGCGATCCGGCCCCAGACAGCAAGCGTGGTCTCGCATTCCGGACAACTCGATCCCAAGTGCTCTTTCGCTTCCTGTTCTGTTTCCGACGCACCGATCCCGCGTACAAAATCGGCCCACACTTGCTCTGAAAAATGTGACATCCCCACCTTCATAACCCGAATTATTGGCTTGCTCGAAGTACCGAGTCTCTGCCATTCAATGAATAAGAGAGCCCGCGGTGCCGAGAAATATAGCCCGGCCGAAATAAATCCTGCCGCCGGTTACCCCTTTCCTATCAATGAGAAAGGCGCCCAATGATAGGGATGCCGGTAACGCTCGCGTAGTCCCAGCATGGTGGTCCGCATGGCCTGAGCTTTGGATAAGCCTTTCTGCAGGTGCGTATAGAAATCAATCATGAACTCCTTCGTACTTTCGTCGTGGACATCCCACAGGCTCAAGACGAGAGATTGCGCGCCGGCCTGCAGGAGTCCGCGAACCAGTCCCATCAGTTCATCTCCGGGAGTGACCACGTTCAGCCCGGTCGCACAGCCGCTGAGCACAATCAACTCGGCCGGGAGTTGCAGATGGGAGATGTCATACAAGCTCAGGTGCGAGCCGCCCAGCCGGATCGAGGAAAACATGGGATTGTCCTGCCGGAAATAGCCGTGCGTCGCGATGTGTACCATCCGGCTAGTGCGCCCGTGCGTTCGCAATACATCCTCGGTCGCGGCCTCTCCCACGAAGAGTCTCGCGTCCGGAAGAATCCTGCTGAGAGCCTCCACTTCGGTTCGAATTGACGGAGCCTGCGCGTCCGGAACGCCAAGAATCAAAGCGTCGCCCGATGCGTTGGACTGCTTCGCCTGGCAGACCGCATAGACGCTCGCGCTGGGCGCATAGGAAATCGAATGCCGATCCACCAGGTACGACGCGCCATCGTGCAGCGCGTGAAAGGGCACGTAGTGCAGCAGCCCATGCGGCACAAACACCAGATGCTCTGTCTCGAGTAAGTGGCGGATGGGCATGATCAACTCCTGGTATAGGTTCTTGAGGTGCGCATCGGTTGAGAGCAAAAGCGGTTCGCTGAAGGTGGTCAGGTACTGTGGGTTGAGCCGGAACTTTGATATCTGCAGCTGCAGCAACTGCAGCAGTTTCTGAATCCGGGAATGCACCGTTACCGGCGTCATGTGAAGCTGGTCGCGGGTCAGCACGCAGGCGATGGTCCGGTCTTGTATCCGAAAATACTCAACCAATGCGGTATCCGCCGGCATGGCAGACCGGATCTCTTCCAGAGAAGCCATTGAGGCTACCTGCATGCCGGCCTGATGCGCTTCGGCAACGGTGGCTTCCTTGAGCGCACGCATCAGGTCTGCTTCGCGCGCACGTGCTTGCTGCTCGAGTTGTTTGATCCTTTCCTGAGAGCGTTCTTCCGGCCGCAATTGCTCGCGCTCGATCAGGTTGTAGTACCAGTTGAGTTCCTCGCGGAAATTGCGAATCGATCGCACCAGCTCGCTTTGCCCCGGGTCGGCCACGCTGGGAACATGCACCGAGTGGCTCAGCAGATCCATGAGGGCACGGGATTTTGCCTGCTCGATGTAGCCGAAAGCTTCCTCAAAGCGGTCGGGAGTGCGCAGGCAAAGGTCGACCAGGTTCTCGTAGACCTCCAGCTTGTTCTGGAAGAACGTGATCTTTAGCTCTTCGCCGCGCAGGTTTCCGCGTAGGTGCTCGATGGCCTCACGCGCCCGGCAGTAGGACTGGTAGGCCTCTTGCGTCTTCGTGCCTGCTCGCGCAATTTCGCCCATCAGAAAGTTCGCTTGATACTGCAGGAGGGGCGAATCGAGCTTTTCCAATTCCGCGAGCGTGCTCTGACAATGCCGTTCTGCCAGGGGAAGGTCGTTCATGCGCAGTGCGATTCGAGCCAGCAATAACTCCGCCAGCAGCGCCTTCCCGCGCATGGGCGAGGTGCGAAAGAATTCGTATGCCGCCAGGCAAAGACGTTGTGCCTCGAACAGGCGCCCCTCGTTGAACAATACCAGCGCTTCGTACAGGTCGATGAGCGACGGCCAAAGCAGGTTCTGGTCGCGCACGAACATGTCTTTCGCCTGCGCGAACAGCTTGATGGCCTCGAACGCCTGTCCGGTCCGGCTCGCGGCAATCGCTGCAAAGGCAAGAGCTTTCGCCCCTTCGTAGCCAAACCCCAGGTCCTGAAACGCCTGGTGCGCGGCTCTTCCCAACTCCCCAGCTTCCGTGTTCAAGTTCAGGTCGAGATAAATTTCCGACAAGTCCAGATTGCACAGCGCCAGTTGGTAACTGTCTTCTGCCTTTTTTGCGCTCGCGGTGGCATCGCGAAGCATCTGGATGGCACGGCCAAACTCGCCTCTCAGAAAATACAGGTAAGCGATGTTGTAGTCGGCGTACGCGACCAG
>QIAH01000167.1 GCA_003225465.1 Acidobacteriota bacterium | reverse complement strand
TTTTCGAGTTCACATTTTTCGAGTTCACATTTTTCGAGTTCACATTTTTCGAGTTCACATTTTTCGAGGTCGCTCTGCATGATTCATCCTTGGCACGACGTAACTCCCGGCGACAAGCTTCCCGCCGAGTTCAGCAGCGTGATTGAAATCCCGTTTGGTTCGAGCGTGAAGTACGAGCTGGACAAAGCCAGCGGGCTCATCAAACTCGATCGCGTGCTGTATTCCGCCGTCTACTACCCGGCGAACTATGGGTTCATTCCTCAGACTCTCGCTGAAGACGACGACCCTCTCGACGTACTCGTACTGTGCCAGGAAGCCGTCGTCCCGCTAACCATCATCCACGCGCGCGCCATCGGGTTAATGACCATGCTCGATTCCGGCAAGCAGGACCATAAGATCATCGCCATCGCCACCGAGGATCCTGAGTTCAATTCTTACCATGAGGCGAACGAGATGCCGTCGCACCGTCTGCTCATGCTCCGCCGATTCTTCCAGGATTACAAAATGCTGGAAGGAAAAGCAGTCGAGGTCGACGAAATTCGCCCCGCGGCCGAGGCCTATCCTATCATCACCGACGCCCTGCATCGCTATAGCGACCAGCGGCGAAAAGGCTTTGGCGAATTGCAGAAGAGCTCTTAGCTATTAGCTCTTTAGCCAACCAGAGCACGACGTTTCTCGTGCTGTCAGCGCTGGGTCTATTGAAGAGACGAGAGAAAGTCAGGTCTATCAAATAGAGCTGATCGCATAGCCGAGCTGCGCTCGGCCGGGCAGACGAGGGCGTCTGCCCCTACGCGATCCCCACTAAAGGTTTGGGAGCTATGAGCTAACAGCTAATAGCTGCTTTCTCACCATACCCGGCAGGCACTCTGCGCCACCATCGGCTGGCCTGACTTGCATCCCCACGCCTTCTGAAATTCCGGCATGTTCTGCACGACTCCGTTGATCCGGTATTTCCCGGGCGAGTGCGGATCCACGCTCACCAGCATGCGCGAAAACTCCGGACGGCGCTTCTCGCACCACACACGCCCAAATCCCAGAAAGAAGCGCTGCTCGGGAGTGTAGCCATCAAGCTTTTCCGCAGCTTTTCCCGTTTTATCCTGCGCGATCATCTGCTCGAGCGCGGCCAGCGCAATCCGCGCCCCACCGTTGTCGGCTGTGTTCTCGCCGAGGGTAAGTTTTCCGTTGAGCTTCAGATCATCCACGGCCACGAAATTCCCGTACTCCTTCGCGACGCAGTCGGCGCGCTTTTCGAATTCCTTTCCGTCCTGCTCCGTCCACCAGTCGCGCAAATTTCCCCGCGGATCGTACTTGCGCCCCTGGTCGTCGAAGCCATGCGTCAACTCGTGCCCGATCACCACGCCAATACCGCCCATATTCACGGCATCGTCCATCTTCTTGTCGAAAAATGGCGGCTGCAGAATTCCGGCCGGGAAGACGATCTCGTTGTAGGAACCGCTGTAGTATGCATTCACAGTCGGAGGCGTCATGCCCCACTCTTTGCGATCCAGCGGCTTGCCAATCTTCGCGATTTGGCGATTCGACTCGAATTCATTCGCCCGCAGAAAATTCCCCAGCAGATCGCCCGGCTCAATTTTCAGCGCG
Organism: Acidobacteriota bacterium; assembly: GCA_003225465.1. Taxonomy (GTDB): domain Bacteria; phylum Acidobacteriota; class Terriglobia; order Terriglobales; family Acidobacteriaceae; genus Gp1-AA133. Next base: position 12,587 of record QIAH01000167.1, on the reverse strand, counting down.
CTGTAGTCGCGCCACTGATCCGGATACCCAATCTTGTTGCGGATCGCCTGCAGCTTGACCTTCGCCTGCTTCTTGGTTTCCTCACTCATCCACGGCAGAGTCGCAATGTCCTGCCCGAGCGAAGCCTCCAACGCGTCCACCATCTTCAGCATGCGCTGTTTCCCGTCCGCGCCAAAGGTTTCCTCTACATACTTCTGCCCGAGCGCTTCGCCCAGTGCGCCATCGGTAGCATCCACGCACCGTTTCCAGCGTGCCTGGATTTCCGATTGCCCCGTGAGTTGCTGCTGCATTTTGAAGTTGGCATCAACGAACGATTTCGACAACCACGGTGCGGTCGAATTCAGCAGATGCCAGCTCACGTAGGTCTTCAACGCATCCAGCGACTCGCTCTCGATGACCCCATTCACCTGCTTGAAAAACTCCGGGTTCGAGACGTTCAATTCGGAAAACGCTGGCGCTTTCAGCGCTGAGAAATATTGGTTCAGATGGAAGTTCGGCGCAAGGGCGAGCACATCTTCGCGCTTCATCTTGTGATCGCGATTCCTGGGATCGCGCCGCTGTGTACGGTCCATCTCTGCCTTCGCCAGGGCAGTCTCAATCCTCAACACGGTCTGCCCGCCATCGCCCGCCTGCTGCGGAGGCTTCCCTGCCAGCGTGAATATCTGGGTCGCGTACTCCACCAGATGCTGGCGCATCTCCGCGTGCTTGGGATCATCCTTGATGTAGTAGTCGCGGTCGGGCAGGGTGAGACCACCCTGATCCACGTAGGCAATCACCATGTCCGCATTGTGGAGATCCGGCGAAGAATAAAACCCGAACAGGCTGTTCGCGCCGATCACGTGCGAGTGTGCAATGACGTCAATGAGCGCCGCCTTGTCGGTTGCGGCCGCCACCCGATCCAACTCCGGCTTGAGCGGATCCAGTCCCTTCGCATCCGCCGCCTTCTCATCCATGCACGCCCCGAAATAGTCGCCGATCTTCTGCTCGATCGCGCTCCGCGCCGCTCCGCCCGCAGCTGCCTTCTCGAGAATGCCTCGGAGGGTGACGAGATTCCGTTCATACAATTCCGTGAAGCTGATCCACTCTGTCTGATCCGCGGGAATTTCCGTCTTCTTCAGCCAGTTCCCGCAGGCATACTGATAAAAATCGGCGCAGGGATCGATCGTCCTGTCGATGGCCTCGACGCTGAATCCCGGATTAGTGCCGGAATTCTGCGCGAACGCCCATACTCCAGAGAGGGCAAAGCCTGCCGCACCCACTGCCACCAACACCTTCACTGTTCGCATAGAACCTCACAGGCTGAAACAGAAGATTGTAGGCGCAACATTGTTAGACGAATCAGCCGGCAGAACGTGAACTTGCAAAATCCATTCCGTTTTGGGCCATTTATCTACGGGCGACCTGTATTTTATAAGCCAAGCTTGGGAGATTGTTGAGTCGGAGATCCGGTTATTGGCTGAGTGCAGCGTAAACCCTTGGCGGTGCTCGCGAGGGCTTGCGGGCTTTCGCCCGCTGCGCTGTGTGTCGCCCCTACGGGGCTCGGCTCAAATTTGGCGTTCTCCCAGCGCTTACGCGCTGGGCTAATTTCTGCCGCCCCTGACGGGGCTGGATTATGGATGCTTCGCGCAGTCCAGCTTCCCCAGTTGGGGCTGGCTTATCAAGCGGCCGGCTTTCATCGCGGGGCTGGCTTATCAAGCGGCCTGGCTTTCATCGCGGGGCTGGCTTATCAAGCGGTCTGGCTTTCATCGTGGGGCTGGCTTTTCGAGCGGCCCGGCTTTCATCGTGGGGCTGGCTTTTCGAGCGGCCCGGCTTTCATCGTGGGGCTGGCTTTTCGAGCGGCCCGGCTTTCATCGTGGGGCTGGCTTTTCGAGCGGCCCGGCTTTCATCGTCGGGCTGGCTTTTCGAGCGGCCCGGCTTTCATTGTCGGGCTGGCTTTTCGAAGCATGCCGAATTCATGGGGTGCCTCCCGATTTGCTCGGTTGCGAAACGCGACCGGATATCCACCGTGCTATTTCTGCAGCGTATAATCGTGGAATCTCACTCCCAGAGGATCCTCACTCCATGACCCCGACGAATGGTACGCCCGGCACCAGCTCCCGCCCGAATGGAAGCGGTAACGGCACAGTTCCCAAGCCCCGCGCGGAATGGTTGGCTCGCCGCAAAGCCGACAACAAAGACGGCAACTTCTCGCAGATGCATTACGCCCGCCAGGGCCTGATCACCGAGGAGATGCTTTACGTCGCCGAGCGGGAGAAACTCACTCCGGAACTGGTACGCGACGAAGTCACCCGCGGCCGCATGATCATCCCTGCCAATATCAACCATCCGGAACTCGAGCCCATGTGCATCGGCGTGGCCTCGCTTTGCAAGATCAACTCCAATATCGGTAACTCGGCCGTCACCTCCAACATCGACGAGGAACTCAAAAAGCTCCACACCTCCGTTCACTTCGGCGCCGACACCGTAATGGATCTCTCGACTGGCGGCGACATCCACGACATCCGCGAGGCCATCCTCCGCCACTCGCCTGTCCCCATCGGCACCGTGCCCATCTACGAAGCCATCTCGCGTGTAAAGCGCGTCGAAGATCTCACCGCGAACGTGATGTTGGAAGTAATCGAAGAGCAGGCCGCGCAGGGCGTGGACTACATGACCATTCATGCCGGCGTGCTGATCCAGTACTTGCCCCTGGTGTCCAAGCGCATCACCGGAATCGTGAGCCGCGGCGGCGCGATCCTCGCCCAGTGGATGCGCATCATCAGGAGAACTTCACCTACACGCATTTCCGCGACATCTGCGACATCATGCGCGCGTACGACGTCTCCTTCTCGCTCGGCGACGGCCTGCGTCCCGGATCGATCGCCGATGCGAACGACGAAGCGCAGTTCGCCGAGTTGAAGACGCAGGGCGAGCTCAATCGCGTTGCGTGGGAGTTCGACGTGCAGGTGATGAACGAGGGGCCGGGCCACATCCCCATGCATCTCATCAAGGAGAACATGGAAAAGCAGCTGGAGTGGTGCGAAGAGGCGCCGTTCTACACGCTGGGTCCGCTGACGACCGACATCGCACCGGGGTACGACCACATCACCTCCGCGATCGGCGCGGCGATGATCGGCTGGTACGGCACCGCGATGCTGTGCTACGTCACGCCCAAAGAGCACCTGGGTCTGCCCAATGAGAAAGATGTAAAGGACGGGATCATTGCCTACAAGATCGCCGCTCATGCGGCTGATGTAGCGAGGCATCGTCCGGGGGCCCGCGACCGCGATGACGCCCTGAGCTATGCGCGCTACACCTTTAACTGGGAAAAGCAGTTCGAGCTTTCACTCGACCCCGAGACCGCCCGCTCCATGCACGACGAGACGTTGCCGGACGACTACTACAAAGAAGCCGCTTTCTGCTCCATGTGCGGCCCGAAGTTCTGCTCGATGAACTACTCCTCGAAGGTCGACGAGTACAACAAGCAAGTCCACGGCCTGGAAAAGAAAGATTATTCGGACTTAGTCGAAAAGCTGGTCACCCTGAAGTAGAAGACAAAATGGAGAGACGGGCGTCCCCGCTCGTCTTTTTGTGCCGACCCAAAGCGAAAAGCAGTCAGCGAGGTCCTACACGGAATCCTCTGCGTCCTCCGCGGCCTTCTCGGCGCTCTCTGCGGTTTAAGATCTTAGGACTCGCGCCCGATCACATGAACTCCGCCACTCCATCCCACACCAACTGCACTGCGATCGCCAGAATTAAAAACCCAAAAATCCGGCTGATGGCGCCCACCGCGCTAGGTCCAAGACGCGCCACCAGCGGTCCACCCAACCGCAAAAACAGATAAACCGTAACCGCGAGCGCGGCGATTCCAATCACCATGCCCAGATACGCCGTCCAGTTATCGACGTGCGCAGCCAGTCCCATCACCACTCCGATCGATCCGGGACCGGAAAGAATGGGCATCGCCATCGGCGTCAGCGAGATGTCTTCCTTCGTGTTCGCCTCATCGCTTTCCGCCGGCGTCATCCGGTTTCCACCCGTCACCATCCCCCACGCCGTGTTTGCCACAATCAAGCCTCCGGCAATCTGCAGCACAGGCAAAGAAATCCCGAAAAAGTTCAGAACAAAACGCCCGAAGAACATGAACGTCACCAGAATCGCGAACACGTAACCAGCTGTCTTCATTGCCGTCCGGTAGCGTTCCTCGCGCGCAAAGCCCGAGGTCATCGAGAAGAAAAGCGGAATTCCCCCGAAGGGATTCACAATCGGAAAGAGCGCAAGAAATGTGGCCGTCGCTGCAGCCGGAACCGTGAGAAGAAGACTGTGGAGCGCGTTAGCACCTTTCATAGCGACCCGGCTCGAGAACGAGACTCATCCAACCAGAGCATTGTGAGGTTCATTCAAGTCCGGCAATCATAGGCACAGCAGCCGGCAGCGTCAACCGACGAATTCCACCTAACTACCTGAAATGGCAACGCTTCTGCCAATCTTTCCCCGAAAGCGCAAACCCACCACAGAGACACAGAGAAAAAACATTGAAGGTTTTCTCCGTGTCTCTGTGTCTCTGTGGTTAAAGATTCCTTGAATCGACATTAATTGACGTGTCATCTATCTGCACCGTGGCGCACAAACGGAACAGAAAAACCCTCCGCGAGGAAATCCGCCAGACCAAGCCCTTCGCATCGCCCGCGCAGGAGGCGATCCTTGGGCTTTACCGCACGGCCGACCTGCTGCAGCGCACCTTCGCTCAGATCGTCGAACCCCGAGACATTTCCCTGCAACAGTACAACGTGCTTCGTATTTTGCGCGGCGCCGGCAAGCAAGGCACCCCGACCCTCGACATCGCGGATCGCATGATCGAGAAAACGCCCGGCATCACTCGCCTTCTGGACAAACTGGAGGCCAAGCAGCTGGTCCGGCGCGAACGTTGCCCCGACGATCGCCGCCAGGTTCTCTGCTGGATCACCCCGCGCGGATTGCAACTGCTGGCCGACCTCGATAAGCCACTCACCAGCGCCGGAGAAAAAGTAGCGCAACCGATGAAGCCCTCCGAGTTGCAGACACTGATCGCGCTGATGGAGAAGATTCGCAACCACCTGAGCTAAAGTTTTCGACTGAATCGACTACTAGTCACGCAGTTACCGCAAGAGCATTTTGAAAATTGGAGAGATGGAGGAACACATGTTTCGCAAACTACTGGCAACTTCGAACGATTGGACCCTCACCCTGCTTCGCCTGGTGATGGGCGTGATTTTCTTCGCGCACGGTGCCCAGAAAACATTCGGCTGGTTTGGAGGCTACGGCTTCTCCGGCACCATGGGATTCTTCACCCAGATGATGCACATCCCCGCTCCCTTCGCGTTCCTGGCGATCTGCGCCGAATTCCTCGGGGGCCTCGGCCTCATCCTGGGAGCCCTCGGACGCATCGCCGCGTTCGGGATCGCCTGCAACATGGTGGTTGCCGTCCTGATGGTCCACCACAATTTCGGACTGTTTATGAACTGGAGCGGCCAGCAGAAAGGCGAGGGATTCGAGTATCACTTGCTGGCAATTGCGATCGCCGTGGTGCTGATGGCGCGCGGCAGCGGCGCTTTCTCGGTAGATCGAGCCTTGACCTCGGCGGCAGAGTAATCAACCGCGCTGTCTAGGGATGCGTCTACCGCTTCACGCGCGATTCCTGTGGACTTTTCCCAGACGACGCTGGCTTGCGATCGTAGAAAACAACCGTGTCTTCGGCAACGATGTCCGCCTCCGACGAGCCTGTGTGCCGCCGCACCGGCTGCGCTTTGTTTGGATTATTCGGAATCGGGCTAGCTGCTGCCGGCTTCGCGGGCGCGTTTTGCTGTATGTCTCGAGGGCTTTTCGCGGCCGCCGCAGCCGCGGACTCCGCGACTGGCTTCGCTGCAATCTGCGGTACCGAAGGACCCGCAACTTGAGGCGTCGCCCGGCCTGCAGTCGGAGGAACGGCCGGAGCTGCAACCTGAGCGGGAGTTCCCACAGGCACGGTGTTCGACTTTACCGTCGCGCTGGATGACGGCGGCTTCGTCGGGTTCGCGCCGGCGCCGACTGCTGCCGGCCCCGCGCTCGTGGCAGGCTTTGCGGACTGAGACAAGTGCGGCCGCAGAGCAACCACCGCGACCAGCAACCCTGCCACGACCGCCAACGCGGTCGACACCACAATCCGCTTCCAGAATCGGGCTCCGGTCTGGAATGAGATCTTGTACGGCCCCCGCAGACGAACTCGCCTACTCGTCGCCTTTGGCGCTAGCCCCCGATTCGGCCCCGCTCGCTCCGCAACTTCAGGAATCTGCGGCGCCTCACTCAACTTCGGAAGAACCACGACCTTCACTTTAGGTTGAACATCCGGCGTCGGCTTGGCCGGCGCACCCGGGACAATTACGGGCGGCACAGTCGCTGACTCTTTGTTCAAGTCCGCTGCAATCCCGCTCTTCCCCCCACCATTTCCCGGTGCCAACGGAATCTCCGCTGGCATCCGCACCGGCATCCCTGTCAGCGGTGCAACCACTTGAGAGGGACGATTCTCCCCCATAGCTTCCACCGGCCACGAGGTCTCAAACTTCGCGGGAATCATTCGGGGAATGGGCACGTCGAACACGTGCGGCATAAGCGGAATGGTCCTTATCGGTCGCGCCCGTTCATCCAGCGCACCCGGCGCGACAAACACCCACAGGTCCTCGTTCTCGGTGACCTCCGCGGCCTTGCTCAACACGTCTTCCGGCGAACACTCCTCCAGCCGGACCTCCAGGTCCGCGGGAGTACTCGGAATTTGATCCGGAGAAACCGTCTCTACCAGGAAGCCACGCGCGCGCAGCTGCATGGTGAGTTCCAGGGAATCATCCACAGAGTCCGTAATGATACGTGCCAGCGGCATCGGCTCTCGGGGCGGCGCACCGTCAAAATTAACAACTTGGGAAGATGGTGGACGTTGGTCCCGCGAAACCGCACACTACGGGACTACACATCCAGGGGGACAATTCACTGCAAAATACCCAACTAGTTGGGCATTCAGAGTTTAACCCAACTCTGATCTTTCGTCCTACGACGTTTGCAGGTATGCAAACAGTTGCACCGCTTTAGCGATAATTTTCCAGAATGTTCGCCGCCCGTTGCAGCGCCGCCGCCAGCGCCGCAACCTGCTGCCGTGTTCGTTCCAGGTCTCCTGCGTCAATGGCCTCATTTACTCCTGGAATCACTACGGCGGCATACCCCGTATATCGTCCCGGTGCATAGATCGCGTGCCTATACCACGGCCGGGTCGGCAGCCCTTCGGGCAGGAGCAGTGCGCGCTCGGCCTCCCGCAAAGCGTGATTCAGCTTGCTGGGATCCTGCGGCGGCTTCTTCTCTTTGCTCAGAATCCTGGCGCCCGCGTCTTGAAAATGCTTCGCCGCCTCCGCCGCTCCGGAAAAGTCCGGCATCCGATTACCAAACTTGCTCTCCGCCTTTTTCTTCGCCCCATCGATGTACGCCATGATTTCCTTGCCGTACTCCTCGTAATCGAACGGCAAGACGTCCGCGTCCGCCATGCGGACCGCCTCCAATCCGTAAACCCGCGCCATCTCCTGTTCGTACACGAACTCCGGATCGCCAAACTTCTTGAACCAGTTGAAATCATCAAAGGTCGAGTGATAGACGCCATACGAACCCGTGGAACCGATGTCCGTCGAAGGCACGCCCAGATGTTGCAGGAAAACCGTATAGTCAGACCCGCTCCCCAAGTCTCCGACCGCGGCATCGGGACGCGCCTGCGCTGCCGGTGGACGAAACGTGCTGCCGGAGGTCTCCTGCGGATTGAAAGATTCGGATCCTGCCTGATTCGACCGTCGCCACGCTTCATAGACCGTCCCACCCGCCGGGCTGGGCACGGCCTTCGTGACCTCGCGCAGGAACTGTTTGAGGCTGGGCACCGCCGAGGCTCCGAACTTTGGGCCCGACACCGCGACGTCCATGTTGAAGTAAGCGATCGCTTGCTTGAGTTCTTCCGCATGCTCCTCGCCCCACTCCGTCGATCCAATCAATCCTTCCTCTTCTGCATCCCAACTCCCGAATACCAGCGTCCGTTTCGGCTTCCATCCGGACTTCAGCAACTCCCCGATCCCGTGCACGGATTCGAGCATCGCCGCCGTCCCGCTGTTTGGATCCACTGCGCCATACACCCACGCATCCCGGTGATTCCCGGCCACCACCCACTCGTCCGGCAATTCGCTCCCGCGTATCCGCCCGATCACATCCCAGATCGTGCGGTACTGGTAATCCTGCTTGAGATGGATTTTTACTTTTGCCGGACCGGGGCCGACGTGGTAGGTGAACGGCAACGCTCCCTGCCACTCTCGTGGACTCTCAGGCCCACCCAGGTGCTCGAGAATGGGCCACGCGTCGGCATAGGAGAGCGGAGTGGTAGGAATCTTTGGCATCTGCGCCGACTGCTGCGGAGGTATCCGCTTGGAGTCCGGCAAGGACGGCACCGCGGCGATTCCCGGCGTGGTCGGGTCTCCCGCAAATTCGAACATGTACCCTACCGATCCGCGTTGCGCGCCAGTATCGGGACGCCACGGGCCTCGCGGATATTTGTCGCCGCGTTTCCACCCATCGTCGGCCGGATCGGAAAAGATAATGACTCCTGCCGCGCCTCGCTCCTGCGCAATGAACGTCTTCACCCCTCGAAAATTCTGGCCGTAGCGCACCAGGACGATCTTCCCGCGCACGTCCACCTTCATTTGCGCCAGCTTCTCGAAATCCTCGGGTGATCCGTAATTCGCATACACCACCTCGGCTTCCACATCGCCGCTGGGCGACATGCCGTTGTACGGAGTCGTAATGCGGGGATCGTCTTGAAAGGGATCGCCCTCCACGTGCTCGCGCGAGGGACCATGCATCACCACGCCCGCGGGAGCCGTCATATCCACGCTGATCTCAGAGGGGTAGTTGAACCACACGCGGTATTCGGCGATCTCAGTCTCGAGCCCTGCTTCCCGAAATTTGCTGGCTACGTAGTCCGCCGTCGCCTTGTCTTCCGGAGATCCTGCAATGTGCGGCACCTGCGTGAGGATGCGCAGGTGCTCCTCGGCGCGCTTCGGATCGGGCACGGCCAGAAAGCGTGATTCCGCTTTCAGCTCAGCGCTCGCTTCGCGGAATCCGAACAATGAAGAATTGTCGTGATTACTTTCCGGCGGCAGTGAATTCGTGCCCTTAACATTGAAAAGCAAAAGAGCACACGCCAGAACACTACCCGAGAACCTTTTCATGCAGCTCCTGGAACTTTAGCGCAACTGCGCATCACTGGGTGGCAAGCGCCTCAACAGAATTCAGACTCTGCGCAGCGCCTCCAACAACTCTGAAAGCGAAGGCAGTTCCAGCAGCCCGTACATCCTGCTGAATGCGATTTTCCCTTTGCCATCGACGACGAAGACCGCACGTTCACTCGCGCCCGCGAGCGGCGTCGCTTCCCGAAACACCCCGTAAGACCGGCTCACTTCCCCGTGTGGCCAGAAATCGCTGCACAGCGCGAAGCCGAGCGGCCCAATCTCGCGCTCCCAGACCGTCGTGTTCATGATGGAATCCACGCTGATCGCGACGAGCTCCGCGCGATCCCGAAGCCGTTCCCTTTGCTCCTGGTATTCCGCCATCTGTCGCGCGCTTACCGATTCCCAGTTCACCGGATAAAACGCCAGCACAACATTTGTTTTCGCTAGTTGCTCGCGCAGGTGAAAACGCTTCTTCACGCCGCCAATGAGCGCAGGTAAATCGAAATCGGGCGCCACTTCTCCCGGCAACAGCACCGACCTGGTTGGTTCGGAAGAAACCCCTCTCACCACATCACCTTGAGTCGAACTACGGATTGTACCAATCTGCAACACGCGCCGCTGTCCGTCTGAGTATAGAAGGGTGCCCGTCCAAGCTTCGCTTGGGAGCGCGAATTGTGAATGGCACCTCTCTGAAGAGACGCGAACACGACGTGCAGCCGGCTCTCAGAGTCGAGGAAGAAACCCTACCCCCGAACCTGCCCGTTCCCAATCACCTCGTACTTCGACGACGTCAACTCCGCCAGCGCAAACGGCCCGCGACAATGCAATTTCTGGGTGCTGATTCCCATCTCCGCCCCAAACCCGAATTCCCCGCCATCCGAGAACCGCGTCGACGCGTTCCAGAACACCGTTGCCGAATCTACCGCCCGCAAAAACCGCCGCGCATTCGCCTCGTTCTCGGTAACAATGGCTTCTGTGTTCCTGGTGGAGTACCGATTGATATGCGCAATTGCCTCTTCCACATCAGAAACAACTCGTATCGCAATGCACAACCGAAGGTACTCCTCACCCCAGTCTTCGGCGCCAGCTGGTCGAATGTTCACAGAACCCGCCAAGCGAATCGTCTCTTTATCCCCGCGCAGGTCGACCCCGGCGGAGCTCAATATTTGCGCGATCCGTGGCACGTACGTCGTGGCAATCTTCTCGTGGACTAATAACTTTTCCGCCGCGTTGCACACCGAAGGCCGCTGCGTTTTTGCGTTGATCACGATGCGATCCGCCATGTCGAGATCGGCTGACTCGTCCACGAAAATATGGCAATTCCCGGCGCCGGTCTCAATGACCGGCACGATCGAATTCTCCACCACAAAGTTGATCAGTCCCGCCCCGCCACGAGGAATGATCACATCCACCAACCCGCGCGCCTGGATGAGTTCCTGCACCGAATCCCGCGTCGTCGAGTCGAGCAACTGGATCGCACCCTGCGGCAGCCCGGGCACGCTGCTCAAAATCTCAACCAATTGCTGGTTGCTATGAAACGCTTCCTTGCCGCCGCGCAACACAATCGCGTTCCCGGTCTTGAGCGCCAGCGCCACGGTGTCCACCGTCACGTTCGGCCGCGATTCATAAATAATCCCGATCACGCCCAGCGGAACGCGCACTTGACGAATCAATAGCTTGTTGGGCCGTTTCCACTCGCGAATGATCTCGCCTACCGGATCCGCCAGAGACGCGACTTCCTGCATCCCTGCTGCCATTGCCCTGACACGCTCGGCGGTCAGCAGCAGGCGGTCGCGCATCGCACCTTCTACCCCGCTCCCATTCAGATCCTTCTGATTGGCCGCGAGGATTTCAGCCGCATGCGTTTCGATTGCATCCGCCATCGTCAGCAGCAGGCCATTTTTCTGCTCAGTCGACAATCCGGCGATCCGCGGCGATGCCGCCTGCGCACGCTCCAACTTCTCGCGCGTGGAGACATTCGGGTTCACGATCGTGCCCATCTCAGCGTTTCCATTCAAGGCTTGTCATTCCGAGCGCAGCAAGGAATCTGCTGTGCCCGGCGCTGGTTAAGAACGAGATTCCTCGCTGCGCTCGGAATGACAAGTGTTGTGCCCATTGTTGTGCCCATTTCAGTGTTTTCCTCGCGCCGGAAAATAAGTACCAATCTTCCGCGCAATCGCCCACTCGATCGCGTGCGGATGCCGTCCGTTCACGATTGCCACGTGCACGCCCGCTTCGCTCGCCGACTTCGCCGCCCGCAATTTCGAACGCATACCGCCCGTTCCCAGTTTGCCTTTGCCGTTACAGAGGTCCTCCATCGCTGGAGTCAGTTTGCGCACCGTGCGCAGCAGCCTCTTAGCCTTGCGACCATTGGAAACGTAAAAACCATCCACGTCCGTAAGCAACACCAACCAGTCCGCGTGCACTGCCGTGGCCAGCAGCGCGCTCAGTTCGTCGTTGTCCCCAAACGCCCCCACCAACTCCCGCACCGAAACACTATCGTTCTCGTTGACGACGGGCACCACGCCCAGCTTCACCAGTTCATGCAGAGCGTTCTGCAGGTTCTTGTAGCGCACCGGGGAAGTAAAGTCATCGCTCGAGAGCAAGAGCTGCGCCACCACTTTCTTGCCGAAAAAAAGCTGCTCGTAGGTATGCATCAGCAGACTCTGCCCCACGGCCGCGCAGGCTTGCATGCGCGGAACGCTAGTGGGCCGCTCGCCCAGCCCCAGATTCGACATCCCCGAAGCAATCGCTCCCGAACTCACAATCAGATACTCGTGCCGCGAAAGGTCGAGTTGATCCACCAGCGCCCGCATCCGCTCCGTATCAATACGTCCCCCCGGAGCAATCAAGCTAGTCCCGACTTTGATAACGAGTCGCATTATTGCTGTCCGTTCGGCAAAGACCGCTGCTAAAGCGGCTTTCTTAATAGGCTGTACTACATAGGCTGTACTACGGCGCGCCTCGAAGGCTTGTCATTCCGTCTCTAACGACGAGTGCCCGTGTCAAGGCGATTTCGACGACACCTCTCCGCTGGCGTCTTTGTATTAAAAGAAGCGCCATTTTGCTCTAGCCGGAAAGGTTTTTGCGTTTTTAACCAAGGCTCGTGCTCTCTCAATCCTGCGGTGGACGCAAGGTCTCACCACCCATCTCTTCGGTCCTAACTCCCACAATTGCTGCTTCGAACTCCCCGCTCGTTCGGGGAGGCAGGCTGCCTACTCAAGCGGTCGGCTCTTGCTTGCCGCCACAGAATGACTCGGGCTTGCCTGCACCACGGCCCTGCACAGTTGCGCGTACGTCCAGTCCTCGCGCAACATCAGGTACAACCTCACCGCCAACTTGCGG
>QIAH01000166.1 GCA_003225465.1 Acidobacteriota bacterium | reverse complement strand
CCGAGCCTGAAAGTGAGGTCTGGACCGAAAGTTCAGGAGCTAGAGCCCAGAGCCCAGAGCCTGTTCTACTCCGTCATCTTCGCCACGTGCACCGCAAATCCAGTTTTGGGCAGCAATGACGTCAACTCAAACGCCTTGAAGCCGTCGCCGCTGACCTCGGTGTGCCGGTACAGGCCGGGTTCGCTATCCACCGTCTCGTGACGCCCGTGGAGATTTTCGAGAAAACTCTGTGCCGCGCTCTCATTGACCTGTGCACCCTTCGCCCGCGTGACCACGGCCTCGGTTGCGTACGAACGCACCAGTTTGGGCCAATATTTCTCGAGCAGACTGCTACTCGCGAAAATGTCGGCCCAAACGATCTCACCATTCACAGCTACCACCACTCCGACCGCATTGCGTTCGCGCAGTTGCTGGATGGTGCTGGCGTACTCTTTCTCGATGGAACCGGCGACGGAATCCACTTTCTTCTTGACGTCGGCGTTGTCCATCGTTTTGGCATAGGAAGTAGTCCCGGAGAGCTCTCGTGTACTCTGCGGCGCTTCCACTTCCACAGCGGACGCCATCCCTTCTCTCGCCTTCGCGACTTCCGCCCAGACCTGCTGTTGGTTCTTGTCGGCCATCGCTTTCCCACGAACTGAGGGCGCTGCCATGGACGCGTTCGGTGTTCCGGGGACAAATTTCGCGCTGCTCCCAACCCAGCGCCCCGGTTCTACGCAAAACACATCCAGATCTATCGGATCGCTTTCTGGAGGCACGATGCGGTCCTTCGAGATCACCCGGTCCTGCTTGCCGCCGGTCACGATTTCCCCAGCCAGCAAAAGAAGCGGGCGCTTCGAATTGTTCACCAGCACAAGTTTGTTGACCTGGGCTGACTCGCGCACAGGATATTGCGGATGGACGGTTCCGCCCGGGGGCGGCCTCCGGATCATCCCGCGCACGCTGCCTGACTCCGTGACCTCGACTTCGCCAGACTTAAGTCCTTCGTCCAGCGTCAGAAACTCCCGCGTGTCGTGCGAAACCGATGTCACGACGGGAAACACCGTCAGATTGCCATGCCGGATGGGCGCAAGGACCCGGTAATCGGAGGTCGATGACACCTCGCCTGCCCGAACCTCGCGCCTTGATCCGACCACCAGGCCGACTGCGACCGCCAGGACCAGCGTGCTGAAAAACACTCCGCCTTTCATGTGATCCTCCCCAGGCAAGCGACACCCCGGCCGTGGAGCGCATCCTATGTTCCGGGGCGTCCTTGTTCCCTGACTGTGGGAGGAACGGGAAAATCACCCTTCCTTGCGTCCAATAAAATGGGTAGCATCCCCAGAGACAGCGATTCGATGGACCGCGCCATCCAACCCGCAACTGACGCCCCGCCAGAGCTCGCAACAATCGCCGGGGAGCTTCATGCCAAGTGTGCAGCCGAACAGTTCGGGTTGAGCTGCGACGATCTGGCTCGCATCCTCGGCGAGGTCACGAAGAAATATCTTGGAGCTGCGGGTCCAGCGCAGCTGCGCGTTTTTTGCACTTCCCTGAAAATTGAAGAACTGGTGCTTGCGCGTGCGTGCGCGGCGGGAAACGAGCGTGCCTGGGAAGTCTTCATGGTGCGTTATCGCGAGAAGCTCTACGACATCGGCCTGCACATCGCACGCGAGGATTCAGCCGCGCGCGAACTTTCCGATTCTCTCTACGCAGATTTGTATGGCACGGTGATCCGCAATGGGGAGCGTGTCTCCAAACTCTCTTCCTATACCGGGAGAGGCTCGCTCGAAGGCTGGCTGCGTACGGTCATGGCGCAGGAACATGTGAACCGATATCGTCGCCAAAAGCGGATGGTCAGCCTGGATGAGGAAACCGAGGAAGGTGCGCAATTCGCGACTACGGATCCGGAACCGGCTCAGGCGGTCGATGCGCGCCTGGAGTCCGTCACGGACGAGGCGCTGGGCGCATTGGCTGCGGATGAGCGTTTTATCCTGGCCGCCTACTACCTGGATGGCCGTACCCTGGCAGAGATCGCCCGGATGCTGTCCGTGCACGAGTCGACCATCAGCCGCAAGCTCGACAAAGTGGTTAAGTCCTTGCGAAAACAGGTCGTTGCCGGGCTGGCGCGGAAGGGGATGAGCCGGCGCCAGGCCGAAGAGGCCTTGGCTATCGACGTGCGCGATATAACCTTGAATCTTCGTGACCGGCTGGCGCAAGATTCCTCGCCGGAAGCGTTCCATAAGAAGAAAGTAGCAACGCCGGCTGGCGACGAAAGTGGCTAATTTTCGAAATAGATACAGCGGAAACCCGAGAGGAGCGGAGCCCGGATTCCGCTGGCAGGGATAGAGTAACTGGAGTCCATGAACAAACTGCCCAATATCGTGCGTGCACGCCTGAGTGCGATCGAGGCCGGAGATCACCCTGATCCTGACCTGCTGACGGCTTTTGCCGAGCAGGCGCTCGCGGAACAGGAACGCTTCAAAGTCCTGGCGCACCTCTCGCGTTGTTCCGACTGTCGAGAGGTCCTGGCGGTTGCGATGCCTTCGCTCTCCACTGCGGCGCTCGCAACCGCTTCCTCTATAGACACCGACCGCAGGCGTTCCTGGTTCCATTGGCCTGCTGTGCGTTGGGGAGCCGCGGCAGCCTGCGTCGTGATTGTCGGATCCGCAGTCCTGATGAAGCGGGATGTTCTGATGAAACCGCCCGCGAGGACGGTCGCCCTGCAGAAGGATGATGCAGGCGTGACTTACTCCAGCAACGATGCGAACAACAAGACGAAAGATCTCTCGGTGGTTCCCGCGCCACAACCAGCCAGCCCGCCGCCATCGGTGCGCGACGAGGAAAGGGCCGTCGAGGCGCCTCCGGCGTCCACGCGAAGGCAGGCTCAGCTGTCCACGCCAGTACCGGATCAAAAGAAAGCATTGGCTTCGAACTTTACGCAGCCGGTGCCGCCGCCAGTCCTGGCGGGAAGGATGAGACCGGAATTCGCTCATTCAGCAACCAGCAGTGGTGCTGCTGTCGGCGTGGGGAGCCTTGCTTCAACATCGACAACTAACGAGTCGCTAGACCTCCTGCCTTCCAATGGAAAAATCATTGCCGCCCCAGTTGCGCCGTCGAAACCTGCCGCACAGGCTACTGAGGAGGTACAAGTCACAGCGGCCGTGCCCGTTATTGAAACTGACGCCGCCGGGGTACGGGAGAAGCAGGAATTGCCAGGCAAGGCCAAAGCTCCATCCGGGGTGGCTTTGTACGATGCCCTGGTTGCCGCTCCTTCCCAGGATTCGAGTACTCAAACGGTCCTCGCCAAAGAAGCCGCGCGCAAGGCGGAGATGAAGCGTGTTGAGACCCTTCGACCACCCGTGGCTCGCTGGACGATTTCGGCGGACGGGAAGCTTCAGCACTCGGTCGATTCCGGGAAGACCTGGCAACCGGTGGCGGTCGCCGAAAATGCGACCTTCCGGGCACTCTCCGCCAATGGTCCTGACCTCTGGGTGGGAGGCGCCTCCGGCCTGCTCTACCATTCCACGGATGCAGGCACACACTGGATGCAGGTCAAACCTGCAACCGCCGATGCCACCCTGACAGCCGATATCGCCGCTATCGAATTCATCAACGTTCGACAGGGCAAAATCACCACCTCGACAGGTGAGGTCTGGATCACCACAGACGGCGGGCAAACCTGGCGAAGACAGTCTTAAGGCTCCCTTTCGCAAGACCGAATCTCTGACACACGCCTTGGAATTTATTCACCACAGAGTTCGGCGTGAGAAGCTGCGAGAGCTGACCAATGTGAGGATTCCCAGGTTAGCGTCCAAAGAACGGACGCGAACCTGGGGCACCAACCCACTGCAAGGTAATTTTCGAGAGAGTTACAGAGGCAAACAGAAAACAATTGTGATTTTTCTCTGTGTCTCGGTGATCAAGTGGGACTACTTCACCAGATAGAACGCTTCCTGCCGGGGTACAAAAAACTTATATCCATCGTCAGTAAGATAAGCATCGTCTTCCATCATGATGTAGACCTTCTGGTTGTCCCACTCGGGAACGGCTGTCTGCGTGTTCAACTCTACGGAAAGGTACGAACCCTTGCGCAGAGGCTTCGCCTGGGTGGCCCCGATATCGGCGCGCTTCGAGGCGCGGAAGTCAATACTCGGTCCCAATCCATGCCCCTGGTTGCCGATGGGATGGCTGTAGATCTGCGCCTCGATCCCTTTCTCCTTCATTTCCTCCATGGTCTGGTTGTAGACGTCGCCTGCTGGACGTCCCGGACGCGCCGCCCGCAACGTGAGCGCATCTTGTAGCGCGTTCGTGTTCTTCATCGCGTTCTTCAGGCCCGCAGGCGCATCTTTCTCGCCCGGAAGCAGGACGTAGGCCATCTTCTGCCAGTCGGTATTGAGGCCCATGCAGGTAATGCCAAAATCGAGGTGCACAACATCGCCCCGTTGAATGACTGTGCTCTCCGGCGCGACCGCAAGAAATCCTCGGGAAGTATCGTTTTTATTGCCCTTGCGTTGTACTCGCAAATCAGGTTGAAACCAGGTGCTGACGCGATTGTCACCCAATTGGTCATACAGCCAGCGGCGCACGTCTCCGACGGTTGTTTTTCCGGGATGAATCACCTCGCTCGAAAGCGAGCGTCGCGTTAACGCGTCGGTGAGTTGGACCATCTGCTGGTAGGTCGCGAACTCTTCGGGAATGCGCGTGTCCAAATATTCCTCAATGAGATCGGCCGCGGGCACGAAGTGCTGAACGGCATCCGGGCCCATCTTTTCGGCGATGAAGTTGTAGGTATCATAGGTGAGGCTGCGCTGAACTCCGCGGCGGGCGTTGTAGCTGAGAGCGATTTTCTTCGGCTTGTATTGTTCGTACAACTCGGGGAGAACTTTGTCCGCAGGCCGGGGCTCGTCGGGCGATTCGTAGAATTGTTTCAGGTTCTCCTCGGCGAAGCCGGTGATGGCAATTTTGCGCAGCCCTTTCTCACCCGAATCGATGAACACGAAAAAATCGCGTCCGCCGGCATAGGGACGCGGGGGGGCGATGTATTGGGTCAGCGGATCGTCGTGAAACTCTTCATTGACCACGATCCACATATCGATGCCATGCTCACGCATCATGGGGAGAATCATGTCGTGCCGTTTCGCGAGCCATTGCTCGCGCACTGCAATCTGCTGCGACCAAGACAGCCGCTTGGGAGATTGGAAGGGCGCATTCTGCGCGACCGTCGCGATCATCAGGAAACAGCAGAGTGGAAGGATGCTGCGCGTTTGCATGGCAGGCCTCATTGGTTGAAATCTTGGGAGCGGGCCATGTTCGCGTGATGACGGCGGCTGTGTCAAACAAGTGTTCGTGTGCCGCGGGTGCCGAACCCTGAGGATGTTTCGGCACGGTATGATCCCTGCAATGGCCGCAAAGGGTTCCACGATTGCCGACATTTTCCGTCAGCGCTGCCCGCGTTGCCGGTTGGGAAAAATCTTTGCCCGATCGGTTTTCCTCGGCTTTCCGAAAATGCACCAGCGCTGCCCCGTCTGCCAGCTCCGCTTTGAACGCGAGCCGGGATACTTCCTGGGTGCAATGTACATAAGCTACGGCCTGGCGCTGGTGATCATTACATCGTTTGCGGCGGCGCTCTGGGCGACTACAGGCTGGTGGATCACCAAGGCTACGGTCGGGGCTGTCATTTTGTTCTTGCCGTTGGCTCCGGCCACGACGTATTTTTCTCGCGTCCTCTGGATTTATCTTGATCAGACATTTGACCCGGACCGCAGCTAGCCTGATTGCATGCTTTTGTGCTCAACACCAGCACTGTGCTCCAGAACTTTAGTTCTTGCGCCCTTCTGAGCCGCGCATACCATCGTTCTGCTGCTGTTCTGAACTTCGCGCTGTTTGTAAATTCTTCTGAACAATTTCCCATTCGCCTGAAAAATTCTCGAGGTAACCTGCGCGATCGCTCTCGCATGTTCGAGGAGTTTGTCCTTCGCCTACAGCAAATTCCAAGTCAAGAGACTCCTCGCTCGCTTCTTCCAGAGCGATTACTTTAGTCAGACGGCAAATGGTTACGCATCGAAACCACGAATTACGAAAGTGACATTTACACTCCCCAGGGGTGGACGTACTATCCACACGTAGTTTGGCAGTTCTGGGGGAGGGCTGCCGAGGCGTCCTGGACATCGTTCAGGACGCTTTTAATTTTAGAAACAGGCTCTGGGCTTTAGGCTCTGGGCTCTAGCCAAATCTGGAGCTCAAGAACTCAAAGCTATGAAACTAGCCCGAGAGCCAGAGCCAGAGTCCAGCGACTAGAGCCTGCTTTACCGCCTGCACCCTCCGTCACTGTCCTGCATCTAATCGGAGTGTTAGAATTTCTTACCACCAGAGTGGTAGCACTGATACCGGTGCCGCGGCCGGCAAGCTCAAAACCGGGGCCGGAACGAGGTATCTGGGAGGAACAATGGCAAGCAATGGAATCGTCGAAGTGACCGATGCGAACTTCGACGCTGATGTACTGAAGTCCGATAAGCTCGTCCTGATTGATTTTTGGGCAACGTGGTGCGGTCCCTGCCGCGCCATCGCGCCGATCGTGGAGGAGTTGGCAACCGAGTACCAGGGCAAAGTCAAAGTCGGAAAGATGGACGTTGACCGCAACTCGGCCACCCCAATGCGCTACGGCGTCCGTGGGATCCCCACCTTACTCGTCTTCAAAGACGGCCAGGTCAAGGAACAGATCGTCGGCTACGTGCCTAAGGAACAGATCCAGAAGGCGCTCGACAAGCACGTCGGTTAAGCTCGGATTTCGGAAGCAACGGAACGCCCGGCCTTAAAGCCGGGCGATTTTCTCGTTAACCCAAGTTGATCGCTCTGACCTCAGCCTAGAGCCAAAGCCCAGAGCCTGCCTCTCAGTACTTCCTCAGTACTTCCTCAGTACTCCAATCACTTTCCCTTGTAGCTCCACAGCCGCGGCAGGAACGATGATCGGCTGCATGGCGGTATTCGAGGGCTGCAGGCGGATCTTCTCTCCCTCTTTGTAAAACCGCTTCAGCGTCGTCTCATCGCCGTTGACGAGCGCCACAACCAGTTCCCCGTTGCGGGCGACCTTGGTTTTCTCGACCAGCACGTAATCGCCATCCATGATGTGCTCGTCCTGCATCGACTCGCCCCGCACCTCGAGAACGAATACTTCCTTCGAGCGCACGAAGTCCGCCAGAGAAATGGTGTTCCCATCGCGCTGCTCCATCGCCTCAATCGGCAACCCGGCTGCAATCCGCCCCACCACCGGGAGCACCAGGCCGGTGTTGACCGCCATCGATTGCTTAAGCTTTCCCTTGGGTGCAACCAGGTCGATGGATCGGCTGCGGTTGTAATCGCGAGTGAGGAGGCCTTTTTTCTCGAGGTTCGACACGTGCTTGTGCACGGTCGCCAGTGAATTTAATCCGAGCCCTTCCGCGATCTCCTCAAACGAGGGAGAGTACCCACGCTCCGCCACGAACCGTGAGATGAAGTCATACAATTCGCGTTGCCGCCGCGTGATGGCCATAGGCGGATTCTGAGCGAATAAAAGGCGAATGTCAAGGAAAACGTGGGGAGGGGGCTCGGCACAGGAGCGTGCGGCGAGGCACTGTCTATTTACTGCTGTCCTTCCAACTCAATCTTCATCACGTGGACCAGGTTGACCTTGGAATCCAGCGTCCCCGTGATCTTCACTCTCTGGCCTTCAAAGCCATGCACCAGGTCCGGGCGATCCAGCCGGTAGACTTCCTTGCCCGCCGACAGCACCAGCGACCCGCCCAGGTGCTCGATGCAGTAGACAGCGCAGGTATTCGACGTCCCGCCCATGGATTTGGATTTCAGCATCTCCTGGTGGGAGCGTGTAAGTGAATGGACGTTTAAGGCGCACTGGCTGTCGGAGACTTCTCCCCGAAAAACGTGCGGCCCCTGACTCTGCGCGACCCCGCTAAATGTCAGAACCACTGTCAAGCCAACCACGATTGTTCGATTCATTCTTCCTTTGCCCTGCTCTCTGTACGTCTGTGATGAAAGGGTTTTTTGCTAGAGCCCAGAGCCTAAAGCCCAGAGCCTTTTCCCCGACTAGCCTTTCTAAGGGAGCACAGTAACTTTCAAATGCATGCCTTCGTGGTCCTCACTGCAGATAACCGTGCAAACCGCTTCGTATTCCCCCGGTTCGGGAGCCGTTAGCAGAAACTCCTGCGTTCCCGGTTTGAAGAGAAGATCCCAACCCTCCACCTTGCTGCGATCCTTGGCCCGCAGCAGCGCGAAGCCATGAATCGATCCATCGCGGTTCCATGACTTTCCCTTGCGCGCCGTGACCCGAAGCAGAACCTGCTCGCCCGCCCTGACGGTAATCTCGGGTGTGCGCTGGCCGGCCATCTTGTAGCGGCTGTCGTGATCCGCCGTGAGTTCGATGACTCGGGGCTGCGCGTCAGCGTAGGGAAGAAGCGCAAGGAAGAGCACCGTCATAACGACGAAAGCAATTCGATGAGCTGTGGCGTTTCTCATAAGTGTGCTATTGCGTCATGTAAAACAGGACCAGGCGCATGTCCTCGTCGGTGATAGTGGCGCGCACGCGCATATGGCGCAGCACGGTGCTCATGGCTCGCGGAGGAAACTTTTGCGGAGCCGCGTGGCAACGCCCGCAGTTTGCTCGGAATCGCTGCTCGCCCAAAGCGCGCATGGTATCGGCGTCGGTGGCGTGCACCGCGGGTGTGACCACGGAGGGTTCTTTCTTGTTGGAAGACCCCGCGAACGCGCTGATGCCGACGGCCAGCACGAAAAAGAAAACGAGAGAGCGTTTCATGGCGTCCCCGCGCGTCCCAGCGGCACCAGGAAGCGATAAACGATCCCGACCGTCCACTGATTGAAATTTCCCGCGGAGCTGAACTGGCGCCCGTAGCTTCCCACCGTCTTGAAGCCGTCCTTCAGGAAGTAGTTGACGCCAAAATCCGTCTCGCGCCCACTTGCCCCTGGCAGTCCGAATGCTTGCGCATCGTCAGAGCTGATATTCCCACTGAAAAACTGCTGTTCGCGCGCAACCACTTCGGTGTGCCGCATCGCCTTCTGCCAGAAATGTGCCTGGCTGAGCCGGTAAGCGCCTTCCACCCAATAGCCGCTGCCCTGATTCGACCGGACAACTTCTGAGTGCACGCTCAAGGGAACGGCAGCAGGTTGCCAGGCAAAATGAAATCCGAATGCATTTTTGCGATCATCCTGCAGCGCCTTCTGCCACGACGCTCCAACCTCAACGCGCGATCGTGGAAAGAAAAAACCCAGCCGTCCACCGGCGTGGCGCTCGGATTCCACGCCATTCACGCCGATGCTCGTCGCCGACACGTACGCTGCGTAATTGAGATTTGCCGCCGGGCTCACCGGGAAGCCGCCGCGCAGCATCGCTCCATCGCTGGAAGCAGTAGCGATCGGCAGAATTGACGGATCGGGCTGCAAGGCGCGAATCCACTCGGGGTAGAGTCGCTCATTGAAAATTCCAAAGGGTGTGAGAAATCGTCCTGCCGTGAAC
>QIAH01000531.1 GCA_003225465.1 Acidobacteriota bacterium | reverse complement strand
GCTTCGACGAACGAGAGAAAGATGATGCCGCCGATCCAGACGGTGAGGGAAAGGAACATGAGAAATCGGAGGATGGACATGGAGGCAGTTCTCACGGAATGCGCAGGAAAGAGTATGGGTTGCCGACTCGTTTTGCAAGCTTGAGTTCAGGATCATATCGGTGAGACGAAGGCGTAGAGCAGGCGAGAAAATCCCGGGAGTGAGATTTTTGTTTTGTATGCGGAAACGTGGGATTCCTCGACCGCGCTCGGAATGCAACCTGCAACTGAAAATCGATCACAAGGAACTGGGAACTAAGAACTGAGAAGCCATCTCATAGGGCTAAAGCCCCAACTTTTATGCGGTCGGGACGGCGCAGCTGAAGCCGCGCCCTTTCAAAACTGATTTATGAGATAGGTTGATAGCTTCTGAGAACTGACAACTGACAACTGACAACTGAGAACTGAGAACTGAGAACTGAGAACTGTTCCCCTACACCGGCACCGCGACGCTATCCGCGATCTCGCGCATGACTTGTTCGGCTTGATCGGATTTTTTCAGCGTGGAGGAATAGGATCCGCTGACGACCACGCGATGGGCGAAGACTGGAACCACCAGCGGTTTGAAGTCTTCCGGAATGCAGTAGGTGCGGCCTTCGAGGAAAGCCATTGCCTGGGCTGCTCGATACAGCATTTGTGAGCCGCGCGGAGAGACGCCCAGCGACAGGAACTCCGATTCGCGCGTCTTGCGGACGATTGCGAGCGCATAACTGACCAGCGAATCGTCTACCCGAACTTTCGTTACGGCTTCCTGCATTTCGAGGACTTCCGCGCCAGTGAGAACGGGTTTCAACGTATCGAGTTGTGCGGCTCCTGCCACCGAGCGCAGGATTTCGCGTTCCGCATCGGCGTCGGGGTATCCCATGTGCACCCGCATCAGGAACCGGTCCAGTTGAGACTCGGGCAAGGGATACGTTCCGTGATGTTCGACCGGGTTCTGGGTCGCGAGAACCAGGAACGGCTGCGGCAGCGGATAAGAATGCACGTCGATAGTGACCTGGGCATCGTTCATGGCTTCAAGCAGCGCGGATTGCGTTTTGGGCGTGGTGCGGTTGATTTCGTCCGCCAGCAGGATATTCGTGAAGACCGGTCCATGCTTGAATTCGAATTGCTGCTCGATGGCGGAATAGATGGAGATCCCCAGCACGTCCGAGGGCAACATGTCGCTGGTGAACTGGATCCGCTGAAAGCTGCAGTCGAGTGCCCGCGCGAGTGCCTGGCCCAGGGTCGTTTTACCCACCCCTGGAACGCCTTCAATCAGCAGGTGGCCACGGGCGAAGATCGATACCAACGCCAGGCGGATCACCTCATCCTTGCCGCGAATGACTTTGCGCAGGGTGTTTTCGAGCTGAACGGCCCGATGGGTAGCGGCGGTAGCGGTCTCTGGAGACATCGAAAGGCGATTTTACTATGTGCGGGAGGACAGGGGCGGTTACCAACGTAAGCCAGCTGTTAGCCGGCAGCTTTCAGCTCTACGTTGAACGCGTCGAATCGAACTTCTTGCGAGCGTTTTGATCGCATAGCGCTCTTTTAAACCACAAAGGACACCAAGGTAGCACGAAGGCCTGATTATGAAACCCTTCGTGCTACCTTCGTGTCCTTTGTGGTGATCTTTGGTTTCTGATTTAGCCTACTCTCTGAAACTCGGCGGGCCGTCCAGTCAGCCGCTCAATGCGTTTCGCGATCGGCGGATGCGTCGAGAACAGATTGCCAATATTCATTCCCAGCAAGGGCTGGATGATGAAAAGGTGCGCGGTGGAGGGCGTCGCCACCATCGGCAATCGCTTTGAGTATGCATCGAGCTTGCTAAGGGCGCTGGCAAGCGCATAGGGATTTCCCGTCAGATGCGCCCCGGTTTCGTCCGCCTGGTATTCGCGCGATCGCGACACAGCAAGCTGAATCAGCATCGCAGCCAGCGGCGCAAGAATCATCATCACCAGCGCGCTCAATCCACCTCCACGGCGCTCGTCGCGATCGCCGCCGAAAAACAGCGCAAACCGGGCTGCGTACGTGATGGCACCGGCGAGGGTGGCAGCGATGGAGCTGATAAGGATGTCGCGGTTGTTCACGTGACCGAGTTCGTGAGCCAGCACTCCCTCGAGCTCTTCATCATTGAGGAGGTTCAGGATGCCCTGGGTCACCGCAACCGACGCATGACGCGGGTTGCGCCCAGTGGCGAAGGCGTTGGGCGAGTCCATCGGAATGACGTAAATCTTTGGCATTGGAAGCCCGGCCTTCTGCGTCAGCCGCTCCACCACCTGGTAAACGCGGGGCAGTTGCTCGCGCGTAACCGGCTGGGCCCGGTACGTGGCCAGGGCGATCTTGTCGGAGTAGAAATACGAGACGAAGTTCATCACGCCCGCGATGATCAGGGCCGTGAGTATTCCCCGCTGGCCGCCGAAATAGCCACCGATGGACATCAGCAGCAGCGTGAGGCCGGTAAGGAGAAAGGCAGTTTTGAACGTGTTTCCCATAAAGCAATTCCTGTACTCATTGGATGTTGCGGAAGGATTTGAGATGCTAAGGGAATGTGGGTCGCCAGCCATCTCTCT
>QIAH01000165.1 GCA_003225465.1 Acidobacteriota bacterium | reverse complement strand
TGCTGGATATGAATTTGAATTCCACATTTCAGATCCTGCGGGCTACGATTCCGGTACTCAGGAAGACGGGCGGGGGACGAATCGTCGCGATCGGCAGCCGGGCTGCTCTGGAGCCGGGTGCCAACGTGGGTGCTTATAGCGCATCGAAAGCCGCCATGGTGTCGTTGATCAGGACGGTGGCTGCAGAGAATAAGGACGCCGGAATGACCGCGAATGCGATTTTGCCGGGAACGATGGATACGCCATCCAACCGGGTAGCCATGCCGAAGGCTGATTTTTCCAAATGGGTGCCAACGGAGACGATAGCTGGGTTGGTGGTATGGCTGGCTCGGGATGCAGGGAAGGATGTGAATGGGGCGGTGATCCCGGTTTACGGGATGGAAGGCTGAGGCGGAGAACACCTGAAGTCTTAAACCGCAGAGATCACGGACAACTGCCGCAGAGGTCGCAGAGAGGGCGGGCGGGCAGCGTTTTGCCGGCACGCATCGTGATCATTGCCGTTCGCAGTTGGACTGTAGCGCCGGCCTCTTGCCGGCTGTGCTGAGGCCTCTCGCCCTCGGCGCGGCGGGCAGGGACGCCCGCCGGACAGCCGCCGGGACGGCGACGTTACATCAAAGTTGCGACCGGAGGCCGTTCGTAGCACAATAGCCGGCGTCTTGGGGCGCCGGCTCAAGCTAGCGCTTACCCTCTTGCCGGGCTTTTTGGCGTGATGCCGGGCAACAAGCGGAATACTGCATCGGTTCGGACCTGAAACATCATGGCTTCCAATTTGCCCGCAAAGATCGGGAAATATGACGTTATCGACGTCATTGGACGCGGCGGCATGGGAGTTGTGTACAAGGCCAACGATCCCCACCTCGATAGAACCGTCGCCATCAAGATGATCACCAGCGGGTTCTCTGAGAATCCCGCGCTGCTGAAGAGGTTCTTCGTCGAGGCCAAGTCTCTGGCCAGCCTGGTTCATCCCAACATTGTGACTGTGTACGACCTGGGCGACTTTAATGGGAACCCTTATCTGGTCATGCAATATTTGGAAGGCGAGGATCTGGAGTCCGCGCTGGCAGCGCGCCGGCAGCTGAGTCTGCTGGATAAGACGAACATCATCATCCAGGTGTGCGAGGGGTTGAGCTATGCGCACCAGCGGAATGTGATTCATCGAGACATCAAGCCGGCGAACATCATGCTCTGTCAGGACAGCGGCATCAAGATCTTCGATTTTGGGATCGCCAAGATGGGCGACCAGAATGTCACGAAAACCGCATCGCAGATTATGGGCACGCTGTATTACATGTCGCCGGAGCAGGTGAATGGGCAGCCCTCGGATGGGCGAACGGACCTGTTTTCCACGGGAGTGGTTCTATACCAGTTAGTTACGAACCGTTTGCCGTTTCAAGGCCAGAGCACGACTAACACGCTTCTGAAAATCACGATGGAACCGCCTCCGCCATTGAAGGATTTTGTGCCCGTCTATCCGCCGGAGTTGGAAGCGATCGTGTTGCGGGCGCTGACGAAAGACCGGGAAAGACGATATCAGTCCGCGGAAGAGATGGCTTTCGAACTGCGGCAGATGCAGGGACATCTCAAGCAGGAACTGATCGATCACAACATGGAAGAAGTTGCGGTCCTGATGAAGCGCGCCGATTTGTGCAAGGCGAAGGATCGGCTGATCCAGGTGCTTAAGATCGACCAGCAGAATACAAAGGCGAACCAGTTGTTGCGGGAGGTGCTGGGGCAGATCCAAAAGCAAGAGGTGAATGCGCAGGTCACGAAGTTGCGCGAGCGGGCGGAAGAAGCGCTCGCCCAGAACCAATATCCCAGTGCGCAGGAGTGTCTGGACCGGGCGCTCAGCCTCGATAAAAACAATACGGAACTGCAGCAATTGCGCGAGCAGCTACGGCAAGCGGCGGAACGCGCGGAGAGGCTGCAGCAGGCGCTGAAAACGGCGGAGGCCGATCATTCCGAAGGCTTGCTCGATACCGCGAAGGAAGCGGTGGAAAAAGCGCTCGAGCTGGCGCCGGACGATGCGCAGGCGAAGGCACTGCACCGGCTGATTCATCGCGACCGGGAGGAGCGATCGCGCCAGAAGCAGATGGAGAACTTCCTCGGGAAGGCCCGGGATGAGATCTCGGCGCGGAGATTTACTGCGGCCCTGGAGGTCCTGAAAGAAGCGCAGGCGCTCGATCCGGATACGCCGCAGGTACAGGCGTTGCTCGAGTCGGCCACCGCGGGGCAAGAGCAAGAACGTCGTCGCCGGGAGTTGGAGGCACTCACCCGAGAGGTTGAAGAGGCGCTAAGCCGGGACGATTATCGGGCTGCGTGCGCCAAGGCAAATGAAGGGCTGAGCCGTTTCCCGGGAGAGCGAACGCTGCTGAGATTGCAGGTGCTGGCGGAGAAACAGCGGCAGGCGGAGGAACGAAAGAAATTCGTCGACGAGCAGCTGGCCATGGCTCGGCAACTCCTGCACGAAAAACGGAACGAAGAGCTGCTGAAAACGCTGGAGGGAACGCTCGCGGAGATCGGGCCGGAACCTCGGCTGCAATCGTTGTTGAGTATCGTGCGCGAGAACGTCGAGCGCGAGCGGCGGGAGAAGAGGAAGGCCGATTGCCTGCGGAAGGCTGGGGAGTCGGTGCAGCGACACGCTTACGACGAAGCACTGCAGATGCTGGAAGGCGCCGCAAAGGATCTCGGCGACGATGCGGACATCCGCGAGTACATAGAGAAGGTGCGGGCGGAGCGGGCGCAGTTGGTGCAGGGGACGATCCGGCGCGCACAACAGCAATCGTCGCTGGATTTGCGGTACCAAATCCTGGAGGAAGCGCTCGGCAGGACTCCGAACGAGACGGAACTGAAGGAACAATTTGAGAGCGTGCAGCGGCTTGGGAAATTGATTGCCTCGATTGCGAGCGAGGCCCGGAGCCTGGAAGAGGCGCAAAAGTACGACGAGGCAGTGGTGAAATGGGAGACACTGCGCGGGACCTACCGGCATTATCCGGACCTGGAAAAGAACCTTGAGCGGGTAAAGCGGCTTCGCGACCTGGCGCAGGTGGACGAGCGTTCCTGTTGGTTGGCAAAAATTGAAAAAGCGATGAGCGCTTCGGATTACGTGAACGCGTCGACTCTGGTGGCAGAGGCGGAGCAGGAGTTTCCGTGGGATGCGGATTTCATGGAGTTGAAGGAGCGGTTGGAAGAAGCTCTGAAACTCAGGGTCAAGGCGCAGAAAGGACTGGCCGAGGGGCAAAAGCTGCTGGCGGGCCAGAAATGGGAGGAAGGAGCCAACGCAATTGTGCGGGCGTGCCGCTCGGCGGCGCAGGACCGGACGATCCAGGAGCGCGGCGTGAATGAGTTGGTGCAGGCTGCGAAAAGCGCGGGCGAAAAGAACGCGCGTGCAGCCGAGATCCTGTTAGCCCGCTTGTCCGAATTGCAACCCTCTGCCGTGCCGGCGGAGTTGGGTCCAAAGGTTGGTGAGCTCAAAAAGGAAGAATCGGTGGCAGAGGCGAAGTATCCGGACGAGCCAAGGCTGCTGCAGGAACGCGATGAAATCCAAAAGCAGGCTCGGAAAGTTGAGGACGAGCGAGTGCGGGAGCAAGCGGCGGAATCCGGAGCCGCTCACGATAAGCCTGGCGAGCAGTTCGAAACACAGCTTTTCGATCCGGAGAGTCCGTTTGCACAAGCTCGCATTGGGACGGACGCCCCGGCTGCGCGAGAAAGCCTGAGCGCTTCGCCGCTGCCTGAGATCTCAACGGTAACTCCGCCGCCCCCGGTTGCTCCCGAGCCACTGAAAACGAATGCGCCCGCGATCCATGCGGTGCCTTCGGAAACCGAGTTCATGGCGGTGGGCGGCACTCTTGCGGAAGACGAAACCATGCTGCGGGTGATCGAGAAGGAATTAGCAGTCTACGTTGGGCCGATGGCACGAATCATGGTGAAGAGAGCAGCGGCGAAGACGACCGACACGGACGAGCTCTATGGGATGCTTGCAAAGAGTCTAGAGCGAGACAAGGATCGCGCCGCGTTCATGGCGCGCAAGACGGAATTGATGAAGAGCCGGCTGAAAGTGCCGGCGCCTCAGCCTCAGCCTGCTGGACCTTTGAGTTCCGCGGTGAATCCCGTGTCTCCTTTGGGGATCACGCCCGAGGCGATCGATCATGCGGCGCGCATGCTGGCAGCGCACGTGGGACCGATTTCGGGAGTGCTGGCGAAGAAGGCGGCGCGCAAAGCGGATAGTTTGCAGAGTCTGTATCGACTGTTGTCAGAACACGTGCAGAACAGCAAGGAGCGGCGGCAGTTTCTGCGGGATGCAGGTTTCCCGGATGTCTAGTTTCGTGGTGTCTGGCAGGAGAGTCCACCACGGAGACACGGGGTCACGAGAAGGACTGGGGCTTACGCTTCTCTGTCTAGCTTGCTCTCACGACGAAAATGCCGACGCTGTCGCCCCTCCGGGGCTTCCGATCTGTTCTGAATTTTCCCAGCGCTGCGCGCTGGGCTAATGAATTCCGCCGCTTACAGCGGCTGGAGCTTGGGCGCTTCTGAGGTCCCTTCTTCGGCAAGTGCGCGAACGCATGTCAGCCGATGGATTCTCTCATTTCGACGCACGGGCTGCCCTTTCCGCGGGAACTCAACTGACTAAACCGATATCGACGCGGCGGGCTGCTCCGCGCGACTGAGTTCGACCCTCTTTGAAAGAGCCTCTCGGGTGGGCAGTCGAGGGCGTCTGCCCCTACGCGGGCATCGTGCGCTGATTGTCCCATCGCCCGCGATAACCTGTACCTTTCTCCGATTTACGCCTCCAGCATCTTGATGGCTTCGACCATGCTCCGCCTCATGCGACGGAACGATTCCGCGAGGGTTGCGATTTCGTCGCGACTGGACATTTCGAAGTCGGGCGCGTCGAGGTTGCCCAGACTCACCTCGTTGGCAAGCGTGGACAACTGATTGACGGGCCGAATAACCAGGTAGAACAGCATCGCGTTGAGGGCGGCCACAAGAACGGCAAAGACTGCCGCCAGAGACACCATGAATACTGCGAACACAGAGCGGGCGCGCTGGACGGGCAATTTGACGGGTGCAGTGACGATCTGCGCGCCTACGATGTCGTTCAACTTCCAGCCAAAGCCGTTATTGCTGCCATAGCGTTCGATGACGGTGCGAGGCGCGGTTTCGGCGGTGTCGTGACAATCCAGACACTTTGCGTCTTTGATCTTCAGGGGGCGCGCCATGTAGAGCGCTCTTCCATTTGGGGTATCGCGCTCACCGATCTGCTCAGTCAGGTCCTGAGACTGGCGGAAGGCGTTGACGATGTCGGCTTCCCAGTCGGTGGCGCGGTCCATGGGATTGGTGGGATTGAGAGTGGCCTCTTTGTAGGCGTATTCGGGAAACTTCTTGTGCAGTTGTCCAAAGTATTGGTTGGCGGAGTACGCGGGGACAATCTGGGGAAGGAAGGAGTACTTGATTTGAGTCTCAAGCAGCGGCTTGATCTGGGTGCTGGTGTAGGCACGGACTGCGAGGGCGGCCTCCATCATGATGCGCGCATTCTCGACGATTTCCTCTTTGGCGTTGCGCTGGAGGAGGCGATTCGCGAAGAATCCCACGGCCGCGAAGCCGATCGCGAACACGAGGAACAGGACGAGGTTGAATTTCACAATCAGTTTCATAAGTTAGTACCTCCCCGAAGGCGGTTTGGAGTTGTCGGCGGGCGCGGAGGGAGAATTTTGCGGATATTTTTCTGGGTGCAGGATGCGGTCCCATTCCGGATATTCGGCGATGTGAGACTCGACCGCCTTGCGGAACTCCGCGTCCTTGAGGCGAGGCTGGAACCGTTCCTCGAAAGATTTGCGCCATGCTCCCATCTTCAGCCAGGGCTCGGCTTCGGCGTAGGTGACGTCGTGATCGTGCTTCGGTTCTATGGGTTTCTTGCCGGCGAAATGCGACTCGCGCGAGGGAAGAGTGTCGCGGAAGGGCTGTGGCATCGATTCGAGGAAAGGGCCATCCGGCCGGGAAGTGACGGCGAACTTGGCGCCATGGCGCGTGAAGAATTGGCCCGCCTTTGCAGCGATCGGATGGCCACCGGCTTCGTTCACGGTGGCAGTTCCGGATTCTACGTACAGTCCTACGTCGGCCGGTTCGGCATGCAGGATTGCCGTGCCAGCTTTTGCGGTGGCAGAAAGCAGCGAACTGGAGAAGTGGTAACCGGCTGCGCCGGAAGCGGTTTCGCCTTTCAGCCAACCGCTCATCAAGACCACGTCCGCACTCTTGGAGGCCGCCGAGTGGATTAAAACCCGGGTAGAGGGTCCGATCGCCACGATGCTTCCGTTCGCAAACTCTGCCTGAACAAAACCCGGCGAGGAAGTTTCGAGGATGTCGCCGTTCTGAACCCGCACGCCTTCCGAGACTCGCAAGACAGTTGCTCCCCGAATGAGGCGGGGAGAGCCTTCAGCGAGGGTGAACGTGCCGATCTCCTGCGCGGCTCCGATCAGCGGAAACAGGAGCACAGCCAACATTGCGAGCGCACGATTCATGAGTACCCCGCGGCGAGCCGTAGGGATTGGACAGCCCGATCCAGATTTCCACAGACGGGGCGCAATACTAGAAACGAAGGTATGCCGTGTCAAGTGATGAAGGCCGACAACGCACGCAGATAGAGCAACGATGAATTCGATCCGTTCGGGTTCGCGCGCGGCAGCCTGCATAACAATCAGACCCGGCATGGCGACCATCATGCCGTGGATGCAATTGAAGGATGCGAACTCGTCTGCGATTTCTTCCCGGAGCGACGCCGTCCGAGAGAAATGTATTGACGCTCAGTCATCCCGAAAACGCCAGAAACCAGAGGGGGGAAGGTGAGGTGTTCGGGCAGCCAATCATAGCAAATATTACAGGCAATAAGGACCACGGACTCGATACGCAAGATGGCGCGAAAGGGCCGGTTTTTGAGGCGGGTCAGTGCGGAGTGCGATAGCAGGAATAGGGCGCGGCTCCTGGGGCCTGGGGGTACAAAATCTGATCTCAGCTCGGCTGGAATGTGCGACCATGCATAGGCCCGCGCCTGGCGGATAGATGGCTCACACAGCCTCGCATGAACTGGATGCCATGAAAACAGCGACGCCGAAGAAGATCGACAAGTACGAAGTTTTGGACGTCATAGGGCGTGGCGGCATGGGAGTTGTGTACAAGGCGATTGATCGCTCGCTGGACCGATTTGTGGCGATCAAAATGGTCACCAGCGCGGACGAGCAGCACGGGGACCTATTGCAGCGCTTCTACCGAGAGGCTCAGTTCACCGCCAAGTTGCGCCACCAGAACATTGTCACCGTGTATGACCTGGGAGAATTCAGCGGGAAGCCGTACCTCGTGATGGAATATCTCGCGGGGAAAAGCCTGGACGCCATGTTGGCCGGGCCGCCGCTGACATTGGAAGAGAGGATTCATTGCATCTGGCAGGTCTGCAACGGACTGCAGTATGCACACTCGCGGCAACCCAGCATCATTCATCGCGACATCAAGCCGGCGAACATCGTGATTGCCGAAGATGGAACGGCCAAGATTATCGACTTCGGCATTGCAAGGCTGGGGCAATCGCGCAATACCCGCACCGGTTACGTCATGGGAAGCTATCAGTACATGTCGCCGGAGCAGATCAGCGGTGCGGAGTTGGATGGGCGGAGCGATATTTTCTCCACCGGTGTTGTCCTGTATCAAGCGCTGACGGCGACGCTGCCGTTTGAAGGCAGCACGATATCCAGGACGCTGCAGAACATCATCGGGTCTCCGGCACCGGCACTCAGTCGGCACCTGAAAGAGTATCCCGCGAGACTTGATGAAGTTGTGACGCGCGCGCTGGCCAAGAATCGGGAGGAGCGATATCAGTCGGCAAGTGAGTTTGCGTTTGACCTGATCGAGATTGAAGAGGAATTGAAGCGTGGACTGTTTGGAGATTACCTGGGACGGGCAGAGACACTGGTGCGCAGCGGCGAATACGAGCGCGCCAGGCAGGAATTGGCGCACGTATTGCAGGTAGATCGCCAACACGCGCGCGCCAATGAGTTGCTGCGCAAAGTAGAACAGGCAGCCACCAAGCAGCAACGAAAATCTCGAGTGCTGCACTTGCGATCGCAGGCGGAAGAAGCGCTGAAGTTGAACCGCTGGACGGAGGCGGTGAGATACCTGGACCAGGCGGTCCGGCTGGAACCGGCGAATGCGGAACTACAAAATTTTCGGGAACGGGTCTCGGGGATGCAGGCGCGCGTAGAAAGAGTGAGCGAGATTCTGAGCCGCGCAGAGCGGGCGCTTGCGGCGGAAGATCTTGTGGAGGCAGAGCGCGCGGTCGGGGAGGCATTGCGTTTCGACCCGTCATCCGTGCGAGCAAAGTCCTTCAAGAGAATTGTCGAGGCGAGGCGCGCAGGTGGGCCAGCCTCAGACAGGATGACTCCACGGGCGAAGCAAAGTTGGAAGGAAGGGAGTGCCGAAGACCCTGCGAATGCTCCTACACTCGGGCTGGGAGAGACCCGAGAGGGGGAGTGGCCCTTTGCGCAGAAAGGGACTGTGGCAGCCACCCCAACGACGGAAGCGCAGGCCGCGGCAAACTGGCCGGAAGAGACTCTCCGGGCCGTCGAAAAACAATTGGCGGTGTTCATCGGGCCACTGGCGAAGGTGATTGTCAAGAAAGCGGCGGCTCGTACCAGGAACGCGGACGAATTCTATAACCTCCTCACGGCAGGAATTGAGCGGGAGAGCGATCGCGACGCGTTCCTTGCTGGCATGCGGAATCAGGCGACTGGCGTTAAGGGGGATGCTGGGTACCAGAAAGTGCGAGATCAGGTCAGGGAGGTTTTGCAGAATTCAGGAGAGGAAGAGAGGCTGACTCCAGCTGTAGTGCAAAGGGCTGCGCGCCTGTTGGGACAGTATGTGGGTCCGCTCGCGGCATTATTCACAAAGAAAGCGGCACAAATCGCCGACTGTGAGCGCACACTTTATCTTCTATTGGCGGAACACGTGGCGGACTCGGAACGCGAGCGGTTCTTGCAGGAGGCGGGTATCAGCAAGCCGTAATCGCGAGTTTCTGGTGTCGCAGAGTCGTGGTTCGTAAGCGATCTCAATCTCCAAAGCAGATGCCCATGGCTCGCGCGGTGGCGACAAGTTCGCCATTCGGATCGACGAGTTTGAGGTGGCCGACCGCTTC
The DNA here is from genome assembly GCA_003225465.1 of Acidobacteriota bacterium. Classification (GTDB taxonomy): domain Bacteria; phylum Acidobacteriota; class Terriglobia; order Terriglobales; family Acidobacteriaceae; genus Gp1-AA133. Next base: position 10,363 of record QIAH01000165.1, on the reverse strand, counting down.
CGCGATATCGACACCCATGACGCTTTCGCCCCGCAGACAGACCATCTTCCCGAAATCGTGATTGGCAATGAGTTCGGTCGCCTTGGCTCCGAAGCGGGTGCCCAGCACGCGATCGCAGGGTGAGGGCGAGCCGCCGCGTTGGATGTGGCCAAGCACGCTCACGCGGACCTCTTTATGAGCACATAGGCTGATGGCGTCGCCCACCAACATGGCCACAGAGCCTCCGCGTGACAGTTGCCGCAGTTCAGGAGGCAAGGGCACGCCCTCGGCAATCACGATGATGGTGAAGTGCTTTCCGTACCCTTCACGCGCCGCCACGTAGTTGCAGATTTTCTGGACAGAAAAAGGTATTTCGGGAATGAGGATGACGTGCGCTCCGCCGGCGATACCGGCCTCGATGGCGATCCATCCCGCATCCCGGCCCATGACCTCGACTGCCATGACGCGGTGATGGGATTCGGCGGTGGTGTGAATCTTATCAATCGCATCGGTGGCGGTTTGCAGGGCGGAGTCGAAACCGAAAGTTACGTCGGTGGCACAAAGGTCATTGTCAATGGTCTTGGGAACGCCAAGATCCAGGCCGATCTTCTGCGAGCCGTCCCCGCCGATGGTGATGATCGCATCGATGCCCAAGGCGCGAGCATTGGCGATGACCTGGTCGGAGATGTCGCGAACAACTTCTTCGCCGTTCTCGATGGTCTTGTAGTGAAAAGGATTGCCTCGGTTCGTGGTGCCCAGAATGGTGCCGCCGCGGGGCAGGATTCCGCTGACATCGGCGAGCGTGAGCTGGCGAGAACGTTCCGGCCAGATGAGACCATCGAAGCCATCGGGAATGCCGATGACTTTCCATTTGTATTTGAGGATGGCGGATTTCACGGCGGCGCGAATGACCGCATTCAGGCCGGGAGCGTCGCCGCCCCCGGTGCAGATGCCGATGCAGCGGATATCAGTCATGGCCGGTGGTCGACTTGGCGACCGGAACACCCGGGCTGGTGAGGTCGGGGTACTTTGAAGCGAGTTCGGTCTCGAGCCAGTCGGTGTGTTCCTGTTCGAAACGTGCGAATTCCTGGTAAAGCGATTTCATTTGCGGATCGAGCGCGACGACGGCGAGCCGCTCGTAATAGTGCAGGGCACTGCGCTCCGCCGCGGCGGCGATTTCGAGGGCGATGCGGCGCGCGGAACCCGGACTTCCGGTTTCGATCGCAGCGACGATGTCGGCAACCTCGAAGCGTGGCACTTCGATGAAGTCCCGAATGTCTTCCTCGGCAATGCCGGCGTTCACTGTGCCGTAACGCTCGAGGTAGCGCGTGCTCAAAGCGATGCTGTGCTGGCGTTCGGTGCTGGACAACTCGGAGAAGGTGGACGCCAGCGTGGGTGACTCTGGGCAGAAATGCGAGAACAAATCGGCGAGCTGGCGATAGGTGTCTGCATTTCGGTCCTCGATGGCGATGGCGATGCGGAGCGCTTCCGGGCCGGTCAGGGAAGAAAAGTGTCGTTTCACGATGACCTCGGGGTGCAGTGGAGGTTTGGCATACGCGGACAGGCGATTAGCATCCCTCGAAGGCGGCGGTGCTGGCAGTGACGATCGTCACAAGCAAAGGACAAGCGGCCAAGTTCCAGTTTCACCAGGAACCTCACTCCTTTTTCATCGACCACTCGAGCCCGCACTTTAGGGCCAAAAAGAGCGGCAGTCAGCGGGGCGTGAGAAATCGTTCCAATTGAGGACAGCTACATACCTTTGCGCCATCGTTTGCCGCACTCGTCACATCCGCGGGCCTGGCTTCTTTCTAGGCTTGATGTTTGAGCGCACATCGTGTTCAGGGAATCCATCCTGCCGAGGTCTAAATGAAGCCGATCCGCACATTCAAAATCCACCCTTCGCTGCCGGAGCCGCTCGCTTCGCTGCTACATATTGCCTACAACCTGCGCTGGAGCTGGGATCATGCCGCAATCGAGCTTTTTCGCAGGCTCGATCGTGATCTTTGGGAGACGTGCGGGCACAATCCCGTGCTTCTGCTGGGGAACCTGGAGCAAGGAATTCTGGAGGCGGCGGCCGCCGATGACTCCTTCCTGGCGCACATGAGAGGGGTGGCCGAAACGCTGGATTCGTATCTTTCAGGACACGGAGCCTGGTACACGCGGGAACACCAGCAGGCTGACCGGTTGCTAGTGGCATACTTTTCGGCGGAGTTTGGCTTGACGGAATGCCTGTCGATATTTGCCGGAGGGCTCGGTGTGCTGGCGGGAGATCACCTGAAAGCCGCCAGTGATCTGGCGCTGCCGATGGTGGGGGTGGGCTTGCTGTATCAGCAGGGCTACTTCCGTCAGTACCTGAATGGAGCGGGTTGGCAGCAGGAAGCTTACGAAGACAATGATTTTCATACTCTGCCAATCAAGCTTCTTCCCAATATTCGGGTGCAGGTGGAGTTGCCGCACCGGACAGTAGGCGCGCAAGTATGGTCGGTGAACGTGGGAAGGCTGCAGTTGCTGCTGCTGGACACCAACATTCCAAGCAATGGGCCAGAAGACCAGAAGATTACCTACCAGTTGTATGGCGGGGATCTCGAAATGCGGCTGCGCCAGGAAATTGTTCTCGGGATCGGAGGCTATCGGGCGCTGGAGGCAGTTGGACTGGAGCCGACGGTCTATCACATGAACGAAGGGCATTCGGCGTTCCTGGGGTTGGAGCGAGTGGTTCGGCTGATGGAAACGCAAAATCTCTCGTTTCAGGAAGCTCGCACACTGGCGTCGGCCAGCCTGATCTTTACTACCCACACGCCGGTAGCTGCCGGCCACGACTACTTCCCGTCCGGCATGATGGATCATTACTTTGAACGATACCTGGAGCGCCTGAAGATCACGCGTGCGGAGTTTCTGGGACTCGGGTGCTCTCATCCGCAAAACGAGTCGGAAGATTTCTGCATGACCGTTTTGGCGTTGCGGCTGGCCTCGTTCAGCAATGGGGTCAGCCGGCTGCACGGAGCGGTTTCGCGGCAAATGTGGAACCACATCTGGGAAGGAGTACCGGAGTCGGAGGTGCCGATCGGACATGTCACCAATGGCGTGCATTTTCGGAGCTGGGTTTCGTTCGAGATGAATCAGCTCTATGACCGTTATCTGGGGCCCAAGTGGCGGGAAGAACCGGCGGATCCGAAGTTGTGGGAGCGGACCGAATCGATTCCCGCGGGAGAATTGTGGCGGACGCACGAGCGGCGGCGGGAGCGGCTGGTCGCTTACGCGCGTCAAAAGCTGCGGGCGCAGTTGGCGAGCCGGGGTGCGTCGCAGGCGGCGATCGATGATGCCGACGAGGTGCTGAGTCCGGACGCGCTGACGATCGGGTTCGGACGCCGGTTCGCAGCTTACAAGCGCGCCAATTTGCTGCTGCGCGATCCGGCGCGGCTGGCGCGGATTCTGAACGATCCGGACCGGCCGGTACAGATCATCTATGCGGGTAAGGCGCATCCGCACGACGATTTGGGAAAGCACCTGATTCGGACGATTATCGAGTTTGGCGGCCGTCCGGAACTGCGCAGGAAGATCGTGTTTCTCGAGAACTACGACATGGCCACGGCGCGCTGCATGCTGCAGGGATGCGACGTATGGCTGAACACGCCACGGCGGCCCTTGGAGGCGAGCGGTACCAGCGGCATGAAGGCCCAGGCGAACGGCGTGCTCAGCGTGAGCACGCTGGATGGTTGGTGGGACGAAGCCTGGGAACTGGGCCGACGAACAGAAACGGAAATTGGCTGGGCCATCGGAAGCGGGGAAACGTACGCGGACCTGGCACAACAGGATCAGGTCGAATCGGAAGCACTGTACGAGTTGCTGGAACGCGAAATCGTGCCAACTTTCTACGAACGGCGGGCTGACGGGTTGCCGAGAAAGTGGATTGCGCGCATGAAGGCGTCCATTGTGAAGCTGTGCCCGGTTTTCAACATGCATCGCATGGTGCGCGAATACACCAGCGAATACTACCGGGTGGCGCATGAGCGCTACACGCGGTTGAGCGCCGAAGGCGGGGTCCGGGCGAAAGGCTTAGCCGGGTGGCTTGCCCGCCTGGAGCAAGCTTGGCCTCACTTGCACGTGGAATCGATCGAAGGCGGCACTTCAGAAGTTGCACTGGGACGGCCGGTGGAGGTCTCTGCGCAGGTTTTTCTGGATGCGCTATCCCCGGATGACGTAAGCGTGGAGATCGTCACGGGCCGGGTGAATGCTGACGGGGACATCACCAATTTCTTCACCACTCCCATGCATGCCGCGGAACAGAAGGATCCGGGGAGCTACCGCTTCGAATCGATGATTGAGCCCGGATCGAGGAGCGGTCTTTACGGATATGCCATTCGAGTACTCCCGAAACATCCCGACCTGGTCAGCGCATTCCTGCCCGGGCGGATCCTGTGGGCGTGCGGAGATGCAAGCCAGATTTCATCGGCGCGGGGGGAAGCGGCGCGCGCGGGTGCGAGTAGTCACTAAAGTCGAAAGAGCGTTCTGCCGACGATGTAGGCATCGACCAGCCCGCGGGTGCGCCGGAGGTGTGTCCCAGGGCACGACATCGCGGATCGATGCTGGAATTTCATGGCGGCAGAGGTGATCTTCGAAGAGCGAACGCAGGGGCACTGCCGGCCAGAGGGCTCGGCAGGAACGCCGCCGGCAGCGGGTCTTGGAGCGCGCGAACTCGTCTTCCAAAACATCTGGGTAGTGGGAGCTTACTGGCTCCTGGCAGTGCTGGCGAAGGAGTACTTCTCGCGCTACCAGATGTGGCCGGCGCCGCTGTGGGTTCCTGCGGGATTCGCCATGTTCGCGGCCCTCTCGATCGGGCGCGAGACCTGGCCTGGGCTTTTCCTGGGGTCTTTCCTGACGAATGCGATTATATTTCATGACCCGGTGATTTGGGCGACGATGATCGCGAGCGGGAATACGCTGGGTGCGATCGCGGCCGCGGAACGAGCGCGGGGCCGGATGCGGGTCGATGAGATGTTTGCGAGCGTGGCGAACGTTTCCTATTTCAGCGCCTACACGATCCTGCATGGGGCGATCACGGCATGCGTCGGCATCACGACGATGTGGGCGCAAGGGATAGTCACCATTCCGCAGGCACCCAGCCGGTGGGTGGACTGGATGCTCTCGGATGCGTCGGCCTCACTTTTGGTGGTTCCGTTGGCGCTTTTATGGCGGCGACATGATTGGACTGGTCAAAACGTGCGGCAGCTTAGATCGGAGTTCGCCATCAGCCTGGCCAGCGCGGTGCTGGCGCTGAGTTACGTGCTGTTGGGTACGACCGGAAACCGGGCGGCAGATGCGGGTGCAATCTTCCTGATCCTGCTGCCGTTGTTGTGGATGTCGGTGCGACTGTCACTGGCGCTGGCGTATCCGGTGTTTGTGGCGGTGTTGGGCGCGATGATGGCAGGCACGATGGCCGGATACGGACCTTTTTCGGGAATTGAACAAGGGGGCACGTTTACTTTCTTTGCCGAGATGACGATCGGATTCAGTGCGTCGCTTCTGCTGCTGGGAGGAGCCTCGAACGAACAACGCGTGGCGGAACGGGCGATGCGGAGCTTAAACCTGGATCTGGAAGCGCGGGTTGACCAGCGCACCGCGGAGTTGCGCGAGATCCACCGACAACTGGAGAAGGCGGCATTCTACGATTCTCTGACCGGGCTGCCGAACCGGCGGCTGCTGGAAGAGCGCTTCGCTTTTTGCGGGGCGGCGGCACGACGGCGCGGTGACCGCTTTGCGCTGCTGTTGATTGATCTGGATCGATTTAAAGAGATCAATGACAACCTCGGGCATGATGCCGGGGACGCGCTGCTGGTGGAGGCGGGATGTCGCCTGACGACAACGGTGCGGGAATGCGACGTGGTCGCACGCATGGGTGGCGATGAGTTCGTCATCTTGCTGCCGGAGACCGGCGACCGGACGAGCGTCGAGTCGGTCTGTACCCGGATCCTGGCTGTGCTGACCGAGTTCATGTTGTTTAACGGCCGGGTGATTAGAACAGCGGCGAGTATCGGCGTCGCCCTGTTTCCGGATCACGGCGCGACGTGGCAGACGATGTACAAGTCGGCGGATCTTGCGCTGTATGAGGCAAAGCGCGGAGGGCGCGCGACGTGGCGATGGTATGCAGCGGAGGAAGTCGGCCGGGAGTAATCGCAGCACGAGGATGGGCGCAGAGGATAGAATGCGAGTCGCCCCGGATCACAAATGCCGTTCCACAATCCGAAACGTATTCTACGCGACCACGAAACGCGCGGCTGGACCTGGCCGCGCTTCGTCATGAAGCGGGTATGAAGCGGTCCCGCCGATTTTTCTTACGCGGCTGACTCTCGTTCGAGCAACTCGTCATAAAGCTCGCAGATTCGATCGTGCCTGTCCTCGTATTCACAGAGTTCCGCCTCGGAGACGCCGCCGAAAGTCTCCTTTTCCAGAACATCCAACTGGGCTTCAAGAAGCACTACGAGTTCGCTACGGACATGTTGCGTATCATGGAATGGCATGACGGGTCCCTTTCATTGGGGCAGTGTACCAAAGCGCACACTGGTGTCTATCCGCTTGATGCCCTAGGGGCTGCGAAAAGAAATACCCTACAAGTTAATGCTTAGTGCGGCTATTGAAAGGCTAGGGGGAGGGCAGTTGGGTGGAAAGAATGTCAGCTTCGACGGCGAGCTCCGCAGACGTGGGGTTCCCTTCGGCTTCGCGCAGGGCAGGCTTTCGACTTCGTTCGGCTGGCGCCTCACTTCGCTCAGGAAGACAGGCATCTCTTGGTTAACAGGATTCCTGCTCGCCCACTGGCGAGAGCGTCTACGGTGAGGTATTGGCTACTCTACGGGTGGATGCTCGAAGCGCATTCGGCGCGGATCCCGGCAGTTTGGCTGCCAGCTTACGCAAGTCGTCGGCGATGTAGTGGAGTTCGAGACATGATTGTGGGTTGTCATAAGCACGAAGCAGGTTTTTTCCGGATTTCGAGGCAACAACCCGGCGTGTTAATTCAGCGCGAAACTTGAGAGCGTCATGCTTCTCGTGGCTTGTATAGGCTTTGAGCTGGAGACGTTCCCAAAGTTGAGCGGAATAGTTGGCCTGCCGCAAACGATCTGGCCCAGGTTTCGCTCCCTTTTGGGTGTGTGCAGTGGCGGCGCGCAGCAGTCGATTCATGCGCTTGTCGTAGGCGATAAACCGAGAGTCAATCGCATCGGCAAGACTCATACTTTTTCGATACAACTCATCCGTCCGACAATTCGAAATATGGTCGGTTGTGCATCCAACCGGGGTTCCAGCGGCGGGTTTACTCAGCCTCGGAGATGAATCGTGAACTGGTTGCGGGGAAGGCAGTGGATGGATTCGAGTTTGAACAACGGTGGCCGGGGCACTCGGAGCCTGTTTCACGACTGGGATCACGCGCGCCGCGGACAGAGGCGCTGGAGCGAAGCGAATGCGCCAGAGCCCCCACGCTCCAATGGCTGTCGCGATGAGCAGGACGACCAGGATGTGTGAGCGCGAACGACGCTTTCGCCCAGGTGTGTCGATAGCGAGCGATTCAGGCTCGATTGGGAGATCGTCCTCGCGTGCAGTTTCCTCAACTGGTGGGGCTTGAGGGTCGGAAGCGAGCAAAGGGCCTTTGGGATTCGGCTGTCCGGGCGCATTCTTTTTCAAAGGAGAGCCACAGTGGCCGCAGAAACGTTGCTCCGGCACAGCGGTGATTGGCCCCAGCGGATTGTCGAGCGGGGCTGGTGTGAACGTTTGAGCGATTTCGGCTTCCACCGAAGTTGATGGCTCTGTCTCTGGTATGGGTACGGCTCCGCCCTCGAGTTCCCGAACGAGTTCAAGCACAGCCTGGTCCCGTTTTTCAGGAGGGGTCGTGTAGTAGACCTTGGCCCAGCGGCCGAGATTCTTCCCGAGCCGAGGATTGATCATCGGGTTCAAACGCGGGTCGGGAAGGATATCGTTCAGGTTCGGGTCGTCTTTGCGGGCTGGTTGCACAAGTCGGCTCCATTTCCAGCAGACACTGAATCAAGCAACTTGCATGTCGTTCTCTCGGTCTGGATTCTTTCGTGGCGCAGTGAGGCGATGAACTTTCCTTATGAATGAAAAACTGCTGCGATGATCTTTACTTTCTGGGCCAGCCAGCAAACCAAGCTGACCGGAGATCGCCAGTTTGGCGAAGACGGAATCAAGACAGGCTCGAAGACTGCTTTCGCTGAGAGCCAATCGCTCGGCGATGATGCGGGGACTGGCGCCATGAGCCAGCATCCGAATCACTTTTTTCTCGATGGGGGCAAGAGCGACTCTGGTCAGTGCTCCGCGGATGCCAAGAGGGGATCTACAGGTTTTTCTTACGGGGACGTCCACGCTGATTCTCCGCCCAAAGATGATGGGGTTGAAGGCGATAACCCAACCAGCGTGCGTTTGTTTCGGTAGGTTCTATGATTTGTTGAAGCGGGGGTAGGAGACGGCGGCAAATGTACGGGCAATCCTTTAGGGAGATTGAATATAGCGGTATGGCATGAATCAGGGTTGCTTATCCGGGGCCTGATTGGGCGTCGCTGGCTGGCTGGAGCGCCCCTGCTTGTGCAGATCAGCATCGGTTCGCAAGGTGGCCTCGAGCCTGCTTAGAGTGCCCAAGGAGTGAGCGACGGATCGGCGTTCTTGCAGAGCAGTATCCTTCTGAAGTAATTCGCCCAGGCGGCCGATGGCAACTTGCTTGACTTCTCGAATGCGGTCGGGGAATTCGTCGAGTTCGATCTCTACCAGGCGGGCGTCGGCCAGCGACTTCCGAACTCGGTGCGTCCGATCTTCCTCACTCACAGATCTGCGCCTCTTCTCGACCCGACGAATTTGCGGGCCGAACCGTGTCAGCTCTTCTGCTCGGTTCGGTTGAACCTTAGATAGATGTATGCCAGGTACTGGTTTAGTTCAGCCCAAAAAGATTGTTCGCGATCACGGGGATCGACTCCGCTCTCGGACATGAAAACCAGGCGCTCTTCGCAGGCTTCACGCTCTTCCTGCGAAACCTCATCGGCGCTGCGCCAGGTAGGCGACTCGGGGCATCCGACGACCCTGTGCTCGGGAATGACACGGCCATCCTCGAGAATGAAGTCGCGCCAGACTAATCCCCAGCGGACCTCCTTCAGAACACCGGATTTCTGCCCGGTCGAGGACTTGAAGGTGACGACCTCGCCCTCCTCAGGAGGCCAATTTTCTCCGGTGCTCACTCTCTGTACTGAGGTTTTCATGCTGGGCACTCGGACGGGAATGGGCGCTAATTATTCTCCCCAGGGCCGGGCTCTCGACCGACGATGTGAGGACCGCTGGTGCTGGGTCTCGGCCAAGGATTGCGGGAAATAACCTCCTCGACAGCTCGCTCCACCATGGAGATGAAAGCTTCGGTGCTGCCCGCGGGATCAGCCAAAGCGACATCGAGGCGCGGCGCGACTTCGACGGCAGGGATCGAGTGAGCCTGCTGTCCGAGGTAGCCAATCCAGAGGATGGTGACCGCGTTGTAGGCTACGCTCTTCACCAGGCTGATGGTGGGACCGGCACTGCCGCCGTAGCGCACGGCGACACTGACCAGAATCAGTTCAATGCTTGCGAAGACTCCGAATCCCAGAGCGATACCGAAGACCTGCTGGCGCCAGCAATTTTTGAGAAGGCGACAAAGAATCATCAACAGACAGAAAAGTCCGCATTGCATGACGCGGACGCTTTGGTCGAAGGTAAGCACCACGGCTACGACCCGATCAGCACTGCCTTGCTGACTGGTGAACGCCGTCACGATGGCGAGGAGAAGAAGGAGTCCGCAGGCCCAGCGAAAAATGACAGAGCCCAGATTCTGGGCGCCTCCATACTCTTTAAATACGTGCTGCAAGATTTCATCCATCACGGTAACGGCGAGGATGACGCTAATGGCGTTGCCGGTCCAGTATGCGTCGAAGTAGCCCTCCAGATAATAGTGATAGGTGAGGAAGAGGATGGCCGATTTGAGAATCTGGAAGATGATGTAGGAAAAGAAGCGAGGGAAAACGCGATGCAGCTTGCGATGGACCATGCAGGCGAGCAGGGCGATCTCTAAGGCAGGCCCCGCCACCCAACTCAAATACATTAGCCAGTTCATCGCTTGGTAGGCACCCGAAGGCGAGAAGCATACCTCTCCCTCCACCGCCGTGCAACTTTTTTCTCGGCGGCCCGTATTCCGATGAATGGATTCAGCCTAGAAGCAGCGTTTACCTCGGCAAATCGGCATGGGATCGCTGCCGTCAGCGACGACCACGGCGTGTTGTGTCCGAATTGCGGTATTGGCTGGCGCGCTCTTCGGAAGGGCACAGAACAAACCGACCAGGGCCAAAACGGTCAAGAGAAATTCGACTAG
>QIAH01000164.1 GCA_003225465.1 Acidobacteriota bacterium | reverse complement strand
GTCTGCCATAAAAACTCCAGGAGTTCCAAGTTTCGTGGTTTCAAAGTTTCAAGCCAGTTCCCAAATCGTCTGTTTCGGCCTCGCGCGTTCGGCTGTCATCACGCTCTAACCTTGAAACTTTGAAACGTGAAACCTTGAAACTTACTTTTATTCAAAATCCGCCTTGGCCACCGGATGCGGGGCCGCCGGGCCCTCTCCCAGGTCGGCCTGCTCCATGGTCTTGCCTTTCAGGGCGGTTGCGACCGCGCTATCCATCATCAACTCGGCGAGATGCGTGGTTGCCTGGTTGAGATCGTCGATGGCTTTGCGGATGGCCTGATAATCTTCGCCCTGCTTTACGACATTCAGAGATTTCTCCAGCTTCGCGATGCGGCGCTGCTCCTCGGGTTTGAGCTGCGCCCACGCAGGACTGCCACGGCCCTTCCCGAGCGCCGTAACGATCGTTTCCGCCTCGTTGCGCGCTTCGATGACCTGGCGCTGGCGGAAATCTTCCTCGGCATAGTCGAACGACTCGAGCAGCATGCCCTCGACCTGCTCATCGGTGAGCCCGTAGCTGGGCTGCACTTCGATTTCGGCTTCCTTCCCGCTGCGCTGTTCCCGCGCCGAGACATGCAGGATGCCGTTCGCGTCGATCAGGAACCGCACCTCGATGCGCGGCATGCCCGCAGTCATCGGTGGCACGCCCTTCAGATCGAAACGCGCCAGCGACCGGCAATCCTTGGCCAGTTCGCGTTCCCCTTGCAGAACATGAATCGCGACATTCGCCTGCCCGTCGACCTGCGTCGTATAGAACTGCGTGGCGGAAGCGGGAATCGTCGAATTCCGCAGAATGATTTTGTCGGTCACCCCGCCGGCGACTTCGATGCCGAGCGACAGTGGCGTCACGTCGAGCAATAGCATCTCCTTGGTCGCTTCCGAACCACCGCCGAGGATGTTGGCCTGCACTGCCGCGCCCAGCGCCACCACTTCGTCGGGGTTGAGATCGGTGTGCGGGGTGCGCTTGAAAAGATGCTGCACCAGCGCCCGAACCTTGGGGATGCGCGTGGATCCGCCCACCAGCACGACTTCGTCGATCTGTTCGGGCTTGAGTCTGGCGTCCTTCAAGGCCTGCTTGCACGGACCTACTGTCCGCTGCAAGATGGATGCCTGCGGGATATCTGGAGGATCGATTAACCGCTCGAACTGCTCGCGGGTAATCTCGCGCTGATAGCGCTTGCCTCCAGGCAACTCGATGTCCAGCGTGGTCGCGTCTTGCGCGGATAGTGCGATTTTCGCTTCGATCACGGCCTTGCGGATAGTCTGCACTGCCTCGCCGCTGCGGCCAAGATCGAGCCCCATATCGCCGCGAATATCGTCGAGCGCAATCGTGATGAGCAGGTTGTCGATATCGTCGCCGCCCAGGTGCGTGTCGCCATTGGTCGCGATCACCTCGAAGATGCCATCGTGTAATTTCAGAATCGAGATATCAAACGTCCCGCCGCCCAGATCGTAAACTGCAACGATGCCTTGTTTCTTTTTATCAAGTCCATAGGCGAGCGACGCGGCGGTCGGTTCGTTGACCAGCCGCAACACTTCCAGCCCGGCGATGCGGCCTGCATCCTTCGTAGCTTGACGCTGCGCATCGTTGAAGTAGGCGGGCACGGTGATGACCGCCTTCGTGACCGGGCCGCCGAAAAAGCGTTCCGCATTCCGCTTCAGTTGCCGCAGAATAAGCGCCGAAATCTCCGGAGGCGTGTAGCTCTTATCACCCAGCTTGATCCGCAATACTTCGCCGGCTTCGAGATCATCGGCCAGCCGAAAAGGGAAGAGCTTCAATTCTTCCTGAATGTCCTCAACCCCGCGCCCCATCAGCCTTTTGATGGAATAGACCGCGCGCTCCGGCGTATCGATGAGATATTTCCGGGCTGCGCTTCCGACGATGACCTGATCGTTCTCGCCCAGCGCCACCACTGAGGGCACAAGATTCAAACCGTCTTCCCCCGGAATCACGACAGGCGTTTCCCCCTGCATGAACGCCACCAGCGAGTTGGTGGTTCCGAGATCGATTCCGACGATGCGTTCGTTAGCCATTCTTACGTAGCTGGTACCACTGGCTGTTAGCTGTTAGCTTTTGGCTGTTAGCTTCTAGCCTCGTGGTTCTTGCATAAGAGCCAAGAGCCAAGAGCCAAGAGCCAAGAGCCAAGAGCCAAGAGCCAAGAGCCAAGAGCCAAGAGCCAAGAGCTAAGAGCCGCTTTCCAGCACCTCATTCACATCCCGCACCAAATTCCTCAAATAGTTCCGCCGGTTCAGCACATCCACCATCTTGTCGCGGATTTTGCGGCGCTCTTCTTCGCTGCCGCTGTCGACGGCATGGTCCCACTCCGTCCAATCGCGTTTTAACTCCTCGAGCAGCGCCTCGTGCTTTTCTTCCAATTCCAATTTCTGGCGGCCGATTTCCTCGATTAAGGATGGGTCGTCTTCGCCCAATTTCTTTTGCATGCGCAATTCTTCCAGCTGCATGTTGAGATCAAAAACTTCTTCCAGCAAATCCGGCGGCACGACCTGCTTTTTCACTTGGCCGCTGGCCCGAGCTTGCTCAGTCGCGCTTTTGGATTGTTCCTCCAGTTCCACGCCCTCGAGACGCAACAGGTACTCCGTGCGCTTGATTGGATCCTTCAACGTCCGGTACGCGTCGTTCAGTTGCGAACTCTGTTCCAGGCTCCATTGCTGCTCCCGTGCCTCCGCCCCCGAATACAAGTCCGGATGCAGCTTGCGGCTGAGTTGGTAGAACTCGCGCTCCAGGCCCGTTACCTCGACGCTCAATTTGCGCGGCAATCCGAAGAACGTGAAGTAGTCCACCGGCACGGGAGGTTGTACCTTGCCGCAGGCGCTGCAGAAATGCTCGGCGCGCATGGTCCCGCAGGACCAGCAGGTCGACGTCGCATCACCCGGCATGATCAGCGAAGAACCCGATTTAGCCTCTGGATTCGCCATAAACAAATTCACCACGAGCGCTCTTCAGTCGCGCCGCCGAAATTCATTCGCCCGGTGCGAGCAAGCTGGCGCCGTGGTGCAAAGAACCTTGGAGCTTATTGTAGCGCCGGCATCCTGCCGGCATCTGTGGTTACGCCAAAGAGCCGGCGAGACGCCGGCGCTACTCACGCGGAGAACGAAGTCCCGCAGCCGCACGACTTGGTCGAATTCGGGTTGACGAAGACGAAGCCCTGCTGCATCAGCGTTTCCTGATAATCCAGGATCATGCCGTGCAGGTAGATAAACGACTTCGGATCCACAAACACGCGCACGTCGTCGAATTGGAAAATCCGGTCGCGCTCGCGCGGCTGCGTGTCGAAGCGGATGTTGTAGCTCAATCCCGAGCACCCGCCGCCCTGCACGCCCAGACGAAGGCCGCCCTCTGCGGCCGAAATGCTTTCCTTCGCCATCGCGCTGCGAATTTTTGCGATTGCCTTGTCCGTGACCTGGATGCCCTTGATCGGGGCAGCCGGAGCCGGAGGAGCAACCGTCTTGGTCGTCTCTTCTGCCATGATGCTCATAAGCCTAACCGAGCCGCCACGGCCCGCCGGTGATCCAGTAACAATCGGATCCGCGACGAAGCCGGGGACCCGATCCTAGTGGCTTGCCTGGCTGCCCGCGGGCACGGGCGCATTCGCATTGGCCGAGCCGTTCTTCTTCTTCCAGTCATGAATCGCCGCTCGAATCGCATCTTCCGCGAGCACGGAGCAGTGAATCTTCACCGGCGGCAATGACAGCTCCTTCACGATCTCGGTGTTCTTGATCTGCAGGGCCTCTTCCACCGTCTTGCCTTTGACCCACTCGGTAGCCAGCGAAGACGATGCGATCGCCGACCCGCAGCCGAAGGTCTTGAACTTCGCGTCTTCGATGACCTGAGTCTGCGGGTTCACCTTGATCTGCAGCTTCATCACGTCACCACACTCCGGCGCTCCTACCAGTCCGGTGCCGACTTCCTGGCTGTTCTTGTCCATCGATCCGACGTTGCGCGGATTGGAATAGTGATCGAGAACTTTATCGCTATAAGCCATGATTCTTACTCTCCTGAACTCTGTCTCTCTTGGTACTCGTTACTCGCTACTCGGTACTCATTCTCCTGCCCACTTCACATCTTTCAAATTGATGCCTTCCTTCGCCATCTCGTACAGCGGAGAAAGTTCGCGCAGGCGTTCCACCGTTTCGCACACCCGATCGGCTACGTAATCAACTTCGGCTTCGGTATTAAAGCGGCCGATCCCGAAGCGGATGGAACTGTGCGCCAGGTCGTCACCCGTACCCAGGGCCTTCAATACATAAGATGGCTCAAGCGTCGCAGAGGTGCATGCCGATCCACTGGAAACCGCCACGTCATTGATGCCCATCAGCAGCGATTCGCCTTCCACGTACGCGAAACTGATATTCAGGTTGCCCGGCAAACGGTGCTCCATCGAGCCATTGATGTAGACCTCGTCCAGGCGCCCCATGATGCGGTCGCGCAGGCGATCCCGCAACGCTGCCAAGTGGGCGCCTTCCTGCGCCATCTCCTCTTTCGCGAGCGCGCAAGCCTTGCCTAGTCCAACGATGCCGGGGACATTCAAAGTGCCCGAACGCATGCCGCGCTCGTGGCCACCGCCATCGATGATCGCGGAAATCTGCACGCGCGGATTCTTGCGGCGAACGTACAACGCGCCTACGCCCTTGGGACCGTAAATCTTGTGGGCGGTAATCGACATCAGGTCGATGTTGTCCTTGTTCACGTCGATTGGAACCTTGCCAACCGCCTGCACGCCGTCGGTGTGGAAGAGCACGCCGCGCTCGCGACAGATCTTGCCAATTTCCCGCCAAGGCTGCAGGACGCCGATTTCATTGTTTGCGGCCATGATCGTGACCAGGATCGTCTTGTCGTCGATCGCGCGCTTCAGATCTTCCAGATCCACCAGACCATCTTTCTGCACCGGCAGATAAGTCACGCGGTAGCCATTCTTCTCAAGCCGCTTGCAGGTGTCGAGCACCGCCTTGTGTTCGGTCACGGCGGTGATGATGTGGTTGCCTTTCTCGCGGTACATCTCGGCGACGCCCTTGATCGCCAGGTTGTCGCTCTCCGTCGCACCCGAGGTAAAGATGATCTCCTTCGCGGTCGCGCCGATCAGTTTGGCGATCTGCTCGCGAGCTTGTTCCACGGCTTCTTCCGCTGTCCATCCAAAGGGATGGTTCCGGCTCGCGGCGTTGCCGAACTTTTCCATGAAATAGGGCAGCATGGCCTCGAGCACACGCGGATCCATGGGGGTGGTGGCATGGTTGTCCATGTAGATGGGCAGCTTGATGCCGTCGGGAGCCTGGGTGCGCTGCTCCAGGGTCGCTGTCTTTATATCGGTACTCATGGTTGCTGTCTCCTACCTCGTTCTAAATCCTGGGTGCCTACCATCAGGTTAGCGTGACGAGCTCCGCAAGAGTTTTCTTCGGCTCGCCGCCGCTTCCGTCGCCTGCTTCCGTCATGTCTGCAATCTTGATCTTCTTCAGCACTTCCTCGATGCTCTGATTCACCTTGCGCAAGGGCTCGCGAATCGTGCAGCGCTGGGTCTGGTCGCACTCGCCGCGCACCGTGATGCAGGAAGTGATGAAGAGTGGCCCATCAATGGCCCGTATCACTTCATAGGCAGAAATCTCGTTTGCGGCCCGAGCCAAGGTATAGCCTCCATTGATCCCGTGCTGGGAGTGCAACAAACCGGCCTTGGTGAGCCGCTGCAGAATCTTGGCCAGAACCTCAGGCGGAATCCCATACGACTCGGCTACGTCCTTGGCACTGCAAGCTCCGTTATGCGCATGCTCAGCCAGATGCTTCATAGCCATCAGCCCGTAGTCGGCCTTCTTGGTGAGCTTGAGCATAAGAGGTATCCGACCAATTTGATCGGATTAAACTCCGACCAATTCAGTCGCCTTTTATTTTAGCCTTACATCAAGCTCAGGCGCAACCCGCACCAGCGAACTGCCAGAACTGATTGGTGAGATGCAAATTACAGAGGTTAAAAGGTTTACCTGTTAGCGGTCTTTTTGGTCGTATTTTCACGGGAGAAGCCAATTCCGGCAAAAGTAAAAAGGTCGAGGGATTACCGAAGAGTGACTTGACTTCCATCCGGGTGGGTCTAAAATACCCAAAATTTCCGGCAGTATGGGGCAGTCCAGCCTCCTACGCAATTGCCATCCGGAGTTATGAAGCCAACCGCCGTCGCAGCCCCCCAAGCAGAGAAGGATCATGAATCAGTGTAAGCACCCGCGCGTGCAGATTGTCAGCCGCGATGAGGACACCGAGTACGTCGAGTGTCTCGAATGCGGCGACGTCTTTGAGTCCAGTGAATTCAAGGATATGGCCATCGAAGAGCGAGCGCAATCCGAAGAAGCCTGATCCGTCCCCACGCCCACAGCGCACCTGATGATGTAAGTTCGGCAGAGGTTTGCCCTGCCCACGTGACGGTGGTAACTTTCACGCCACCTTTGTGTGTTGTTTTGATCGAAAAGCCTCTGCTCTAATATGGTGACCTGATCTTTTCTCCGCTTGAGGCGTGCGAATGCCCGTTGTGGCGTTGGTGGTCGACGATTCCATGGTGATCCGTCATACGGTCTGCCGCTTTCTCGAAGAGCGCGGATTCGCCGTAGAGGCCGCCTCCAATGGGATGGAAGCACTGGATATACTCAATCGAGTGCTGCCCGGCCTCGTGATTACCGACATGCAGATGCCAGCCATGGGCGGCAGCGAATTCATCAGCGCCCTCAAAGACAAGCCGCAGACGGCGTCGATTCCCATCGTGATTTTGACCGGACGCTCCAGCGGTTTTGATCAGACTGAGACCCGCGCCGAGTTCACGATTTTCAAAGATATCGACATTCAGGAACAGCTGGAGAAGGCGCTGGCGGCAGTCTTCGGCAGCGCGGCCAAGTCTGCGAAAGCCAGCGAATAGCAGCTAACCCTGTCGAGACGTTCTTTGCTTCAGCTGAAGCTCTACACCTGGATCCTCTGCAACGGGAGGCTCGCCTCCGCGGAAAAATCCATAGGAGCAAAATCCCTCGCGAGCCACTTTGGATAGGCGGCCGCTGCGATCATGGCCGCGTTATCGGTCGATAGCGGACGAGATGGAAAAAACACAGGCAGTCCTTGCTGTGCCGACTCGCTCTCGAATCGCTGCCGGAGTTCTTGATTGGCCGCGACCCCTCCGGTGACAAACAGCGTAGCCGCCTCGCAAGCCTCGGCGGCGGTGAGCGTCTTCGCCACCAGATCTTCCACCATTGCACGCTGAAACGAAGCGACCAGGTTCAGCGTCTCCATATCGCACAAGGCCAGATAATCTTCCAGGTTTGGCTTCTCGATCCCGGCCAAGGTGTTCCGACGTCGCGCGATCGCCGCCGCCATGCCATGCGTTTCCACGTACCGGAGAACCGCCGTCTTGATTCCACTGTAAGAAAAATCAGTGCGCGCGATCAGATTGTCGCTCTTACCCCGATTTTTACGGTCGGGATGCTTGATTTGCGAGGTCGCGAACTTTACCGCCTTCGCGTCGCCATGGCTCGACAGACGATCGATAATCGGTCCCCCGGGATAGCCCAGACCCAACAGTTTGGCCACCTTGTCAAAAGCTTCTCCTGCCGCATCGTCCCGGGTGTGCCCGATGTTTCCGTACGACCAACTTTTGCCCTTTTGCTCAGCTAGATAAAGGTGAGTGTGTCCGCCTGAGACCACCAGCGCCAGCACCGGGAAATTCACTTCGTGATTACCTTTCTGACGCTCCTCGAGCAGTACTGCATGGATGTGGCCTTCGAGATGATTCACCGCGATCAACGGCTTGTCGAGCGCGAACGCAAGCGCCTTCGCGTAACTCAGGCCAACCAGCAAAGCCCCCGCGAGCCCAGGTCCCTGGGTCACGGCCAGCGCGTCGACAGACTGGTACGTCTGTCCGGCATCCGCCATCGCCTTGCGCACCACCGGCACAATCGCCCGCAAGTGCTCCCGCGAAGCTAACTCCGGCACCACCCCGCCGTATGGCATGTGGGTGGCGATCTGCGAGAACACCACGTTCGAAAGAATCTGCTCGCCCGAACGCACCACGGCCGCGCCCGTTTCATCGCAGGAGCTCTCGATCCCCAGGATGAAGGTATCCGCCATACCTTCTATATTATTTGAAGTTGGTTCGCACGAATGTTGAGCAGCAAACAATTCGCTACCTCGATTGTCGCGACGCTGCGAGACCGCGGCCACCGGGCCTACCTCTGCGGCGGCTGCGTGCGCGATCTGCTGCTCGGTCGCGAGCCGGCCGACTATGACGTCACCACTGACGCCACTCCTGAGCAGGTCATGCGGATTTTCCCGGAAACGTATGCCGTAGGCGCCCAGTTCGGCGTCGTGCTAGTGCCGATTCCTCGCGAAGACAACTCCAGAAAAGAAGATAACCCGGCCTCCCAGAACAGAGGTGAAGCCGCCGCCCCAACTTCCCCTAAAGCCAACGTGGTTGAGGTAGCAACCTTCCGCTCCGACGTCGGCTACAGCGATGGACGGCACCCCGACGAGGTGCGTTACAGCAAAGATCCCCGCGAAGATGTTGCTCGCCGCGACTTCACCATCAATGGCCTGCTGATGGATCCTATTTCCGGGGAAGTCTTGGATTTTGTCGGCGGCCGCAAGGACCTTGACTCCCACCTCATTCGTACCATCGGCGACCCCGCGTTGCGATTTGCGGAAGACAAGCTGCGCATGCTCCGCGCCGTACGCTTCGCGGCTCGTTTCGACTACCGCATCGAGCCACCCACATTCGCCGCGATGCACGAGATGTCCTCGCGCATTCACCAGGTCAGCCATGAGCGTGTCCGCGACGAGCTCACCAAAATGCTCACCGAGGGACAGGCTCGCCAGGCCTTTCTCTTGTTAGACGAGTCTGGCCTGCTGCGTGAAGTGCTGCCGGAAATCTCGGCGATGAAGGGCGTCGAGCAGCCGCCGCAGTTTCATCCGGAGGGAGACGTGTTCGTGCACACTGTGCTGCTGCTCGAACACCTCCCGCATCCGTGTCCGCCGACGCTAGCCTGGGGAGCACTCCTGCACGATGTGGGGAAGCCGCCCACATTTCGTGTCGCCCCTGACCGCATTCGCTTCGATGGGCACGTCGAGGTAGGCGTGAGAATGGCGGAGGAGATCTGTCGCCGCCTCCGTTTTTCCAACGACGACACCGAGCAGATCCTCGCGCTCGTGAATCAGCACATGCGTTTTGGCCAGATCACGCTGATGAAAGAATCCACGCTGAAGAAATTCCTGCGTATGCCCAGGTTTGAGGAGCACCTCGATCTGCATCGCATGGATTGCCAGGCCAGCCACGGGGATTTGAGCTCATACGGGTTTGCCAAGGAGCAGTTGGCGGTGATTCCGCCCGAGAAGATGCGCCCGGCGCCGCTCGTGACCGGACATGATCTGATCGCAGCCGGCTATACTCCAGGGCCTCGCTTCAAGGAGATCTTGTCGGCGGTCGAGGATGGCCAGCTTGAAGGACGATTGCAATCCAAAGACGAAGCGATGCAATTGGTCATGAACAACTTTCCGTTGGAATGATATTCAGTGGTGGCGCCGGCACTTGCGGTTGCCCCGAACCTTTCGCCGTCACAGCGGCAAAGTTTGGAAACATTTCCACTCCCCCAAAATGCTAGAATCGAAATCTCGCGAGGCATCCCGAAGCTTCCATGCACCTAAGACACGAACTGCAGCCGGCGGCAGGCGGACTGGAGAGAGTCATCGCCCGTGCTGTGCGCAAAGCGCCCGCAGGCGATGCTCCCTTGCTGGC
>QIAH01000163.1 GCA_003225465.1 Acidobacteriota bacterium | reverse complement strand
AACGAAAGATGAAATTCGCCCATTGTGTAGGTCGCCAGATAGGATTGAATCGAGAGCACCAGGAACCCGATCAGCAAGCCAATTGCGATCCAGGGGTGCATATAGCCCGAGAACGCCAGGCCGCCCATCATCGCGACTGCCCCAAAACTGTCGACCATGTGATCGACATAAAATCCATATCGCGGACGCTGTTGTTGCCGCACACGTGCCAGGGTTCCATCTAGGCTGTCGCCCAGCCAGTTCACGACCAGGCAGGCAATTACAGCCAGTAGGTAATAGCGGTTCCAGCGCGATAAAGCGTAGAAGACGCCTGCGGCAAGTTGCCCCGCGAAGCCTAGCGCCGTCAGGTGGTCAGAGTTGATTCCAGCGGGCGTCCTCTCGGCCAGCCAGAGGAGGATCTTTTTTTCTCCGGCAGCTAGAAAACTCGCTTGGACGCGTCGGGTTTTCCCGACCTCGCTGTTAATGTTTCGGATATCCGTCAATATTTTCGGATTCGCCTGCTCGCAGTAATCCACCATGGGGCTACCCATCGGAATCCTCCTGCACACGCAGCTACTTTCGGTGGAAGCGATGGGGCGGACAATGCACAGCAGATAAAGTCAGCTACAAATGTGGATCACCACGTAAGTCATTCAATGCATTGTAGATAGATGAAGAAATCAACGGCGTCGAATCCGAACTTGAACGCGGTTTGCTAGTGGTTTGCGTAGGGGCAGACGCCTCGTCTGCCCAGCCGAGCGAAGCTCGGCTTTAACCACGCTGTCGAATGTTGGGGTGACAGGTATTGTGAGTGGTTGCAATTTGCAAGCCGGTTGTCTCGAAGCAAACTGCCGCCGGGCTGTCGCCAGGCCGTCCAGAGGAGCGCGCCTGGGCCTACGCGTGCACGTTGTTCCGGGCTTTAGGGTTCCATCCCCGCAGCTTCTGCGAGCGGTTTCTCGGGAACCGACATCGGCGCCCGTTTTCGGCGCAAGGACTGGGGCAGATCAGAGCGAAGCAGCCATAGTCCGGCCGCGACCGCTCCCGCCCAGGTAATCGAACTCAGAGCCAGGGACTGCAAGTCGGCCGTCCGGCTGCCCTGCAACAAAATCAGACGGGACACGCGCCAGGACAATACCCCTGCGATCACCGCCACCAGACATGCTTTCCCCAACTCGCTCCAGGGTAGCTCCGCAAGCGATACCAGTTTGCGCCGGTGCAGCAGGACCGCGGCGGCCACCGCGTTCGCGATAATTCCGATGTCGGACGCGATTGCCAGGCCAACCACCGAAAACGCGTGGAACAATGCCCGGTACACGGCCAGCGATGCAATCGTGACCAGGCTGCAAGCCACCATGGGAGTAAGCGTGTCCCCAGCTGCATAGAAAGCCCGCGCGTAAAGTCCCTGTGCCGCCCAGAACGCAAGCGATAGCGAGAACCAGAAGAAGTAGACGGCCGTCTCCTGGGAGTCGCCGAAGGAGAAGCGTCCGCGACGATACACCAGGTCAATCAGAGGCAGGGCCGCCACCATCATGAGTGCCGAAGCCAAAAACGACAACGCCGCGATCCGGTACACCGAGCCGTTCACCGTCTCGCCGAATTCCTTCATGCGCTTTTCCCCGAACAGTCGCGCGAAGAATGGCAGCGAGGCCTGTCCCGTGGCCTGGCCTAGCACCGCGATCGGTACCGCGAAAAGCCGTTTCGCATAGTTCAAGCGTGCGATGTCGCCTACGCCGCTGGAGGCGAAGTAGCGCAGAATCCAATCGTCCGCGGTCACCAGCGAGACACCTAACATCAGCGGAATTGACAGCCGCACCCATTCCCGGAACGCCGCGTTGTTCAGATCGAACGAGGGTCGGTACCCGGTGCCGATCCGTGCGGCTCCAATGGCATTCACCAGGAAAGGACCAATGACCGAGCCCACCAGAGCTCCATACGCCAGCGACGCGATGCCGAGCTGCTTTCCAGCGACAACTCCACCCACAATGATGAAAACGTTGTAGATCAACGGCCCGAAGCTCGGAAATAGAAACATGCGGTGCGATAGCAACACCGCACCCACCACTCCCCCCACATAGAAGAAAATCTGTGCAGGCAGGAGAATGCGTGTCAGCGACACGCACAATCTCATTTGTTCCGGCGAAAAGCCGTGGAACATCCATGCCACAAACTGCGGCGTGAAGATTTCCGCCACGGCGATTCCGGCCAGGAACACGGTCGTCATCACCGTGATGATTACCGAGAAGGTCTTCTCCGCATCCGCTTCCCGCTTCTCGGCGAGGAAGCGCGTGTAAATGGAGATAAACGTTATCGAGGCTGTGCCGCCGGCCAGGATGTAATTCAGCCAGTCCGGCAGCGTAAAAGCCGCGACGTAAGCGTCCGTTTGGCCGCCAGCGCCAAAGGCATAGGCGATATAAGCCTCGCGCACGTAGCCGATCACGCGCGATAGCATGATCGTCGACATCAGCAGGACTGTGGCGGAGAACGCGGTGTGCTGATGGGACGGGCGGAGAATCCGGAGAATGCGGGAGAGCATGATAAATGGGCTGTGCTTCAGCCTATCAAAAGTACGACGCAACTCTCGCACTCAGCCGGCCATGTGCCCGGGTAATAACCCTCAACTTATCGCAAGTGTGCCAAATACAACAGTACACTCCCTTTTCAATGTTTCTCGTGGTGAACCGGTGCTCGCAATTGCTGTTGCCCTATCTCTTGTCGTCCTTCCTCAATCAGGTAGAACTTGTCCACTTCGACATTGCGAAAGACCTGGTGTTGACCGCTTGGCCACTGCACTTCCACGGTCTCGGCGCGCGTAGCTTTGCCTAATCCGAAATTGGCTCGCAAATCACTCTGCGAAAGATAGCTGCCGCCGCCCGCGATTTCGCGAATCTGCGAAATCGCTCCGGCCACCACCCGCACTTTCGCGCCCATTGCATCGCGATTACTCTTCACACCGACCAGTTTGAAATTGATAAAGTGATTTCCGTTGTTCCCGCTGTTATGCAGCAGCAGAGGTGGATCTCCGTTGTTACCGACCACCAGGTCGATGAACCCATCATTATCGAAGTCGGCAAACGCCACACCGCGGCCGACATATGGCTTTTGCGCGCCGATCCCCGCTTGCCTGGTCGTTTCGACAAATTTGCCGTTGCCCTCATTGTGGAAGAGCGTGTTGATTTGCTTGTAATGAATTTCCGGCGTGACCTGCTCGACCTCCGGGTACACATGCCCATTCGCAATGAATAGATCGAGCCATCCGTCATTGTCGTAATCGAAGAATCCGCCCCCGAAGCTGAGCACTTCCCGGGTGGGCACCGTGATCCCGGCCGGTCCGCTCACTTCGTCAAAATAACCTTTGCCGCTGTTATGCCAGAGGTGATCGGAAGATTTTTGGAAGTCGGAAATGTACAGATCGAGCCATCCATCATTGTCGTAGTCACCCAGAGAAATGCACATCGCCGCCATGATCTGCCCTTGCCCAGCGACCGCCATGCCCGCCGGTAGACCGACCTCCGTGAAAGTCCCGTTGTGCTCGTTATGGTAGAGATATGCATACAGGCCGTCGTTCGCGACGAAAATGTCCGGCCAGCCGTCGTTATCGTAATCGCCTGCGCCGACGGAAAGATTCTTGCCTTCGGGTTGATAAATCTTTGCCGCCTTGGTCACATTCGTGAACGTGCCATCGCCGTTGTTGTGATAGAGAATGTCTGGACTGCCCCCGTACGCTTGTGGAGGACAACTGCTGCGCACTCCGCCCAGGCTGCAGTAACGCTTGCTGTCAGGGCCCAGGGCCACGTAACCCCCTACATAGAGATCGATCTTCCCATCACGGTCATAGTCGAAGAACGTCGCGCCCGAATGAAATAACGTTCCGAACTCGAGTCCGGCCACCCCGGCCTTGTCGGTGACATCCGTGAACGTCCCATCGCCATTGTTGTGGTATAGGACGTTGCGGCCATACTGCGTGACAAAAAGATCTGGGAACCCGTCGTTATCGTAGTCACCCCAAACACAACCCAGTCCGTAGCCGGTGCCGGGGACGCCGGCCTTGTCAGTGACGTCGGTAAAGGTGCCATCTCGATTATTCCGGTAAAGCGCGTTGTGCACCGAGATCCCGCGATTGTAGAGATCGCGTCCGTTTACGAAGTAAATGTCCTGCCAGCCGTCGCCATCAAAATCCGCCACGCACACGCCCGGACCAAACTCTTCACGATTGATCGAAGTACCTTCGTTTCCCTTGAAATGAACGAACTTGATACCCGCTGCCGCGGTGACGTCGGTGAACTGAATGGGATTCGATTGTGCAGAGGCTGCGAGAGAGAAAAGGGCAGCCATTGCCCCAAAACTCAGACTGCGTGAGCGACAAAACATGTCAGCCGCAGGTTAACGCAGAGGAAAGCAGATTTTTTCTTTTTTCCTTGGCGGATAAAGCATCTGCTCCTCGCCCTACCCGCCATGCTCGAACCGAGCGCAAAGTAAAACAGGCATCCTCGTAAAGACGAGAATGCCTGCTGAACATGTGGACATCCTGGCCTCAGCCGGCGGCCGAGAGCCAAACCCCTGAACTGAGCCTGTCGCCTTTACGCCCTGGCTGCGACTGCGGGTTCCGCTGCTGCGGAAGTGGCTTTCGTTTCTTCCTTCTGGCCCGGCTGCGCACCCTTGCGGATGTCGATGCCGCCCTTGAAGAACGCGCCGTCTTCAATCGAAATTCGCGCCGCCACTACGTCGCCCGTGAGAGAGCCATCGCTGCGAATGTCGACTCGGTCGCTCGCGGTCAGGTTCCCGCGAACCTTGCCCAGCACCACAATCTCGCGGGCGTTGATGTTCGCGGCAACCACGCCGTTCCGACCCACGGTCACGCGGTTTCCTGCCAAATTGATCGAGCCTTCGACCCGGCCATCGATGTAGAGGGACTCCGAACCCGTCACCTCGCCCTTAATGACCAGCGACTTTCCAATGGTGGCCTGATCCGCCGTGGTCGTGCTCGCACTGACCGGACGCGGTGCCGTGGGTTCTCCCATGGCCGGCGCGGGCGGTGTAGACATGGCCGGACGCTGCTCCGGTTCAGGGCTGCCGGGCCGTCCTGGAGTCGTAGGCTGATTAGTGGGCTTCCACATGTTCAAAAAAATCCTTTCCTGTGTGGGATTAAGGGTCACTTGCCGCATTTCGGTGACCAAATTGCATTCTACTCCGCAAACCCGCGGCACGGCTGTGGAAATTCACAATTTCATTGATGCGAAAGGGGATGCCTTTCAGTGCTGTCCCTCGGTAACTTTCCTGTCTGGCCCTCTTTGCCTGTGGAATGGCTCGTCTGCCGGTGTAATTTCGGCAGCTTTCAGGGCAGTTCTTATATCTCCAGCAGCGATTCCTGCTGGGTCACTCCTCCGGTTTCACCGCCTGAATGTGCGACCTAAGCGCGCTGTTCGCGTCTAACAACCAGAACCGCGTGGCCGAATCAAGCGCCCGTGCACGCAATCTCGACTTACTTCCTCCAAGGAGAACGATGACGATGCCGACCGTACGCCCTAAGCCCGGAGAATACAACGCCTACTACGATCGCTACATCTCGCTGATCCCCGGCAGCGACATTCTCGCGACGCTTGTCAACGAATTGCCGAAGACGGTAGCGCTGCTCTCCGCCCATGGTGAGGAGGACGGCGAATTCCGTTACGCACCCGACAAATGGAGCGTCAAGGAAGTAGTCGGGCACATGAATGATACCGAGCGCATCATGACATATCGCGCGCTGCGCATCGCCCGCAACGATCGCACACCCATCGAAGGCTTCGAGCAGGATGACTACATTCGCGGTGGCCCCTATTCAGATCTCCGGCTGGCAGATCTGGTAGAGGAATTTCAGGATATTCGTGCCGCGACGCTCGCTTTTTTCCGCAACCTGCGCCCTGCGGACTGGACCCGACGCGGCATCGCCAACAATAACGAAATCAGCGTGCGCGCCATCGCGTACGTGATCGGCGGCCACGAACTCCATCATCGTCATATCCTCGAAGAAAGGTACTTTGGCAGCGTCCGTTCGCGGGCGGAGATCGCATGAGCGGACGCCTCGGTGAATAGGTGGTTCTGGGATCGCTGATGTTGACGGCGGGTGGCCTGCATGGCCAGACGCAAGCCGATATGAATGAGGGCGCTTGCGCGCAATACAAAAAAGCCGATCAGTTGTTCCTACTTTGAGACAGAACCTTAAGGGCCAAGTCTCCGAAACGGTACTCCACCGCTCTTCTGTGCTTTTTCTACGAACTCGCGAAGCTTTTTCTTGTCCGCGTCGGACATGCGAATGAAACGGATGCCGTTACCCAGATGCGCGTGGCGGCAGACAACTTCGGCCCGGGCCTGGATCTTCTCATCGTTCAGCCAGAGCACTACATCGACACACGTTGGCGGCTCGAGGGTCTGTACCATCTCGATATAGCAGCCACCCTCGCTGATGTTGGCGGTCTGGCCACGGCGCGGGAAACTTTCCATAATGTGCCGCGCCTCGGCGGGCAGGGTCACTTTCACGCGCGGATACTTGCGCTCTCGTCTGCCTGCGCCCGTGCCTGCGCCAGAATTCATACTCTGCCCTATAACGTGCATTGTATCTTTGTTTCCGACCGCTTCCGGCCGCGTTGATAACACATATGTTACCTGTGCGGACGCCTGTTCGCCGAGGTTACTCAGGTAATCCCGGCAGCCGGCTTCGTTGCTCTACGGTACGTGAATGCGCTCGCGGCGCACTCCCTATATTTGTGAGATAGTTTTTGAAGGAAGTTCCCATGCTCTCCGATTCTGCCATCCTTAAAAAAATCGAGCGCCAACCGAAGCGCAGTGCTGGTTTTAAACAGCTCGTGCGCGAACTTGGACTGCGGGGCGAGCAACGTCGTGAGTTGGATGAGCGGCTCGAGCGCATGGTGGCATCCGGCCAGTTGTTAAGAGTGGATTCCGATCGGTACGCTTTGCCCTCCGCATCTTCCGGCAAGAACATGATTGTCGGCCGCCTCAGCATGCATCGGGACGGCTACGGGTTCGTGTTGCCTGATCCGAAGTCGCTGGGTGACCGTTTCAGGGGACTGGCTGGAGATATCTTTATCCCCCCACCTTTCATCGGGAATGCAATGCACGGCGACCAGGTGCTGGTCGAAGTGGTCACGATCCGTCCCGACGGTCGCGCCGAAGGCCGAATCATCCGGCCGGTGAATCGCGCCCATCCGACCGTGGTCGGGACCTTCCATTACGGTTCGCGCTACAACTTCGTCACCCCGATCGATGAGAAAATCCGCCAGGAAATCATGATCCCGCCAGGAATGGAGACTCCAGACACTAGCGCTGGTCCTGTAACTCCCACCAGAACCGCTGCCGGGGACGGGAGCCCCACAAGGAGCCGCTCGCCCCGGAAAAGTGTGCACAGGGTGCTCGGCGATGAGGCCGCCCGCCGCGCCGCCTGGGACGGCCTCGATGGAGTCGTGGTCGATGTCGAGATTACCGATTGGCCCTCGCCCACGCAGAATCCGCGCGGCAAGGTGGTCGAGATCCTCGGACGCGAAGATGACTTCGGCGTGGACGTCGAAATCATGATCCGCAAGCACCATCTGCCCCACCGCTTCCCGCCCGAGGTGCTGAACGAAGCGCAAGCCGTCGAGAATGTGATTCCCGCGCCCGAGTTGAAAAAGAGACGCGATTATCGCGGCCTGCCTATCGTGACGATCGACGGCGAAACTGCTCGCGACTTCGATGACGCAGTCACCGTACGCCGGCTAGCCAATGGAAATTACGAGTTGCAGGTGCACATCGCCGACGTCGCGCAGTACGTCACGGAAGCCAACGCCCTCGACCAGGAAGCACGCCTGCGCGGTACCAGCGTCTATTTCCCCGATCGCGCTGTCCCGATGCTGCCCCTTGAGCTCTCTACCGACATCTGCAGCCTGCGCCCCCATCTCGATCGGCTCGTCCTTTCCTGCGTCATGGAAATCGATCACCGCGGAGAAGTGGTCGGCTACGAGATCAACGAAGGTGTGATCCGCTCCGCTGAGCGCATGACCTACACCGATGTGAACGCTGTACTGGAAGGCGACGCGGTCCTGCGCCAGCGCTATGCCGCGCTTGTTCCCGTGTTCGAGCAGATGCGTGATCTCGCGCTGATCCTCAATCGCAAAAGGGTGCGCCGTGGCTCGATCGACTTCGACTTGCCCGAGCCCGTGATTGAATTCGACGAGAACGGAATGATGAAGTCCATCACTCGCTCAGAGCGGAATATCGCACATCGTCTTATCGAAGAATTCATGTTAGCGGCTAACGAAAGCGTGGCCCAGTATCTCGAGAACAAGCGCGTCGCCGCGATTTACCGCATCCACGAGAAGCCGGATGCCAAGCGCGTGTACGAGTTTGAAATGATCGCCGCGACCTTCGGTTACTCGTTGGGCGTGGGCGCGCTGCCGATCCAGCGGATGCAGATGAAGACCGACCGCCGTGCCAGTCGCGGCACCGGCCGCAATGTGCGCCCAATTGAAATCCCGAAGGAAGTCCACATCACTCCACGCATGTACCAGAAGTTGACTGAAAAGATTGCCGGCAAGCCCGAGGAGCAGATCCTCAGCTACCTGATGCTGCGCTCACTTAAGCAGGCCCGTTACTCAGAGGTGAACGAAGGCCACTTTGCCCTTGCCGCGCCCACCTACACGCACTTCACCTCGCCCATCCGGCGTTATCCCGACCTCATCGTGCATCGCATCCTGAAAGAAGTTCTGCATACATCTCCAGAAAAATGGGATGAAGATGTGCCCGTAGGAGTCAGTGGAGCGACGGGCGTCTCGCCCGTCGGAGCGGCGCAAGCCGCGATGTCTGAAGGCGATGCCATCACGGAAGGACACTTCCGTCGTGCCGATCGGGATGCGAAGAAAAAAAGGCCAACAGCCTCAGAGGACGAGCGTCGTTCGAGCCATCAGGAACCAGTTGCAACCCCATGGTCCAAGCGCCGCGACCGCGATACCCAGCAGAAGTCGCTCGAACCACTGGGCGGCCCCATCCCGCTCGAGGAACTCCACGATGTCGCCGATGAATCGAGCCAGTCCGAGCGTCGCGCCGACGAAGCCGAACGCGAACTGATGGAGTGGAAGAAGGTTAAGTTCATGCAGGATCGTGTCGGAGAAGATTTCGATGGCCTGATTATCAGCGTGACCAAGTTCGGCTTGTTCGTCGAACTAACCGACCTCTTCGTGGAAGGCCTGGTTCCTCTGAACACACTCACCGACGATCATTACGTCTATCACGAGACCACCCGCGAGATTATCGGACAGCGCACGCGCAAGACCTATCGTCTAGGTCAGCCCGTGCACGTGATCCTGGACCGCATCGATCCGGTGGAAAAGAAACTCCAGTTCGCCTTGCTCGAAGAAGCCCACGCCGCGAAAAAACGCGGCAAACGCCGATAACCACCCTGCCGCTATCATTTCGAGATCGCTGTGCGTGGTGATAGAATTCTCCAGTCAACCCCATTCGCAGCCGTTGAGGCGGCGGATCCTTCCTGTCGGGACGTGGCTCAGCCTGGTAGAGCACTCGCTTGGGGTGCGAGGGGTCGGCAGTTCAAATCTGCCCGTCCCGACCAATTTTTTCGTTGTTGCTGCTCAAGGGCTTGCGCGCATACTGATATCTCGGTCTTGAACTCCGCTAGAGACATCCAAATCTGCCCGACAAACGGATCAGAATTTTTCTGGGTATTCTCGAGAAGCCCGAAAAACGGTAGCTACTTCAATCGCTGCGCCACAAAAGCGGTATACAACCCGAAAACGTCCAACAATGATTTCCCGAATTTCAGGATCAT
>QIAH01000162.1 GCA_003225465.1 Acidobacteriota bacterium | reverse complement strand
ATCGCGCCGCGTCATCGCACGCAGCGCGAGCCGCTAAATCGGCGCCCCAAAATCCCGATCTGTGGTTTCTCTACGCCTACTCCGCCCGTCTCGCGGGACAATATTCCGAGTCTGTCGACGCCTACAATCGCGGACTGCAAGCCCGCCCGTCCTCCATCGAAGGATTGTCTGGCTTGGCGCAGACGTACGCGAAAATGGGCCGCAACAAAGATGCGGAGGAGACCCTCAAGCGCGTTATCGCCGCAAATCCCAGTAGCGATGCCGACCTCCGACTAGCTGGTGAACTCACCCTTTCATCCGACCCCAGGCTCGCCCTCTCATACCTCGAACGTGCTGATGCTATACATCCTTCCGCAAGAAACGAACTGTTAATGGCGCGCGCCTATGAGCGCACGGGGGACAAGAATAAAGCCAAAGAATTGCTCGACCGCGCCCGCAGTCGAGCCCCCAGAGATCCAGAGGTACTTCGTTCCGTCGCGGGTTATTACCGAGACTCGGGCGAATACGATCAGGCAATCGCTACCCTCAAGTCTGTGCCATCGCAGTCCCCGGCCTATCTCTCGGAATTGGCGTATACCTACGAACTCGCTGGAAAGAAAACCGAAGCCGCGGATGTTTACTTGCAGGCCGCCAACAGAGCGCCCGGACAGGTTGATATCCAACTGAACGCTGCCCAGGCGCAAGTGAGCGCAAAACGTGCTGCGCGAGCCGAGCCCCTGCTAAAGCAAGTTGAGTCGCTCGACCCAAATCACTATCGGCTGCACGCGATTCGCGGAGAAATCAACCGCCTTCGACGGCAGAATGACGCTGCTATTCGGGAATACGAACTCGCTCTTCAGTCGATGCCTGGCTCGGTGCCTGAGGGTGTGCTGTATCCGATCGCACTGAGACTTGACCTGTCCCAGCTCTATCGGGAAGCGGGTAACAATGACAAAGCCGACCAGCAATCGGAAGCGGCTCGATCAGCCCTCCAAAAACTGGATGTGGGCGGTCCAGACCGGCCTGAGTTCCTGCGTCTGAAAGCAACCAGTGCCGTAGAATCCGGGGACTACACGGAAGCAGAAAACGATCTGCGCGAAGCCCTCCAGTTGCAGCCCGCTAACATCAATCTTCTGCTCAACTACGGCAATTTGCTGCGAAGGACTAAAAGGCCCGAGGACGCCACGAAAATCTACTTGAAGGCGCTCGAACTCGATCCAGGCAATCCGCCCGCCTTGGAATCGTTGGGGTATCTTGCTCGAGAAACTGGTAACGTGGATGAAGCTCGGCAATATTTCGAAAAGCTGAGCCGCCTCGACCCTGACGATTACGTTCCTTATCTCGCGATGGGCGATCTAAATACCGAACAGGGCGTCTTTGCTGATGCTCAAGCGAATTATGAAAGGGCTTACAAGCTTGCACCGGAGAATCCCCTGATCATCGCCAGGGCCATGAATGCCGCGCTGGAGGCCCACCAACTACCAAATACGAAGAAATGGCTGGATCGCGCAACCGATACTGAGCGCTTAAATCCCGAGATCATGCGCGAGCACGAACGATACCTGACCCTCACCGGCAACTATCAGGAATCCGCCAAGCTTGGCTATGCGGTGATCGAAAAATTGCCACGCGATCCAGAGGCCCCGGTTTATCTCGGCTATGACTTGCTTTTCATGAACCGCTACGACGAGGCAATGGCGGTCGTGCAAAGGTTCGAACCATCGCTTCCCAAAGACAGGGATCTACCTCTCATCGCCGGATACGTATACGCCCACAACGGACAACATCAGCAAGCCGTGGATGCGTTCACGCGCGCGCTGCAGCACGACCCTCAAATGGCAACCGGCTATATGAATCGTGGGTATGTTTGGAACGACATGCGCATGCCTACGCGAGCGGAACAGGATTTTCGCAAGGCGATTGCCCTTCGCGCCGACTACGGCGAGGCGCATCTCGGCCTTGCTTATTCGATGCTCCAATTGCGGCGCCCACAAGCGGCTCTGAAGGAGGCAGAGTTAGCGGAAAAGAATTTGCCTGAATCCGGCAGCCTCCATTTAGCGAGAGCCGAGGCGTATCGTCAACGCTCGATGTTCGGCCGAGCCGAGGGTGAATATGAGCGCGCTCTTAAGTTTCAGGCAGGCGACCAAGCCATTTATATCTCCCTCGCAGACGCACAATATCGTCTTCACCAGTATCAAGCCTCCGTAGATTCGCTCAACAAAGGCCTGACCGTTGCACCCAACGATTCTCTCCTCAATGCTCAACTGGCCCGTTCCTATGCGAAGTTGGGGCGCACCTCCGATGCGACCTCCGCAATCTCACGCGCAGAAAGCGCCGGAGGAAATGATTACCGCATCCTTCTCGCGACCGCTCAGGCGCTCATGGAACTGAGAGAGCGCGATCAGGCCATGCAGCGCTACGCTCGTGCTTTGGACTTGTCGAACGCAGACCGCCTTCATGTACGTCTGGCACTGGCCCGTTTTTTCGCTCAGGAAAATCGTCCGGCGGACGCCCAGCAGCAGGTGTCGCTTGCATTCGCCGAGGCGCGCGTCTCAGCGCCGGAGGTCGTCACCTCCGAAGACTAGCTGGATGCGGCTGACACGCTCATGGCCATCCAACAGTTTTCTCTCGCACAGAGATTGTTTGCCCGGGCCCAGGCGCTCGGGGCGGACGACTTGGCAGTCGCCGTAGGAATCGCGAACGCGTCTTTGGCAATGGGTGAAACTCGAAATGCGGAAGCCGCGCTCGCGAGCATTGGTCCGCAAGACGCCGATGAAGAGAAGCAAAACTACGCATATTTGGTAGCCCGCGGAAATGTATATCGGCAGGAAGGCGACACGTACCACGCTCTGTCGATGTTTGCCCAGGCGAACGCGCTTGAGCCGGAGGATCCGGCCGCTCGGAATGCAGAGTTTGAGTTGTCCGAAGAGGAAGGAAGGCAAATCACTGAAAAACTCGGCGTGGGATCTCATTTTCAGATCGGGCCCATTTTCGAGGACGAAAACATCTACCAGATGGATGCGCGGCTGCGAGGATTCCAAAACGGTGGACTATTATTGCCACCACCGCGCCATTCCGTCGAAACGTTCGCAGATGCGCGCTATCACCTGCACCTCGGCTCGTTCCCACTTATCAGTGGCTTTGTTGGCGAACGGAATGCATACGGCACCATTTCAATTCCTAGCCAACTATTGATCGAGAAGCGAAACACGCTGGACACCATCTTCAACTTCGCCGTTAATCCGATGGTTCGCCTTGGAAGCCTCCGCCTCAGCATCACCCCGGGTCTGCAATTCACGATTCGTCGCGACACCCTTGACCCCCGCGACATGAACCAGAACTTGTTTCGTCAATTCGTGTACGTGGCGAGCAGCCCCATCGGGAATTGGCTCTCCTTTTCCGGGAACGTTATCAGAGAGGCAGGACCGTTCACGGAGCAAAACTTGCATTCCCGAGATTTTTCGGCTGCCCTCGATTTTCGAGTCGGCCGCCCTTGGAGCAAAACCGCTTTCATCACAGGCTACAGCGGACGTGATCTGCTGTTTGGACCGGCTGACCATGAGTATTTCAGTACTAGCACCTACGCAGGAGTCGATCGGAAGTTCGGCGAGAACATTCACGCCTCCGTCGTTGGCGAATACCTGCGCTCGTGGCGCGTGGAGGGAACCCAATTCGCGATCGCACAAACGATCCGTCCCAATTTCGGTGTGGATGTCAAAGTTAATCGCCGTTGGTCAGCAAGCGCCAGTGGCACATGGTCACGGGGCGAGGGGTTTCACTCCTATGACAATTTCACCAGCCGATTCCTCGTCTCCTACGTCAGGGAGACACAAGCGCAACGAAGAGATGGCCTGGAAAGCGGCTCCGTCTCTTACCCGATGAGGTTCTCCTTCGGCATTGAGCAACAAACTTTCTATGCCTTTGCGGGACAGACTCGAACTGCCGTAGTGCCGGTTGTGCGCTTCACGTTGTTTTAGTCGGATTTGCGGACCGGAGCAGGCGCCCGTTTGCAACTGGAACCGCATCTAAGACTTCCTGCTTAGGCCTATGACCCTTGCGGATCCAACTCTGACGACCCCGTCGGCCGATATCATCGCTTCGGATGAAACCACCCGAACTGCATTGCGCACCCGCATGCTGCAAGGGAGTGCGCTCTTGCTGGGCAGTACTGGCCTTGTCAGCGCTACCAACCTTCTCTACAACATTGCAATCGCGCGCGGTCTCGGACCTGAGGGCTTTGGTCACGCCACGGCCATTTATACGGTCCTAATGCTGCTTTCCGCGGTGACGTTGGCCTTTCAGTTGGTGTGTTCGAAACTGGTGGCTAAGAGCCCTGACCTGTCTGGCAAGATTGCCATCTACAGAGAGTTGCTCCGTCGTTCCTGGCAAGTGGGATTGTTTATCGGAGCAGTCATCATGCTCGGTAGTTCGGTCATCGCACAATACCTCCACCTCCCGGAGTCGCATGACATCATTCTGCTGGGATTCGGGACGGCAATCTATGTCCCCCTGGGTGTGCGACGTGGCATGTTGCAGGGTATCTACGACTTTCGCCGCCTCGCACTGAATTTCGTTTTGGAAGCATTGATCAAGATTGTCGGTGCCTTGATCATGCTCCACTACGGCTTAGGTGTCACCGGGGTCATCGGCGCGGTCGTAATTTCAATTGCGCTTGCGTATGCCACTTCCGGCTCGAAACTGGAACAAGCCTCGAAAGTACGAATCCAGGTGAAGGCTTCATTCCGGGAGGGGATGCAGGCTACCGTGTTCTTCTTCGGACAAGTCATCATCAGCAACCTGGATATCCTTCTCGTAAAGCATTATTTTCCCCCTCGTGTTGCGGGTCTGTACGCAGTCGTGGCTCTGGTCGGGCGGGTCGTATACATGTTCTCGTGGTCGGTGATCAGCAGCATGTTTCCTGTATCTGCTGCCACTTCCCATCAGCGGGCGAGCCGAACCGTCCTGCAAAGTGCTCTTTGGCTCGTGACCGGTATGACTTCATTGTTCACCATGGCTGTGTGGTTGGCGCCCACATCGCTCTGGAGGACAGTTCTTGGAGCGACATTCCTGGATGTCGGCAGCGCACCTTTCTCCTCGCTCCTTGGTTCTTATAGTGCGATGACCAGCGTGTATGCGGTTGCTGTTGTGTTGCTGACGTACGAAATGTCTCGCCGGATTGCTAATGCGACCTGGATCCAACTCGCCTTCAGCGGGCTGTTGCCGCTAGGCATCATGATCTTCCACAACACTCTGCAGCAGGTCATCATGGTGCAACTGGTATTGATGTTCGGCCTGCTGTTAGCCGTTAGCGTACCTTTCTGGCCCGTTATTTCCTCCTCTCAAGAACAATTCGAGCCTTCGAGATTAGCTGGCTTCGCCAAGATCCGAAGTGCTTCGGAAGCAGAAATAATTGCCGAGTTTCTGAAAGCTGAGTTCTATCAACCGGAGTTCGATACCTATCGCGAAAGGTTTGCGAGTATTGTTTCGGATCCTGACGTTACCAATGAGCGCGACAATGCGATTCGGAAAACCCTGTTATTCCGTCGCCGTGGACGCCTCTGGCGGGAATTGCCGAACGATACGCAATGGTGGCAGATCGAACTCCAATCGTCCGATGTACCCCGCATCCGCGCCTTTCCACGAAAGCAGTGGCGCAAGTTTGCAGAAGGGGACTTTTATCTGACTCGCATGATCGAAAGAATCAAGACAACGGTTGAGTGTGAGGACAAGAGCCCGTTCTCGGCCAAAATGCGATCTGTCGCCGCAGACTTGCAAGAGCATCGCGTGCCTAATTCAGTGCTGCTGATTGGTGTGGATGAGACTGGCCCGCTCACCATTATCGAGGGAAATCATCGCATGGCTGCCGCGATGCTGCTATCGCCAGACGCAGTATCACAACAATTTCGGTTTTATTGCGGGCTGTCGCCCCGAATGACACGGTGCTGCTGGTATCGGACCGACTTCCGAACCCTTACACATTATGCGGGCAACATGATCCGGTACATCTTTCATGACCGGGACTACTACGTAAGGTGGATACTACGAAACGAGTTCGGGGATGCAAGCCTCGACTGACGGCCACTCGGCCGGCGCATGAAATTTACGGTTGAGGATTGGACATGGGTTCGATACTCTGCGCCTGGTATCGACGACCATCGAAGCGAGCCTGAACGATTACGTCCGCGCCCTGTCTCAAGCGCAGCTTAGCGTCCTGGGAGAGTGAATCTAGCGCCACTTCGAACGTGTTTTCGCTTGCGCTTTCAGCAAGCGTCAGGTGTCCATCACGAAGATCGACAACAACAATTCTCCCCGCGAACGTAAACGTGCTACCCGGGCGAGCCAGTATCTCGATCTTCTGAGCAGAATTGCTCCCTTCAGAGCCTGACCGAAACGTCACGTGTACAAGCGAGCCGGCAACTAACTCTGTCGCGGGCACAGCACGCCCGTCGGCCTGGACCTCGGTCGCTCCACCGATATGGATGGAGAAAGGTTGGGAAGAGATCAAGTCTCGTACCCGCAAAACCCTTTCCGCAGCGTCGTAGTCGATCACTTGGCCTCTGGCCTCGCCGACGGACGCCCCCGTCCCGATTCGTATCGTCTTTGCAAAGATTCGACCATCCTTCGAAATGGTATCGGCGTAGATTCTTGTGCCCGGCCGAATATCGCGAACTGAAAGCACATTCATTCCCTGCAAAATCTGCGTCCGGACATCAAAGTCCAAAGTTAGATCCTTGCCGCCAAAAGCCCGAACAACTATTCGGTCACGGATAGGATCCGTTCGCACCACCGTCCCCCCGATCAGGCTGACTTCCGATCTGGGAAGAGGAGGCAGATCGAGCGAGGTATCCGTCGCGGCAGACTTGCTCTCGCTGCGCGCGGGAGGAGGGACAGGCGTCTGAGCATGGCAGGGTGGGAGAACCGCGCCTATCCACAAGACTCCGATCAGAAAAAGGTTCAGCCGCATTCGCGGTATTCGATGGCAAACCAACCCTAAATGGTTGGTTAAAAAAACTACTGGGAACGACCAAACGCTCGCCCTTGGCTCAGCATCAAAGCTGCCGACCTATGAAACTTAATCACGCCCGGGCGATGTGCATGGCAGTAGGGATCGTTCAAGTCGTACTCATTTGCCTTCTTGCCACTGTGCCCAGCCCGGCCCAGCGGGGCGATCTTCGATTGCCGTTGCCGACAAAGACTCGCGCTACCCCTGTCCAACAGTTGAACCGTGACGGTGTTAAAGAACTGAAGCGTGGACACGTCAAAAAAGCCAAACAGCATTTCGTAAAGGCCTATCTCCTTGATCCGGACGACCCGTTCACTCTGAATAACCTCGGTTATATCGCCGAGATTGAAGGTGACGTTGACCGCGCTTTGAAATATTACCAACTTGCCGCCAACACCAGCACCGAGGCCGTAATCGACGAAGCCAGCAGGAAAGGACTGAAGGGACAATCGGTAAACATGGCGTTCCAGTCGTCGAAGACGTCCGTTTACCAGGGAAATAAGGCGAACTTCCAGGCCATGACGTTGCTTGAGAAAGGACGGGTCTTCGAAGCCGAGAGGGTGCTCAAAGAGGCCCTCCAGAGCAATCCGAAGAATCCGTTTCTTCTCGACAGCCTGGGATTTGTGATGGAGTCCGAAGGCGATTTGCAGGCTGCCTTGCAGTACTACACCGAAGCGGCAAACCTGCACTCGGACGAGCGTGTTCTGCTTACTCCACAAAAAAAATGGCGAGGCAAAACGATCAGCGAGATCGCGGAGCACAATGCTGTAGAAGTCAGACAGTCAATTGAAAAGGGCGAAGACACGGCAGCCCAAGTCGCTCGATTGAATCTGCGCGGGGTCGCCGCCTTAAACCATAACGATGCGTCCGACGCCCGCAAATTCTTTACAGACGCGTATCAAATAGATCCTCAAAATGCGTTCACCCTGAACAACCTCGGGTACATCGACGAACTCAGCGGGGACCGCGAAACCGCCGAGATGTATTACGAAGCCGCACGGGTTGCGCGACAAGCGAATGAACGGGTGACATACGCAACGCGAGCGGACGCAGAGGGACGAAGGGTGGGGCCGCTCGCGGAAACCAATCAGGACGCAGTAGAAGTTACTCTCAAGGCGATTCAGCAGAGAAAGCGTCAATCGCGGCGACCGGTTCAGTTGATCGTTCGGTCTGCAAGCGTCCAGCCTTCCGCCAATGAACCCAAGCAGCCAGCGCCGATCGGAGTTCCTACCCCATCGCTGCCGCCGCCGCGGTTGCCGGATCGCGATATTGCTCCTCAAGACAAACAACCGTCGGCACCACCGAGTGAGCCTCAAATCCAGCCATCGATGCCCACTCCCCCGCCGCCTCCAACCGCTGCCCAACCCCCGGTCACTCCGCAGGGGCATCAATGAGGTACAAGCCTCTTGATCATTTCGAATTTTGTTTTGGTTCTCTTAAGACTGATCCCAGGAGTTCTTTGATGACTAAGTCTCGGTTCTCGGGAAGCGTGCTCTTGCTCGCAATTACTATTCCCTTAATTTGCGCGTTAATTGGGTGCCAAGGCCTCACCAAAACCGCGACCACCGCGACTACCACTGGCAACAGTCTGCAGACTTCCGTGAATCACATCATATTTATCGCTCAGGAAAATCGATCGTTCGATCATTATTTCGGAGCCATGCGGCAATATTGGGCAAATTACGGTTACCCCGACCAGGCCTTTGATGGCCTGCCGCAATTTCCAACGAATGCAGCCAGTGGAGCGCCACCCGCCAATCCAGGATGCGATCCGGCTTTTGCTTTTCCGGGAAGTGATTGCACCATGGATTCACAAAGTCCGCCGGTCCAGTCCTATCACCTCTCAACTCAGTGCGTAGAAAATCCAAGTCCATCATGGAATGAGAGCCACGTCGATTTCAACCTCTCCAATCCATCTTCAGGCACGGCTACTCTTGATGGTTTCGTTTTCACAGCCGCTCATGATGCGCGCAACATTCAGCCTCCTTTCAATGACGTTACCGGACAACGGGCGATGGGCTATTACGATGGCGGGGACCTGAATTACTACTACTTTATGGCCTCGAACTTTGCGACCTCGGATCGCTGGTTTTCTCCTGTGATGAGTCGTACCACTCCTAATCGAATGTACCTCCTGGCTGCGACTTCCCAGGGCCATGGTTATCCGCTTGGGCCGACCAGCACGCTCGTGACTGCTCCCGTAATCTTTCAAGAACTTCAGCAGGCCGGCATCACGTGGAAAATCTACGTCCATCCGGGCCCAGACGGCTGCACCACTGCACAATGCCTGTTTCAACTCAGCTACATTCAGAATTTCACGTACGGCCAAACAGTCCTCAGTCAGTTTCCTCAAAACATCGTTCCAGATACGCAATTCATCAGCGATGCGAAGAATGGCACTCTGCCTCAGGTCTCGCTTATCGAGCCAGCTTCACCAGTCGGTCTCGACGAGCACCCTTCTGACCTCGATGCCAATCCGCCTTGCTGTAGTGTTCAAGCGGGAGCTAACTACGTCTCCACACTCGTCGGGGCTCTGATGAATGGCCCATCCTGGAAGGACTCCATTTTCATCCTGACCTTCGATGAGTTCGGCGGATTTTACGATCACGTGTCGCCCCAGCCCGCCGTGAGCCCCGACGGTATTCCTCCGTCCGACTTGCAGCCCGGGGACGTTTGCACAACGGCTA
>QIAH01000530.1 GCA_003225465.1 Acidobacteriota bacterium | reverse complement strand
CCAGTCGCCTGCGCTCTCCGTAGAGAACGCTCCACACCGGACGCGATTTCTCCATCCAGCGCTCCGCCCATTCCTCTGCCTGCGGAGCCTTGTCCACAAAGGCACGCAGCCCATCTTCCGGTTTGGGAAAGGAGCGAACTCCGGGAAACTTTCCTACTCGAAAATCCATTGCTTGGCCGCCGCGCTCAACTTGGCAAGTTCCGCCGCACTCGAAGCTTCCGAGTAAACTCGCACCACCGGCTCCGTTCCCGAAAGCCGGTAACAGACCCACGAGCCATCCTCGAAGACCAGCTTCAAGCCATCCTTCCGAACCACTTCTCCGACCTTCCGGCCGAAGAACTCGCGCGGTTCGGACCGCAGCTTTCCAGTGAACTTCTCCTTCACCTCCGGCGTCAAGCGGAAGTTCTCCCGCTGCGGACAGAAGGAACCAACTTTGACAAATAGCTCGCTCAATTGCTTCCCCAGCGACTTGCCCCGCCGGGCCATCATCTCGCAACACAACAGCCCCGCGAGCACTCCATCTTTCTCCGGAACATGGTGCCGGCACAACAGCCCCGCGAGCACTCCATCTTTCTCCGGAACATGGTGCCGGATCGACAGCCCCGCGCTCTCTTCCCCGCCGATACAGATCTTGTCTTCCTTAATCAGCTCGCCAATGTACTTGAAGCCAACCGGCGTCTCATGCAGTTCCACGTTGTGATGCCGCGCCAGTGCATTAATAAGGTTCGTGGTCGCCACCGACTTCCCTACGCCGTTCTTCCATCCCCGGCTCTCCACCAGGTAATCGAACAGCAGGGCGATAATGTAGTTCGGTTGAAAGAAAGTGCCGTCCTCGTCCAGAATGCCAAACCGGTCCGCATCCCCATCGGTCGCGATGCCGATTTGCGCCTTCGTCTCCCGCATCTTCTTGCGACAGTCTTCGAGCAAGTGATCGTCAGGTTCCGGAGCATGCCCGCCGAACAAAACGTCCCGGTAATCGTGCACACACTCGACCGCAACACCGCCTTCGCGCAACAACTCATCGGAATACCCGCGAGCCGCACCCCAGAAGGGATCAAACACCACGCGAATACCAGCCTTGCGAATCACATTCAAGTCCACAATTTCCCGCAGCCGCGACAGATACATCCGCCGCGGGTCCAGAGCCTGCGCATCCGGCCCTTTCGTGCCCGCACCGTTCCCGCCCGACGCATCAAAAGCCACAATCTCCGCCTCAATGCGCTTGGTCGCTTCTGGCAGCGCCGGAGCTCCATCGGGCGTAGAAAACTTGATCCCGTTGTACTCCGGAGGATTGTGCGACGCAGTAATGTTGATTGCGCCATCCGCTTTCGCCTGCGTCACCGCGTACGAAATCGCCGGAGTCGGCGCGGCCTCGGCAATCACCAGCGGCGTGATCCCATAGGCCGACAAAATTTCCGCCGCCATCGCGCAGAAACTCTCGCCCAGAAATCGCGGGTCCCGCCCCACGATCACCTTCGCGCCCTTCGGTTTCTGTGACACGACGTAGCGCGCAATCCCATGA
Organism: Acidobacteriota bacterium; assembly: GCA_003225465.1. GTDB lineage: Bacteria > Acidobacteriota > Terriglobia > Terriglobales > Acidobacteriaceae > Gp1-AA133. Next base: position 1,313 of record QIAH01000530.1, on the reverse strand, counting down.
ACCGCACGCCGCACGTTGGCGAACGTAAACTCCTCCGCCATTACCGCCCGCCAGCCTGATGTGCCAAACTTGATCTGGGTTGTCATGATTCAATTCTCACTTGCGAGGGTGCGCCATCCAAGCTCCGCTTGGGTGGGGATTTTCCAGCGTGCCCAGGCCATCTTCTTCACGTGCCACTCCATGTTGCATATTATGGACCTGCGGCGATGTGATGATTTCACAAACGGCAGGTGATGTGCGCCGCCGAACACGCTCGAGATAGCAAGTGTTTATATGACCAACAAGAGACTCGTCCTCACCACTGCCTCTTCTAAGGAAGAAGCCCGGAGACTGGCCAAGACGCTGGTGGAGCGCCGCCTCGCTGCCTGCGTCAACATAGTCCCAAACATCAATTCGATTTATCGGTGGAAAGAAAAGGTAGAAGAATCCCAGGAATTCCTGCTGCTAATGAAAACTACAGAGTCCGCCATCCCAAAACTGCAAGACGCAATTCAGGAACTCCACTCCTACGAAGTCCCCGAATGCATCGTGCTACCAATCGAAGACGGCAGCGAGGCGTACCTGAAATGGATCGACGAGTCCGTGACCTGACCACCTCGACGGCAAACCCTTAACATCTTCGGTACTTCCAGTTTGCTCTTTGCATAGCTGCGGCGAGCTTACTGCGACAGTTCGGCAGATGCTATTTCCTCTGCGGCAAAGGTGTATATAGCGCAAGGAGCACGGTGGTGCTCTGGGCAGGAGGTTTCCACCATGAGAGCGACTATGTTCTCGTATTCTTCATCGACAAAATTTACTTTGACTTTGGCAATCTCCCCGTCCCTCATGCGAAGCGTCACTGTCGTGTCAACAAACTGCTTCAGTTCACTGATTCGCATGTGATGGTCTCGGCCCGACGCATTATGCCAGAAAGTGCTGTCAGCCGCGTGACTGTCGTTGACAGGTGTTTTGCACTCATTGCCCCCGCCAAACCCGCTAGTGAGATTCCTATACCTGCATTACAAGACGTTGCCAGTCCTGCTCCAACGTGGGCAGCCTCTTTTAGATCCCCGCCAGCGCCTGCTCCAAATCTTCGATCAGATCCCCCACGTCTTCAATCCCCACCGAAATCCGGACCAAGCCGTCCGTGATCCCAATCGCCTTCCGTCCCTTCTCGCCCAAAGCCGCATGCGTCATCGTCGCGGGATGCGAAATCAGAGTTTCCACTCCCCCCAGCGATTCCCCCAGGGAACAGTCCTGCACCTTCCGCAACATCTTGTTCGCATTCGAAAGCGATCCGGTCTCAAACGAAATCATCGCCCCAAATCCCGACA
>QIAH01000529.1 GCA_003225465.1 Acidobacteriota bacterium | reverse complement strand
ATATGGCGCTGCGGGTCGATCTCGACGAACCGTGGCTGGCCGATGTCGGCTTTGGTGATTCTTTTCTGGAGCCCCTGCGTCTAATTCCTGAGATTGAGCAGGAACAAGACGGCCAGCGATTTCGTATTGCTGCCGTGAGAGGCGTCATGATCATGCAGCGCCAAGTGGGCGCACACTCATGGAAATCCCAATTCCGGTTCACACTGACTCCGCGCCAGTTGTGCGATTTTGAAGCGCGCTGCCAATTTCAACAAACGTCGCCGGCCTCGCATTTCACCCGCCAGCGCATCTGTACCCTGCCCACGCGCGACGGGCGCATTACGCTTGCCGATCTGAAGCTCATTCGCACCACACAGGATGGGCGCGAAGAGCGCATGCTTCAGAATGAAGACGAGTGGCGCGCAGCCCTCGCGGAGCACTTCGGAGTGCGTTTGTGAGGTCTGGGCGTTTTCGGCCTCGAGCATGGGTGCTGATTCCGGCGGCCTGGGTTCTTTTCATATCGGCGTCCGTGACGGCGCAGATTTCTGGCAGCCGCTTCGATCGGCAAGTGCAGGCCTACGTGCGCAACGGCGACTTCAGCGGGTCGGTGCTGATCGCCAAAGATGCGCACATTTTGTTTCAAAAGTCTTACGGGATGGCCAATTACGAGTGGAACATTCCGAACTCCGAGAACACGAAATACCACATCGCCTCGGTGACCAAAACCTTCACCGCCGCCGCCGTCCTTCATCTACAGCAGGAAGGCAAGCTCAAGCTTTCCGATCCGCTCAGCAAATACATTCCGGACTTCCTGAACGGCGAGCGCATCACCATTGAACAATTGCTGACGCACACGTCCGGTTTGCCCGATTTCTACTCACTTCCCGAGTACCCGATCAAGAAATATCAGCGGGTCACGTTGCCGGACCTGATCGCGTGGGTGAAGACCAAACCTCTGGATTTTCTGCCGGGCAGCAGGAGCAGCTACAGCAACACGGGCTATGGATTTCTGGCGTACATCATCGCGCAGGTTTCTGGAAAGACTTACGAAGAATATGTGGCTGAAGAGATTCTGAAGCCTGCCCGTATGAAAGACACGGGAACGTTTCGGGACGAAACGCTGATTCCCGAGCGGGCTACAGGCTATCAGCCAGCTCTGGGCGACCGCGGCCTGCGCAATGCCCGCTCTTACGACAAGACCATCCTCACCGGCTCGGCATCCATGTACTCGACCACCAACGATCTTTATTTATGGTGCCGCGCCTTGCAGTCGGGGAAGTTTGCGGATTTGCGCCAGACAGCTTACGGCTGGAACGCGCGCGAGACCAGGAGCAAGCACAAATATCTTGAGCAGGACGGGCGCGAGCCTGGCTTCGTTTCGCACGTCTCGCTGTTCCCGGATGATCAACTGATGGTGATCGTCCTTAGCAATCTGGAAGACGCCGGAGTCAATGTGCTGGCCGAGGATCTTGCCGCGATTGCGCTGGGCGAGAATCCCGAGATGCCGGCTCCTCGCTCCACCACCGCCGCGCCCCTCGCGCGACCCGAGCAGTTCGTGGGTACCTACGAGGTAAATCCGAAACTATTGCTGGACATCCGGGCCGAAGGGGACGCGTTATATCTGCGCGGAACGGGTGGAGATTATCTGCCGCTCGAACCCACCAAAAACGATTCGTTCTTCTACCGGCAATTGTATGTAAGGGTGGGCTTCCGGCGGGATAAATCAGGACGCGTCGAGGCCCTGCTGTGGAATGGAGAATACCCCTGCAAAAAACTCAGCGATAAACCTAGACCGTAAAACCAGTCGTCAGGCTCCAGTCGCCAGGCTTCGGCAAAGCCAGTCGTTGGCCAAATGAGTCGTTGGTGGTTGATCGTTGGCAAACCGGTCGTCGGTTTTCGGTCGTTGGCTTGATCCTGAACTTCTTCGTCAGCAAATCACAATTCCAACCGAAACCCCCTGTCCTCCTGAGCGAAGTGAGGCGCCAGCCGAACGGAGTCGAAGGACCCCGCATCCGCAAATACCGGCGACGGCCTCAAGAATTTTCACCACGAACCCCAAACCTCCAACTGGAAGCCGAACAAGCGAGAGATTGAATTTGCTGCACATTGATGGATTCGTGCGGAAATACCTGTTTGGTCTGTTGCTGCTGCTTACAGGAATGGGGTCCTTCGACTCCGCTCGGCTGGCGCCTCGCTGCGCTCAGGATGACAGCGAGAATGGGAGGCACAGGGACAAGAACGAAGATGAGGCACAGGGACAAGAACGAAGATGAGGCACAGGGACAAGAACGAAGATGAGGCACAGGGACAAGAAGACGTCGTTCTTCTCTCTGCGTCTGTCCTGAAGAAATCCCCGAAAAAACATAGCGGCAGACCGCAAAGGGCTGCCGCGCATATCTTGGATCTGTGAATCGCTTTGTAGCGCCGCCGTCCCGGCGGCTGTCTGGCGGGCGTCTCGCCCGCCGTTGCCGGCAGGATGCCGGCGTTACTTTGCGCCCAAGGCGCGCACTCGCGCCGAGAGGCGCGATTTGTAGCGGGCGGCGGTGTTCTTATGGAGCACGCCCTTTTGGATGGCTTTGTCGAGGGCCGAGACGGTTGCGCGATAGGTGGTCTCGGCGGCGGCTTTATCGCCCTTGGCAATGGTTTCGCGCA
>QIAH01000161.1 GCA_003225465.1 Acidobacteriota bacterium | reverse complement strand
GAGCTGACCGAAAAATACCACAGCCATTCGACCCCGACACTGGTGATCGGGGATGAAGTCATGGTCGGGTTCAATCCTGAACGACTCGACGAAATCCTTGGCGAATAAGCCGCACCCCATCCGCGGCTATGCCTACATTGCGGCCGCGACCTTTATGTGGGGGATCGCGGCTACGCTGGGGAGGGCAGCGTTTACCGGGCGATTGCTTCCCTCGGGCAAGGCGCTGCAGCCGATCGATCCCCTCATTCTCTCGCAAAGCCGCACGACGATTTCTTTCCTGGTGTTGCTGCCGATTCTCTGGGGGCGCCGAGGCTCAGCGAATCTGAGGCTTCCGGCCGTAGATTTCGGACGTATCGTGCTGCTGGGTGTGCTGGGCGTGGCCGCGTCGAATTATTTTTATTACCTCTCGATTCAAAGAACGAATGTGGCGACGGCGATCATTCTGCAATACACCGCGCCTGTGGTGGTGTTGCTGTACATGGTGGCACGGGGTTTCCAGCGGCCAACCCTGCCGCGGATCACGGCGGTGGGGCTGGCCGGGGTCGGAAGCGCCTTGGCGATTGGGATCGCCGGGCCACGCGGATTCCGGCTTGATGCGCTGGGTGTGGGAGCAGCGATTCTCGCTGCCATTTCGTTCGCGTTCTACAACGTTGCCGGGCACCAGATTCTGGCGCGCTACGACCGCTGGATCGTGCTGCTCTATACGACATTCAGTGCAGGCGTGTTCTGGCTCATTGTGAATCCTCCGTGGAAGCTCGCGGCGGCACACTATTCGGGATTGCAATGGGAGTTCTTGCTGGTGTTCGCATTCGTATCGGTGCTGGCGCCATTTTCGTTTTACTTCGCTGGCTTGCAGCACCTGGAGCCGACACGCGCGATCGTGGCGAGCTGCCTGGAGCCGGTGTTCTCGATTGTGCTGGCGGCGCTTTTGCTGGGAGAGAGTTTGCGATCGATTCAGGCGCTGGGGATTGTGATCGTGCTGGTGGCGATTGTGATCGTGCAGTTGCCGGAACGGGCGGGCGGTGAGGTTACGGTGGTCGAGCCGATCGAGTGAGTTACGGGTTTCGAGGAAGTCGGCACGATCCAAATGGTCGCGATTCACCACAAAGGACACGAAGGGCGCCACTAAGGGCGTGGACCAGGATTTTCCTGAAACTCGAAACCTGATACTTGAAACTCGAACCCGAGTTGAGCTCCGCTCGACCGGGCAGGCGAGCGGCGTCTGCCCCTATGTTTATTCGAGCACTTTTCCCCTGGTCTCAGGCAACTGAGTTGCCGCCAGCATCGATAAGAAGAATCCCGCCGCGCAGAGGTAGAAGGCCCAGCTCAGGCCTTTGGTTTGGGCGACTCGGCCGATCACGTAAGGCGCGATAGAACTCATGGTGCGTGCGCCGTTGTAGGTGAATCCGAGGGCGCGTGCTCGCAGCCGGGTGGGGAAGATTTCGCTTCCGATGATGCCGGAGCCGGAGAAGAAGCCTGTCCCAAAGAAGGCGGTCAGGGCGCCCAGCACCATGATCAGCCAGGGATTGCGGGCGGCGGCATAGAGCGGAACGAGGATTGCCGCGGTCAGAGTGTAGAGCATGTAGGAACGCCTGCGGCCGAGGCGATCCGCGATCCATCCGAAGCTGGCGTATCCGGGGAACATTCCGAACAAATTCAGCGACACGAGCAGCGTGGTTACACCCATCACCCCGAAGCCGCGTCCTCCTTGGCTTACCGGGAGCGAGAGATATGGCGGCAGCCACGTGAACAGACCCCACCAGGCAAACATGCCGAAGAAGTTGGCGAACAACAGCGCAAACGTGTGCCGCACAAAGGGGGGCTGGAAGATCCGCGCAAAACTGGAGTGGTCGTAACCTGCCTGGGCTTCCGCAACGCGCTTAGATTCCTGCGCGAGGCGATGGTGTTCCTGCCACATCTCAGATTCGGGGACGCGGCTCTGGATCCAGAGCGTGATGGCTGCGGGCAGAACCCCGACGAAGAACACCATGCGCCAATCGGCGTAGTGCAGCACGATGCCCGCGACCAGGGCCGCCAGAGCGTAGCCGATGGCCCAGGAACTCTGCACCACCGAGATCGCTTTGGCGCGCAGTTCGGTGGGCCAGGTTTCGGCGACCAGCGTAGCTCCGGTGTTCCACTCTCCGCCCATACCGAGGCCAAGGATGAAGCGGAAGATCGCGAGCATGAGAATGGAAGTCGACAAGCCCGAGGCGAATGAGCACAGGGAATAGGTCAGGATGCTGAGCATCAGGGCGCGCTTACGTCCGATGCGATCGGCGATGAAGCCGAAGAGCACACCGCCGATGCCGGAGGCGAGCAAGGTCAGGGTGGCGAGGAAGCCCGAAGTGGCCTTGCTCATGCCGAGGTCGCGCATGATGTGGGTCAGCACCAACGCGTAGAGCATGGCGTCGAAGGCATCGAGCATCCAGCCGAGCGAGGCAGCCAGCAGAGTTCTGCGCTGATCGACCGTGGTGTCGGAAAATGTGGTGGTGGGCATTCGGGAGATTCTCAATTTCAAGTGTGCGGTTGGCAACAGAAAACGTTGAACTCCAGCGAGAGGGGGCGAAACCATTAGAATGGCAACCGGCGATTCGCTATGACTCTCATGCCTGCCCTGTTTTTCGGACACGGGAATCCGATGAATGCGCTCCTGCGGAATGGCTATACGGAGAGGTGGACGGCCATCGGAACGAACCTGCCCAGACCTAAAGCGATCCTCTGTGTTTCCGCGCACTGGTATGTTCCTGGGGCCGCGGTCACAGTAAACACCGCGCCGCGAACGATTCATGATTTTGGCGGATTCCCCCGCGAGTTGTACGAAGTTCAGTATCCCGCGCCGGGCGATCCGGACCTTGCCCGGCGTGTACAGAAATTACTAGCGCCTCTCGCGGTCGAACTGGATGAGCGCTGGGGACTGGACCATGGGACGTGGTCGGTGTTGTGTCATGTCTATCCCAAGGCTGACATTCCCATCGTTCAGTTGAGCATTGACGAGACCAAGCCTGCCTCTTTTCACTACGAAATTGGTCAGCGCCTGGCGCCCTTGCGGGAAGAAGGCATTCTCATTGTCGGCAGCGGGAACCTGGTGCACAACTTGCACACGTACGCCTGGGGACGGCACGCAGTCGATCCGTTTGAATGGGCCGTGCGCTTTGAGCAGGAGGCGCGCGGGTTGCTGCTTTCCGGCGACCACAAGCCGCTCATTCACTACGATCGTCTGGGACGGGATGCAACCTTATCCGTGCCGACTCCGGACCACTACTTGCCGTTGCTGTACGTGATCGGGTCAGGAGCCTCGAAGGAACCGCTTACGTTTCCGGTGGAAGGAGTGGATGGAGGATCGATCTCGATGCTGACCGTACAATTGGGATGAGCCGGAGGCTACCTGAGAACTGCATCTTAAGAGAACGAGCTCAGGCGGCGAGAACACAGCGGATTTTGGCTTTCATCTCGGCATGTTCCCATTTGCAGATCGTGCCGTTCGAGGTGGGCCGCCCTTTCCGGGTGTGCATGAGAAGTTGGCAGGCGCCGGGCTGCCTTACTGCCAGGCCCTTCCGGAGTGCGTCGAAATCCACGTCTCCTACATGTTCATCCACGAGCATTAAGTCAAAGCGAGCTTTTTCTGAGAGCGCCAATGCCTCACGTCCGCCCCAGGCGGTGGCGGTACTGTAACCCTCGCCCTCCAACAAGCGCTCCAGCGCGATGAGAACCTGTTCATCGTCATCCACAATCAATATTTTGATAGGATCACTGGCCATACTAGTACCCCCGGTTTCGTTTACGGCGCGTACCTACGTGCTCGGCTCGAAGACGCAGAGCCCTTAATAAAGTGCTCGGCCTTCCGAATGAGGGGTGATCGGTATAAGAACCGCGTTACACCGGGTGGAGGGCCGAGGTGAATCCATCTTGGCGGGTAGTTTGAGGAGCGTCTGTGACGGTGGTCACATGGAAGCAAGAATTGTCGACACTTAGGTATTAGGGTATCCCAGTTCGATTGGGTCGGGCCGAGCGTGTGTTCATCAGTGAATGGCCCGTTGGGAAATGAATGTGAAGGTGAGCGCGAGCGAAGGGAGCAATCCGATGAAACCACGTCCGGACGACGACGTGCCTGCCCTGCGCTATGGGAGCATGAGCCTCGAGGAAATTCAGGAAGGCGTGAGCGCCGAGGCGGTCGGTTATGCCGCGGGCTTGCTGGTGGAAGCCCTTCGCCATTATGAATCGAGCGCGTTTAGCGCGCGCCAGCAGAACCTTACTTTAACCGAAGCACAGATGATTGCGGCGAATTTGATCGCGAAAGTATCGGCTCACCTGGATGACAAGACGATGGAGGAACAAATGGCGCGAGTGCGCCGTGCGATTCGAGAGGTAAAGTCGTGACGCGCATCACGAGCGGCCGCGGGCAATGAACTCTCTCATGGCAAATTCAGGCGAGCGAGCGCAAGCAAAAGCCTACTTCGTCGGGGGTAGCTGAAAGACAACGCCTCGATCCGAATTCGCCGTCTTGGTGGCGGCGACGTCCAAATCCGCAAGCGGCACTTTCTTGGAATCATCCGCCGTGTAAATCCAAAGACTCTGGCCGACGATTGCATAGTTGCGGGCTTCGATGCGATGTCCATCGTGGAAAACGAGCACGGTCGTGGGAGTGACTTCGTCCGGTTCGACGGCAACTGGTGGCGTAGTGGTTGCCGTGGCAGCGGCCGTAGTTTTCTTGGAGGCTGCTGGAGGAGTGCGCTTGGTTCGGGGCGGAGTCGCCACCTTTGCGGCCTGATTGGCCTGCAACTGTTCGAGGATGGAATTCACCTGCGCCATTTGATTTTTCAGCTGGTCCAGTTCGGCGCGAAGCTGCTGGACCTCAGTGACGAGATCGGAATCCGGTGCCTGCTGGACAGCGGGCGTGTCCGTCGCTTGCGGCGGAGCTGCAGCGGGAACTTCGGCAGGTTCCTGGGCACGCAACATGGAGACGCTCCCTACTCGCGCCACAAATACGAGAATCGCAAGAAACCGATAAAAACGCGACATGAATTCCACCCGTTTGGCCTTGGTTAGGCAGCCCACCCGATTGGTCCTATTGTTGGACTCTATTCATACTCAATTTTAAGGTCAAGGTGGAATGGCCCTTCCGGGCGGGTTTGGACAAGGAAGCTCCGGAGTTACCTTGAGCCGAAACCGGCGCCTGTGGGATCAATCTAATCGAACGCGCCTGAAAAGGCGGTGCGCATGCGGATGGTTCAGTTTCGCGACGACGATGAAGGCGATCCGCAAGTAGGCGCTGCGGAAGCGCGGAGCCGGGAGAACGAAAGCCGGATCCTTAGTCCGGCTTTCTTGCGTCAGGTTGGAGTTGTTTTAGTTAGGCATCACGACGGTGTCGATGACGTGAATCACGCCATTTGACTGGAATACATTGGCGATCGTCACCAGTGCCGTGCCCCCCTTTTCGTCCTTCAGCATAATGTGCTTCCCATCGTGCAGCATGACCCAGAGCTTACCGCCTTCCACGGTGGTGAGCTCTGCGGTACCGTTGCCGTCCCGGATCTTTTTCAACAGGTCCGAGGAACTCAAACGTCCCGCTACCACGTGATAAGTGAGAACCTTGGTGAGCAGGGATTTGTTCTCCGGCTTCAACAGGCTATCGACCGTCCCGGCTGGAAGCTTGTCGAAAGCTTCGTTGGTGGGAGCAAACACCGTGAACGGTCCTGGACCTTCGAGGGTATCGACCAGTCCGGCAGCTTTTACTGCCGCGACCAGGGTGGTATGGTCCGAGGAATTGACGGCATTCTGGATGATGTTCTTCGCTGGGAACATTTCTTTGCCCCCAACCATCGGATTGTTCATCGCTGCGACGGCGGAACTGATCGCCATAGCCGCGAGTACCGCAATAATCGTGAGTTTCCCACGCGTGCTCGTGGAGTCCTTTTCTGGATGAATTTTGCGGCTGCATCTTAAGTACGAAGAATGAGCGCGAGCGGATTGGTGCTGGCGGAAGAATTCTGCGTGAAGGTTTGTACAGTGTTTTGCAGATAAGATGAACCTAACGTGGATTAATTTCTCAATATAAGGGAGCGTGAAAGCCGAATAGACATACCCTCCGAGACGACACGATTTCGCACTGCAAAGCTATGCAATGTTCTGGGCAGTAATCCCACGCTCGGTGAGAGCAGAACCCACGATGCGGGCTGGTACTCTGGCCTGAAGTCACGTACGGAATAATTTTGTCGATGATATACGTGACAGCGATTCTATTTGCTAGAATCGTTCACCAGGGGGTTACATGCCTAACTTGGACAAAGTAGTCAGGTCGTTGGTTTCGGAGCAACGAACGTTACAGAGTAAGTTAAATCAAGTGGAGTCTGCCATTGCCGCGCTGCGTGGAGTGAGTCAAAACGGACGAAGCGCCGTGACTCGCCCCAAGCGGGTTTTGTCAGTCGCCGCGCGTCGGCGAATCGCAGCTGCACAGAGAGCTCGTTGGGCGAAGTACAAACAGCAGAAAAAAGCTGCTGCTTAGTTTGAACGAGCGAAGCGAGTAGATTACATTTTGGCCTAGATAGAAATCGTCGGTTCCTGATGCTTTTTCCGCGCCGTTCGGAGGCCTCAGGAACCGGCGATTTTGCTTTTGCTCAAAAAGACGAGACAGAGTGATCTTCTTCGTGCGGGCAGCGGCGTAGGTCAGGGTGTCGAGTGGATCGAGAGAGTGCTCGTAGCCTCCTGGCAGCAAGCCGTTCGCGGTGACTGGGTACGGAGTCTTTGGCTTGACCGGCCAGAGCAGGCGCTCGATGGTCCATTGGACTGTCATAGCCCAGAGCTTCGGCGCATTGTCAAGCGACCAAGGCCGCCGGGACGGCGGCGCTACAGTAGCGCCGGCATCCTGCCGGCAATCGCGACCTTTGCGGTTCAAAGCTTCTGCCATGCATAGTTGCTTCACTCCAACTGCAACCTATATTCTTCCCCGTTATGTCTACGCTGGTGGAATGCGTTCCGAATTTTTCTGAGGGCCGCGACAAAACACGCGTTGACGCCATTGTCGAGGCTATGAAGGTCAGCGGTGTTTACCTGCTCGACCGCGAGATGGACGCCGATCATAACCGCTGCGTCATTACGCTGGTCGGTGAGCGCGAGGCTATTCAGGAGGCGGCCACCCGCGGTGTCGGGAAGGCCGCGGAGTTGATCGATCTCACCAAGCATCAGGGCGCTCATCCGAGAATGGGCGCGGCGGATGTGGTGCCGTTTATTCCGATTGACGGCGTCACCATTGAAGATTGCGTCGCCATGGCCCGGCATGTGGGAGCGGAAATATGGAAGCGGTACCAGGTTCCGGTGTACTTGTACGAGGCCGCGGCCACTTCGCCGGAACGAACGAACCTCGAGAACATTCGACGCGGTCAGTTTGAAGGAATTCGCGATGAAATTGCGACTAATCCGGCGCGGCGTCCGGATTTTGGCGAACCGCGCGTGCATCCGACCGCCGGCGCGACAGTGGTAGGAGCGCGCAAATTTCTGATCGCCTACAACGTGTTCTTGAACACTCCCGATGTCGACATCGCAAAGAAGATTGCCAAAGCCGTGCGCTTTTCGAGCGGCGGCATGCGCTTCGTGAAAGGCGCGGGCTTCCTGGTGAGGGGACTGGCGCAGGTGTCGATGAACCTGACCGACTTCGAGCAAACACCGGTGCACCGCGTCTTTGAGTTGGTGAAGCGGGAAGCTGCGCGCTACGGGGTCATGCCGGTCTCCTCAGAAATCGTCGGATTGATTCCGAAACAAGCGCTGGAGCAGGCGGCGGAGTGGTTTCTCCAGGTGGAGAATTTTGATTCGTCGTTGATCCTCGAAAACCGGCTCGCGGCTGTGATGGGCGGCAAAATGGCTATCGGCGGGCTTCGCGCGGGCGTGGAACCTTTCGTGGAACAACTCGCCGCGCCCACGGCAACTCCGGGCGGAGGAAGTGCAGCGGCCGCAGCCGGAGCGATGGCGGCCGGGCTCGCCCACATGGTGGCGGCCATGTCCCGGGGCAAGAAGGCGTATTTGCAGCATGAGAACGAGCTCAGCGCGGCGATCGCGCGCTTGGCGCAGCTTCGCGAGGATTTGAAAGCGGCGGTGGATGCCGACGCCGCGTCCTACAACGCCGTGATGAAGGCCTACAAGCAGGCGCGAGAAGCGGCCGATGGCGACGCGATCATCACTGCCGCCTTGAAGGAGGCGACCCGCGTGCCCTTCGAAGTGGCTGAGCGCTCGCGGGAAGTAGGTCGCCTGGCGGAAAAGCTGGGCCCTATAACAAATCCGAACATGAAGTCCGATTTGACGACCGCATCCGCTCTGGCGCGCGCGGCGGTGGAAGGCGCGCTGGCCAATGTGGAGATTAATTTAGGTTCGATGAAGGACGCTAATTTTGTGCACGAGATGCGCGAGAAAATGCTGGCCTACGGTGCCCCAGGTTCGCGTCCGTTCTTTGGACGCTAACCTGGGGCCAGGAAAAACCTGCACCTGTCCGACGCCGCACGTCTTACTTTCTTGTTCGCGCGGCGTACTCGAAAATGATGACGGGCGTACTCAGTGATGATCAGACATCTCGAGATGCGTGGTATGCCCAGGTTAGCGTCCAAAGAACGGACGCGAACCTGGGGCACCCTGGGACCTGGCCAGGTGTCCAACCCGGCAACGGTGCTCCTGTACTTTAGTTTGTCCCGGCTTGCCGCTGGGCGGCATACAATTGATACTTACCGGGTTAACTCGACACGCGGATTTCGCATCCAAGTGGGTATTCCCAGAGGTCCTATGAAAAAGCTGATTGTTCTGCTTTCTTTGGTGCTGTTGGGCGGGGCGGCGTTTGCCATGCCGCTCGGAACAACGTCGCGCGCCGTAATTCCGTCCGACATTCAGCAGATTATCTCGGTCGACTACCGGGCGCTGCACGACTCGCCCACGGCCCAGGCGCTGAAGGAACAAGTGTTGCCCGATAGCCTCAAGCAGTTTGAGACGGCGTTGAAAGGTGTTGGCATCGACTCCGATCGCGACGTGGACCAGCTCACCTTCGCCGCCTATCGGCTGGGCAAGCAGGGCGTGAAGGTGGTGGGCATGGCGCAGGGTTCGTTTTCGTCGAAAACCGTGCTGAAGCGGATGAAGATGAAAAAGATCATGCCCGCAAAATACCGGGATTCCTCCCTCTACGCCATGGGCAACGGGATGATCATGACCTTTTTGGATGAGAACACACTCCTGTTCGGCGACGATAGCGCGCTCAAGGGTGCGCTCGACGCGCGCGATGGCTTGATTCCGACCCTGGATTCCAATTCGCAGATGGCCGATATGATGGCCGCCGTCGATGGGTCCGCGGTATGGAGTCTCCTCGACCAGCAGGGCACCCAGAACATGATGCGGTCCGCATTGGGCGATGCCTCGAAAGTGGCGGATTATGAAACCGTGAAGAAGCGCCTGCTGGGATCGCGCTACACCATGGATTTCTCCAGTGGCGTGAATTTCAATCTGGACGTGATCACGTCCGATTCGATGACTGCGGCGACCATGTCGTCGCTGGTGAAGGCGGGCATCCTCTACAAAAAGATGAATGCCACGCCCGTCGAGAAGGTCGCCATCGATGCCTTGACGGTCGACTCCGACAGCTCCAAGCTGGTTTTGCACTTCAAGACCGATGACAAGCAGTTCCAGGCTCTGATGAAGTCAGACTTGTTCGCGGCCGTTTCGAAATAAATAATTCACCACAGAGTCACAGAGACACAGAGAAACAGGGAGTGGAGCGACGGGCGTCCTCGCCCGTCGTCCCGCAAGGGACAGCTGCTCGGAATTTTTGAATCCCCAGCTACGGCGGATGGCTTCGCAACTATTTCTTCTTGGCGGCCATGGCTTCGCGCTTCGATTTTGCCCAACCCTCTTTGGTAGTTTGGCGAGCGCGCCCAAGCGCAAGCGAATCCTCGGGCACATCTTCAGTGATGCAGGAGGCC
>QIAH01000160.1 GCA_003225465.1 Acidobacteriota bacterium | reverse complement strand
GTACGACCACTTCTCATCCCAATGCCCCAGCAGAAACCTCCCATTCCCCGCATCATCCCGCTCGTAGCCGGTCACGGCGAGCCCATCCGCAAAAGCCTTGGAGAATTGCTCGCGATTGTGACTCTGCACATCCCTGGCCCGCTCCCGTGTTTCGGCCGACGCTTTCCACTCATAAATCGCAGCTGGAACCGAGATTCTGATCACCGCTTCCGTCCGCGGCACTGATCCATCGCTTAGTAATTTTTTCACCCGTTTCGATTTCAGCCACCATTCTGCAATCAGGCGATCGGTGGGCAGCCCACCCTGCAGTGGCGACGTGGTAATGCCGTACTGGTTGATGGTGTATCGCCGCGCGATCGCGCCCAGTTTTTCGATATTCAGATACGCGTTCTTGATTTCGAGCGGATCAAACGTCCACTCAATGAGCTCGAACCCGTGCCGGAGTGCCTCCTCCCGCTGAAATAACTTGATGCGCCGCCCCAGTCCGCCATTGCGATATTGCTTGCGCACCGCCAGCATGTGCGAGTGTAGGTAAGGGTGCCCGCCGCGTACCCCCGGCACCGACAGCGCAAAGCCCACCATGTCGTTGCCATCGAAGGCGCCGAGCACCTGCCCGCCCACCTTTTCCGCCACCACGAAAAGCCGCAACGGCACCAGTTCGGCGTCGCTGAAATTCCACACTTCTCTTTGCAGCGCCACCGCTGTACGCATTTCCTCCAGCTGGTGACACTCGCGAATCACAATCGAGTCCGTCTTCACCGCTCTGATTTTTCCTGTTGTTTCGCCTGTTGCCATAAAGATTCGAGTTCGTCCATCGTCGCCTGTTCCGGGTCGCGGCCCGATTCCCGAAGTCGCTGCTCCATCCATTGGAAACGCCGCTTGAACTTGCGATTCGTTTTCTTGAGCGCCGACTCCGGATCCAGCGAAAGATATCTCGCGATATTCACCAGCACAAAAAACAGATCGCCGACTTCTTCTTCCAGCCGCGCCCGCAGTTTGTCCGGCACAGTCGCCTTCCCGGACCCAGCCACGCCCCGTCCGTGCGGACGAGGTCCTGGAGCCGGAAACTCCGCCAGTTGCTCGCGTAGTTCCTCGGTCTCCTCGCGCAGTTTGTTGAAGAGCCCTTCCACGTTCGGCCAATCGAAACCGACGTGGGCCGCCCGCGAACTCAATTTGTGCGCTTCCAGCAAGGCAGGCATCGCCGACGAGACGCCCCCCAAGATCGACGCCGGCACTTCCGCGTCTTTCACGGCCTTTCCTCCCCCCGCTTCCAGCCGCTTTTTCTTCTCCTCGGCCTTGATCGCTTCCCAGTTGCGCACCACCTGGGAAGCGGTCTCGGCCTGCACGTCGCCGAACACATGGGGATGCCGGTTTACCAACTTCGCGGAAAGCTTCTCGAGCACCTCATCGATCGTGAACGTCCCCTGCTCCTTCGACATCTCGGAATAAAACAACACTTGCAGGAGTAAGTCGCCGAGTTCGCCGCTCAGCTCCTCCCAGTCCCGATTGTCGATAGCTTCCAGAACTTCGTAGGTTTCTTCCAGCGTGTAAGGCTTGATGGAGTCGAAGGTCTGCTCGCGATCCCACGGGCAGCCTCCGGGAGCGCGCAGCCGGGCCATGATGGCGACAGCGCGCTCAAAGCGCTCTCCTGTGGTCGGGGGCATTCGCAAACAATCTAAATGACTTATGAACCGGCCGCAAATCGAAGCGGATTCTCGTCACCAATGCCGCAGCACTATGGTTACCTTCCGCAACCATGGCCCGAACGTCACACTCTATCTGGAGAACTTCGCCCACTCGGAGCCGGTACCGTCCGGGCGTGCTGAAATGAAGCAATTCATGCCATTCCCTGACTCCAACCGGGCACCGCTTGCCGGCCAGCACTTTCAGGTCGCAGTGATTGGCGGTGGCATCATGGGAGTTGCCATCGCACGCGAGTGCGCTCGCGCCGGCAAGCGCACGCTGCTGGTCGAGCAACATGACTTCGCCGCCGGCACGACCAGCCGCTCCAGCCGCATGCTGAGCGGCCTGCGCGCCCTGGAGAAAGGCGAGATTTCCTTCGCTCGCGAATCGTTGCGCGAGCGCGAGCGCCTGCTGCGCGACCGCCCGCACCTTGCGCATCCCGCTCACTTCCTGCTCGCTTTGAACAACCAAGGCAAGCGCAGCGCGATGTCGGTGCGCACCGCCTTATGGGTCTATCGCCGCATGGCGGGGAGGAACGTGGATGCAGCCGGTTTCGAGATGGCGCGCAAGAAACTGGAGCGCGCGCTCGATGCCGGGCAGCGCTGGTCCATCTTCGATTACGAAGATGCGCAGTGCGAATTCCCGGAGCGCCTGGTCGCCGAGTGGCTGGTCGAGGCAATAGCGGCCGGCGCCGTGGTCCGCAATCACACTCAGGTCATGGCAGTCGATGTGGCCCATGGCCGCGCGCGCGGTCTGCTCGTGCGCGACTGGACCCGCAACCTTGAAGAGAAAATCGAAGCCACCTGGATCGTCAACGCGACCGGACCCTGGGTCGATCGCACCTGCGGTCGTTCCGGCATCAAGATGCGGCGTCCCATGGTGAGCGGCGTGCGCGGCTCCCATATCGTGCTTTCCCACTTCCCCGGAGCGCCCAGCACAGCCCTCTACACCGAAGGCGCCGATGGCCGTCCGCTCTATATCATTCCCTGGAACGAGCAGCTCCTGGTGGGCGCAACTCATGTTCCCGACACCTCCGATCCCGGCAAGGTTCATCCCGCATCGGACGAGATCGAATCCCTGCTGCACTCGCTGGCGTCGTTGTTCCCCAAGGCGCGCATTTCGCAAAACGACATCCGCTACTCCTTCGCCGGAATCCGCAACCTGCCTTTCGATCCCAGCGGCGATCCCGGCACCGTCAGCCGGCAACATTCGATTCACGATCATCAACAGGAAAACGTCGCCCGCTTGATCTCAGTCATCGGTGGGAACCTGGCCACGGCAATCTCGGTGGCGCGCGATTGCGTCCGCATGATCGGCATCCGCCCGGCAGAGCCGAAGCCGTTGGCGGTCGCGGATGGCCCCGCTCTCGATCCCCTGCTCGATCATTTTGTGGTGGATGTCTCGCGCGCTGCCAGCATCAGCGAAGAGGCCTCCCGCGCCATTGTGGAGTGGCACGGCAAGCGCTCCATGGAGATTGCGGGCATGGCGCAAAGCAGCGCGGAACTGCGCACCACGCTTTGCCCACACTCCGAACACATCGTCGCGGAAGCGGTCGAGGCTTACCGCAACGAATGCGCCGTCACGCTGGGCGACGTGTTGCTGCGCCGCGTGCCGGTCGCTTTAGGACCGTGCTGGTCGGAGACGTGCAGCCGCGAAGCCGCCCTGCGCATCGGCGCTGTGATGGGATGGAACGAAGAGACCACCGGCGCCAATCTTGAAGCGCTTGAGATGGAGCGCGCCGCCTACCTGCGCAGGCCGCGTACGAGTATGCGCCTCGCCACCGCCGCCGATTAACCATCATTCGCTGCGAAGTTTTCCGAGCACCTCGGTGTCGTCCGAGATGATTCCATCGACGCCCATCCCCTTGAAACGAAGCATCTGCTCCTGGCGGTTCACGGTCCAGGTGAAAAGCTTCCGGCCTGCTGCGTGCACCGCATCGCACACATTGATATCTGTCAATGTAGAGTGAGGAATCACGAACTGAACCGGCAACCGGTCCCAGGCAGCCAGTTGCCCCTTCGTCTCGCAGATCAAACCGAGCGGGAGATCCGCGTCAAACTCGCGGAGTTTCAGCAGCACTTCTGGGAGAAACGAGGAGACCACGTAGCCGCGCTCGGGCTGATGATTTCGAAGGCACTGGCTGACGGCGTTCTCGATGCCCGGGACCTTGATCTCAATATTTAGGAAAGCCCGATCCCGGTAACGCGCGAGAACCTGCTCCAGCACTGGAAGATCCGACAGATCGCCTGCCCCCGCTCGCGCGATCTCCACACCGTGGATTTTCGGATCATGACAGATCACGCAGCGCCCGTCCCCGGTCTGGCGGACATCGAATTCGAAGCCGTCGCATCCGTGTTCGAGTGCGAGATCAAACGAGGCAAGAGTATTTTCCGGGATGGATCGGGTTGAGCGCGCGCCGCGATGGCCGAGCAGAAAGGGTCGGGACATCGAAAACATTTTAATCGGACCGTGCTCGTCGCCAGGTTCCCACAGCAGGTGCCCCACTCGCTCCGCTCCGTGGGGATTTTTGTGGTGAATGCCGTAAGAAGCTTGTCATTCCGAGCAGAGCGAGGAATCTGCGGTGCCCGGCGGCAACCAAAGAACGAGATTCCTCGCTGCGCTCGGAATGACAAGTATTGCCGAGGCGCACGCCAGCGATTTCGAAACCCGCTCGCTCCCGTTTGTCCACCCTAGTCGAGATCGAAGTCGCGGATGGGCTTGCCGGTATCGGGCGTTTCTTTAGCTTTGCGGACCGCTTCCTGGAATTTCTTTTCCAGCAGTTCGGCGGAGTGCTTCTGCGCTTCCATCGATTGCTGGAAGATGGAATCGCGGCGGCTGTCTTGCTCTTTCATGGCCCGGGCCGCCTCTTCCATGTCGTTGAACATTTTGGGCTTGACTGCGGCGGTATGCGCGATGACGGCCTTCGTGCCGGGATCAATCTTCAGCACGGCATTGCAACACGGGCACGTCACTTCAAACGGGCTGGAATTCTTCGCCATCTCAAGCGAAATGATACTCCAAACCGTCAGTGTCCGCCCAGGCGAATGGGCAGAATCTTGAAGAGGTAAAGCATCTCCCAGCCCAGTAGAATCACGGCTACCATCACGGTCATGATGGCCAGAACTTCGCCGAACGTCATGCGATTCGGATTCGGCTCAAAACGCTTTGCCACCAGGCTCAGGATGTTCAATGTCGCGAAGCCGAACACCACCGCCCACAGGATGTTATAAGCGTCACCCTTTTTAGACGATTCGAAGAAGATCAGCGCGAACAGCGCGACCGGTGGCGCAGGTCGCTCGAAGGCCGCGACGACGCCGGAACGGGTGAAGTGGTTCGCCAGGTTCAGCAGGTACAAGCGGGTTCGCCCTTTGTGGAGACTGGAGATTTTCCTTTCGGCCAGAGTTCAGAATTCAGATCTTACATTTTTTTCCGCGCGCGGTCACGATCTCCAGGTAGCTGAGTTGGCACATGGGGCAGCCTTTATGTGGCCTCAGATAAAATCACCAAATGGCGCGAAAGTTTGTTTTCTTTGATGTTGGAAGCACCCTCCTGTTTGCCAATCGCGATCGCATGCTGCAGCCGCTGTACGAGCGTGGAATCGTGCCCTCCGAGAAAGACCTCCGGGCACTCGAATGCATCGTCAAGAACGAATTCGACGACATTCTTGAACATGATGGGCGGGCTGATCATGGCTTCTGGGACATGTTCTACATGCGGCTGTTCGAAAAACATCAATTGACCGATGAGCCGTTGCGCCAGCGCCTGATCGCGAACACCCGCAATTCGTCAAATTGGGACCAGATGCGCCCGGGCACACGCGCTGCCCTCGAACGCATTGCCGCACGTCACCAGATCGCGGTCATCTCGAACGCTGATGGCAAAATTGCCGAACTGCTCGGCCGCTGCGGAATCGCCGACTGCTTCCGGACCATCACGGATTCGGGAATAGTCGGACACGAGAAGCCGCATCCCCGGATCTTCGAAACCGCGCTGGCCAGCCTGGGCGCCCAGCCCGCTGAAAGTCTGTATGTCGGCGATGTCTATGCCGTCGACTACCACGGCGCCACCGGCGCCGGCATGGAAGCCGTGCTGTTCGACGTCTGCGGAGCCTATCGCGACAAGGGCCTGCCGCGCGTCGAAACGTTGGAAGAGCTGATCAGCTTGCTCGCATAGAGCGATATTGTGGCCGGAAATCTATTCTGGCAGCTAACCCAGCGATGATACGCAGCGAGATTCCTCCGCCGCGTTCGGCGTCGGAATGACAAAATCACAACGAAGAGCCGAAGCCGCCGGCCGGCACTCACCGCCTCGGGCCAAGCACTCACCAGTGATGAGATCCGTTGAACCTTCGACGAACCCCAATTCGTTCCAACTCACCTTCAAATCTTGTCATTCCGAAGCCGAACGCGGCGGAGGAATCTGCGACAGCACGGCGCGCGCAAAGCGGTAACCTCTAGTTCATGGCAAACATTGCGCGATCGACCCTGTTTCTGCGCGGAGACCCTCATCGTCAACCATGTGATAGAAGATTCTCTTCTGTGATTTAGAATCGCCCCATGGTGGATTCGAGCAAACTCGCCCTGTTCCTGACCGCGGCCCTCCTGTTGGCCGTCGCTCCCGGTCCCGGAATGCTGTACGTGCTGGCGCGCAGCCTGGCCGGTGGACGCCGCGAAGGAGTCCTCTCCGCGCTCGGCACCTTTGTGGGAGGCATGGTGCACGTCCTCGCCGCCGCTGCCGGAGTCTCCGTGGTGCTGGCCCGCTCCGCGGTCGCATTCGCCACCGTCAAATACGCGGGCGCCGCTTACCTCTGTTTTCTCGGAGTACGAATGATCCTGGCGGCATCGCGCGATAAAGATGAGCTACCGACGGCAGCACTTCCACCACCCCGGAATCCCTTCTGGCAAGGAATCGCCACCGAGGTCCTCAATCCGAAGACCGCGCTGTTTTTCCTGTCATTCATCCCGCAATTCGTCAATCGCGAAGCCGGCCATGTGTTCGCGCAATTTCTCGCGCTGGGCGCGGTCTCGGTCACGCTGAACACATCGGCAGATTTGGTAGTGACGATGTTTGCGGGCCCGTTGGGAAACCGGATTCGCTCCTCCGCGAGGTTCCGTCGCGCGCAGCGCACAGCCACGGGCGGAATCATGATTGGCTTGGGAACTTACCTGGCCGTGAGCAAGTCGGAATAGCACCTTAACAGGCGGCGGAAAAAGCAGGATTTCGATGGCCCTCAGACCGGATTTCACTGGCGTTTTGAAAGGGCGCGGCTTCCAGCCGCGCCGTAGTGCAGCAAAATGAGTGGCGGCTTTACAGTTTGCTGAAAAACTCTCGGGATCGCCCTGCTCTATCGTTCTTGTCATTCCGACGCCGAACGCGGCGGAGGAATCTGCGACACCGAAGAGCTTGTGTACACAACGTGTTTGGACAACAGACGCAGCCGTGAACGAACAAGATTCCCCGCCGTTCGGCGTCGGAATGACAAAACGTGGGTGTTCGGCTTTAGCCGCTGAGGGAAACTGCCGAACTCAAAAAGAGTTTCCGCAAGCTGTAAACCTACTTGCAGGTCTTCGCCGCTAAGACAGCGTGATGACCTGGTGATCATGACAGTCGGTGTGAACCGTAGCGTAAAGCTCGCGCAACAGATCCGTTCCGTGACGCGCCAGGTACGCGACCCCCGCAATTTCGCGTTCCTGCAGAGTTTTATTCGGGTACAACGAGGCGCTCAGCATCTGCGCATGGCGCCCGACAATTTCGGTCTGTCGCAACTCGGCTCGGGCCGCACGCCCACGCAGGCTCTCGAGCTGATGCTGCATCTTCGACCCCGCATTGTCCGCGGCTTCCGCCAGAGTCTTATCCAACTGAACGAGAGCCTTGCGAATGGCCGCCAGTGACTGTTCGAGGTTCGCGCCCGCTCGATCGAACGCGCTCTGCAGTTCTGGCGGCAGAATGCGCGAGGCGATCTTCTCCCGCAATGCCTCTTCGCCGGCAAAAACATCGGTCAGGGTCAAGCCATAACGTTCAAGTAATCCTTGAACTTTAGTCTCGACCAGAGTGGCCGAAAATCGTGGCAGAATCGGCGTCACCTGCCCCAGCAAGCGTTCATACACCACCGCGACCTGCGCAAAATAGGCGACCTCCGCCGTGCCGCCTGTGTAAACCTGCGTGGGCAGAAGGTAGTCCTGCACGATCGGCCGCAACAGAACGTTGGGACTGAATTGATGCGGAGCAGCCGCAATCTGCCCCAGCAGCTCTGCCTGCGTCAGCTTGCGATCGCCGGCCAGGAACTCCATCGACTGGCCGTTCACCCGCCGATGGACTGGAATGCGCGCCCCCTCGTGCAGAGTGAACAGCAGCGTAGAGGACGGCGTCACCTTCACCTGCTGGTGGTAGCCGGCCCGCTCCAGAGCTTTGCCGCGTTCGAGCAGCGCGTCATCGATTTCGGCCGCTCGCTCAATGGCCGCCTTGTAGATCGGCGCGGCGATCGCCTGCAACTCGGGATCGCACGGATCGAGCAGGATCACGCCCCAGTCCGCAAACAGGCGCGCGAATAGCCGCGCGAAAGCCGAGCCGAAATTTTCCCCGGCCCGGTACGATTCCCGCAACATCTCGGTAACCGGCGAGTCTCCTAGAAGTTCGGCCGCTGCTTCGACAACTCCGGTGATTTCATCGCCAAACTGAATTGTCCCCACTGGCGCATCTTCCACTCCATAACTTGGAGCTGTGACCAACTGCAGTGTTCCACCCGGGCCCGGAAAGTTCGTGTGATTTACTTCGGCCAGATCGTGATCGTTGGTGGCCAGCCAGAACACCGGAACGCAGTCCACGCCCGCCGCAGTCGCCTGCTCCGCCAGTTTCACTGCGCTCAAAGCTTTGTAGAGCGCAAACAGCGGCCCACCGAAGAGCCCGACTTGTTGACCGGTCAGAGCCGCAGAAGCTCCTCCGCGTAAGCGCGCGATGTTCACAATGGTTTTTTCGGAGGCGCCCCAGGCGCGGTTCTGGCGCTCGAGGATGTCGCTCACCCGCGCACACCGCTCCGGGTCATAAGGCCGGCGAGTCGGTTTCTGCCATTCAGAAGAATAGGGAGAACTCGAATAAAACTGCTGGACCTTCGGGAAATCGGAAAGGAAATCGAGGAAGAGACGGCTCGTATGCGGGATTTGCGCGTACGGCAAACACTGGGCCTTCACCGGCAACACCTCGGGTAGTTCGGGTACACGCGTCGCGACCATTCCCTTATCCGTGGCACCGTAAATGAGATGTTAGACGTATGAGGAGGATGCAAGTTAGTTCAAAAGGGATACCGTGCAAAATGAAGCGGTCCAATTCCAAGGTCCGAAGCGGCAGGCATCCATCCTGACATGATCGTCCCTCACGGGGATCCAGGCGCACTTTTTTGACAGGACAGGCTCCCTAGCGAATGGCCGATAGCTCAAGAGTGCCGAATATTCAAGCGCCAAAGTACGCCAGCAAGGTATACAATTTCTCCAACCGACTCGCTCCCATTCACATCTCAAGCAAGCCCGGCGGAGAACCCGACCTCTGGCGTCGTTTGCGGCGGCGCGTCCGGAAGCGCCTTCCTGGTTCAAGAAACGAGCCCTCATGAAGATCCTGCTATACAACCCGGATAACGGCGTAACACGCAATTTCATGCCCCACCTCTGGATGTTTCTTCTGCAGGCGCTGACACCGCCCGGCCATGAAGTGGTGCTGATCGACGGCAATACTCAACCCATGGACGAGGCTGAAATCGCGCAGTGGGTCGACGATCACAATATTGGACTGGTCGGCATCGGAGCCATGACCCGGATGGTGGCGAAAGCCTATCGCGTCGCCGATG
>QIAH01000159.1 GCA_003225465.1 Acidobacteriota bacterium | reverse complement strand
GGACCTTTAGTTCCCCGTCGTCGGCAACTTTGATGTCGGTGGACTTGAACGACAAAGTTGGGAACTTCTCCACATGCAGGAAGTCCGCGCTCTTGAGGTGCGTGTCGCGCTGCGATTCGCGTGTTTCAATTGACGCGGCTTCTATTGTGGCCTCTACGCGAGACTTTGTCCGGTCGGATTCATCATGGACCAGCACTCCTGCGACCTTGGAGAAATGACCCTTTACGTTTGCGATCATCATGTGTTTGACCTTAAACTCAGCGACGGAGTGAGCCGGGTCGATGCTCCAGGTGGTGGTGCTCGTGGTGGTTTGCGGTATGGCTGTTGTGCTCATGGGTGCTTCTCCTTTCATCTCTTATATGCGTTATGACGACATTCGTCGCAACACATATAATGGAAAAAAATTAGGCCACTTTGGCTTGAGCCGCTACCAGCAAGTCCTGTAGTTCCTTCAGTCTTACCGCGCCCAGGTGACCAAGCTGTTTACGGTACATCTCCTGAACAGCTTCGTCGAGACGGGCCAGAAGCTTCAATCCTCGCGGGGTGATTCGAGCCACAACCATCCGACGGTCCTTCGTTTCCCGACAGCGGGAGATCAGTTCTCGTTTTTCAAGACGATCGAGTAGCCGTGTGATGTCTGGGTCTCTGGTAATCATGCGGCTCGCAATCTCTCCGCACGGCAGGCCTGCAGGCGGCGCGCCTCGTAGGATTCGGAGCACATTGTATTGGGTTGGCGAGAGATCCTCGGATTTCAGGAACTGAGCAGGACCGCGAGAGAGCAGATCGCAGGTACGGAGCAGATCCAGAAATGCCGCTTCCTCCGGGGTGCCTCGCGCCTTCTTTATCTCTTTCATAACTTCCTTTTGACTATATATGTTATAACGATATTCGTCAAGACGTATACTAGACTGTTAATGGACGTACAAAATTCTGGAGGGGATTTGCAAGTAGTTGATAAATTTGGCGTCCCCGACGGGATTTGAGCCCGTGTTACCGCCGTGAAAGGGATACGAGTAGTTGTAAGTAACAGAAACCAAAGGCACGGATCGCAATCGTTAGAGCTGAAAAGAACGTTTTGGAAGTCTTATCGAACCCTTGTCGAACCCTCGCGCTAGTACGCTTACCTCCTTTCCGGATTCACTTGTGATCCGCTCTGAATTGGACGCAATGCCAAATGCTTCATCAATGCAGCAGCATCTCACTTATGTATATGCAGGTCTTGCATGGACATCGTCGTAATGCCCGTCTCTTCACTGCCACCCTCCTCCCAGTGCCCGATACAATTGGACCAAGCTGCGGAATTCGTCACCTCGTGCACTTGCGAGTGAAAGTTCGGCGCCGTAAAGCGATCTCTGGCTATCCAGAACTTCCAGATATGTCGTAGTTCCTCCTTCATAACGAAGCGTCGAGATGCGAACCGACTCCTGCAGGTCAGCAACCGTATCCTCCTGGCGAACGCGGACTTGATGCAGCTTGTCATAGCCAATTAGCGCATCGGAAACATCGCCAAAGGCTCGTTGGATGGTCTGACGGTAAGCCATTAAAGCTTGCCGGTGCTGAGACTCGGCAAGATGCAGATTTCCGCGCAGACCACCTCCAGTGAAAACGGGCTGCGCGACCTGTGCACCATAGGACCAAATTCCGATTTGAGTGGGAAACAGGCTCGTAAAGGCAGAGCTTCGTCCGAAAGAGCCTCCTCCAGATCCGGTCAGTGCAATCTGCGGAAAGAACTGGGCTTTGGCGACCCCGATTTCAGCGTTGGCCGCAATCAGGATCTGCTCGGCTTCACGAATGTCCGGACGACGCTCCAGGAGTGACGATGTCAAACCAGGAGGCACTTCCGGCGGAAGCTCTTGATCGACCAAGCTGAGCCCACGCGGCACACCGTTCGGATAATTCCCAAGTAGAGTATTGATGGCATCTTCCTCCTGGCCGATTTCTCGCTCCAAATTTGGGATGTCAGCGTTCGCAGTGTCCAGCACCTGCTGCGCCTGCAAGACATCAAGCTTCGTGGCGACGCCGTGCTCAAGGCGGAGCTTCGTCAGCTTGACCGAATCCGTTTGTGTGGTGACTGTTTCGTGAGTGACCTGCAGTTGCCGGTCCAACTGTAGAAGGGTGAAATAGTCGTTCGCCACATCGCTGGCCAGTGTCAAGACAACCGTTTGTCTCGCATCGTCAGTAGCCAACAACTCAGCGCGAGCCGCCTCGGTGGCGCGCCGTAAGCGGCCGAAGAAATCCAGTTGAAACGCAGCATCTCCGGCAAGAGTAAGAAAGTTATATTTCGACTGGAAGGTATTTTCCTTGCCGCCATTGAGATTGGCGCCGGCCCCTACTTGGGGAAAGAGGCTGGAACGCGTAACCGCAAGCTGAGCGCGCGCAGCGTTAATTCGTTCGGTAGCAATTTCCAGATCATAATTTTGCTTAAGTGCCGTCCGGATCAACTCCTGCAGTTTGGGATCCTTGAATACCCACCACCAAGGCATGTCGGCATAAGACGCCGACTGAGCCTTGATTTGCGGACTTTTCGCCAGATCACGAAATGTGTTTGGCGTCTGTACAACTGGTCGATGATACTTGGGGCCCACCATGCAAGCGCTCAGAAAGGCTGAACACAACACGGCGACGATCAAGTTTCTGACTCTGGCGCGAGAGTGCATGTTCAATCTCCTGTGGCGGGTGAAGAAGCCGGTAGTGTGCCGGACGCAGGTTCCGTACCCGAGCTGGACCATTTTTCCACGGCGTAAAAGATCGCCGGTACGAAGAAGATGCCGATAACGCTGGCGGCCACCATGCCGCCGATTACCGTAGTTCCCAGAATCCGACGCGCCACTGCTCCAGCGCCAGTCGCAGTCCAGAGAGGAATACAGCCGAATACAAAAGCAAAGGAGGTCATCAGGATCGGTCTCAGGCGAAGCCTCGCGCCCCCCAGTGCCGCGTCTACAAGCAGCTTGCCGTTATAAAATTCACTTTTCGCAAACTCCACGATGAGAATTGCATTCTTGGCTGCCAATCCAATGAGCATGACCAACCCGATCTGCGAATAAACGTCGTTTTCAATCTGGACCAAATAAGGCGGCAAGAACCAACCAAGTACCACACGACGTAACCATAGGACCGCAAAGGCTCCAAACACCGCTACAGGTGTGCTAAGCAAGACGCTGAAGGGCAGCGACCAGCTTTCGTAAAGTGCCGCGAGAATCAGGAACACAAACAATAGCGACAGGCCGAAGACGACCGAAGGCGGCACGCCTTGCCTTGCCTGTTGTTCCTGGAAAGAGATGCCCGAGTAATCAAAGCCCATCTCACGCGGCATGGTTTGCTTGAAAACGTCTTCAAGAGCGGCGGTCGCTTGATCCGCGCTGAATCCGGCCGCCGCACTGCCGTTAATTTGGGCGGAACGATATTCGTTGAAACGTTGAGTGAATTCCGGGCCGAGGCGCGACTTGATGTTGACTAGGGTAGACAGCGGGACTCTTTCTCCTTTGTTGTTGAGAACATAAAATCGTCCGACGTTCTCGATGTTGGCACGGTCTTCACCTTCGGCCTCGACATATACCTGCCATTGGCGGCCGAATCGATTGAAATAGTTGATGAAATAACCGCCCATAAACGCCTGGATCGTCCGATATACGTCACTCAGGTTGACGCCTTGCTTCAGAACCTTGTCACGATCTACATCAACGAATTTCTGCGGAACACTCGGCAGGAAAGTCGTATTGATGCTGCCGATTTCGGGACGTTTGCGTGCAGCCTCAAGAAACGTGTTGACGTTCTTCGCAAGGAACTGAACATCGCCGCCCGAACGATCTTCGAGCAGAAACGTGAATCCGCCGGCTGTGCCGACCCCCGGAATGGCC
This sequence comes from Acidobacteriota bacterium, assembly GCA_003225465.1. GTDB lineage: Bacteria > Acidobacteriota > Terriglobia > Terriglobales > Acidobacteriaceae > Gp1-AA133. Next base: position 5,560 of record QIAH01000159.1, on the reverse strand, counting down.
GGCGGAGAAAACCCGAATATAACCGCCTGCGGCACTCTGCTGAATTCACGATTCAAATTCGCTTTCAGGGTTTGAAATTGTTCTGTGCGCGCCGTGCGATCGTCCCAAGGCTTGAAGGTTACGAAGAAGGTCGCGTTATACGTAGTACGCACGAAGCTCAATAGACTGAAGCCGATGAAGCATGTCGAGTTTTGAACTCCTGGCGCATTCCGGATGATCTTTTCTACGCTATCCACGACCGCTGTCGTTCGTTCCAGTGAAGCTGCATTGGGGAGTTGAACGGAAACGTAGGAATAGCCCTGGTCTTCATCGGGAAGAAAGCTCGTCGGCACGCGATGGGCGAAGAACCCGGCAGCCACGCCGAAGGCGACTAGCAACACTGCCATAACAAGGGTTTTCTGAAGGAGTACCCCACTCCAACGTACGTAACCGGCGTTTGCGCGCTCGAATACACGGTTAAACCAGTCAAAAAATCTGCGTAGCAACCCATGGCTTTCCTCCCGTGGACGAAGCAGGAGCGCAGCCAGGGCCGGGCTCAGGGTAAGCGCATTGAACGCGGAGAAGAGAACCGAAATCGCGATCGTCACCGCAAACTGCTGGTAAAGGCGTCCAGTGATGCCGGGAATGAACGCCGTGGGCACGAATACGGCGGACAGAACCAGCGCAATTCCGACGACCGGACCAGAGAGTTCCTCCATCGCCTTCAACGCCGCGGCTTTGGGCGAGAGTCCTTCCTCGATGTGGCGTTGGACGCCCTCAACTACAACGATCGCGTCGTCGATCACCAGACCGATGGCCAGGACCAGCCCGAACAGAGAAAGCGTATTGATCGAAAAACCGAATAATGGAAACAGAACAAATGTGCCTATCAGAGATACCGGCACCGCAAGCAGCGGAATCAAGGTGGCTCGCCACCCCTGGAGAAAAAGATAGACGACCAGGATCACCAGGATGAGAGCAATCACCACCGTCTTGACAATTTCTTTAATTCCTTGCGTTACGGACAGGGTCGTGTCCAGGGAGATGTCGAAGTCGAGATCCTCCGGGAAGCGTTGCTTCATCTGAGCCATGAGCTTCTTGACACCGTTGCCTACATCCACCGCGTTCGATCCGGGCAGTTGATAAATCGCGATAACTGCTGCAGGTTTGCCGTTGAAGCGGCTGGCAGCGCTGTAATCCTGCGACCCTAGTTCAATGCGGGCGACATCACGAACACGGACGGTACCTCCATCCGGTGTTTCCCGCAGCACGATCTGACCGAATTGTTCCGGCGACACCAAACGGCCCTGGGCCAAAACGGTATAAGTCAGCTCCTGACCTTTGGGGATAGGCGGGCCTCCGGCCTTCCCCGCGGGATTCACGGTGTTCTGCGCTTGAACGGCGCTAATAATTTGAGGAACTGTGATCCCCAGCTTTGCCAGTTTGTCGGGGTTCACCCACATTCGCATCGCGTATTGGCCAGGGCCGAACACCTGGACATTGCCGACGCCGGGCGACCGAAGGATCGGATCAACGAGATTGATGTAGGCGTAATTCCCCAGAAAAGTCGGGTCATAGGTTCCATGCGGCGAGTTCACAGCGATCAGCATCAGCGGTGCGGTCACCGATTTTCGCACCGTGATTCCGTAATTGTTCACATCCGCCGGAAGCTGAGAAGCGGCCTGCGTTTCACGCGACTGCGCCAGGATGAAGTCATTATTTGGATCGGTTTTTGTATCGAAATCCACGATCAAGCTCGTAGTCGAGTTTCCCGTGGCGTTCAGGGAGTACATGTAATTCATGTTGTCCACACCGTTCATCTGCTGTTCGAGAGGCGTGGCCACTGCTTGTTCCAGAGTTTGCGCGTCGGCGCCGACGTAGGTGGCGAGGATCTGGATTTCGGGTGGAGCGATTTTGGGGAACTGGGCAACCGGCAGTCTAAGGATGGTCAGAGCGCCGACCAGCACGAGCACGATCGAGATCACCATCGCGACGATGGGACGATTGATGAAGAACTTTGACATGACTCACCTACCCGTTGCGTTCGCGGTGAATGGCTTTGGATTAACGTGCATGCCAGGACGAACCTTCTGCGTCCCTTCCACGACGACCCGGTCCCCGGGATTGAGCCCATTCGAAATTACCCAGCGGCTGTCCACCTGTGTCCCCACTACAACTGGTCGAATTGCTACTTTGTTGTCGTGATCCACTAGGGCAACCTGGTAGCCGCCTTGTAACTCTGAGACTGCTCGTTGTGGGACGAGCAATGCGTCATGTTGGATGTCGACGAATACCCGCACTTTGGCATAACCGCCAGGCCGCAAGATGTTGTTGGGATTCGGGAACAGTGCGGCGATGCGGATTGTTCCAGTGCTCTCATTCACCTGGCGATCGGCAAAATCAAATGATCCCAGATGCGGATACGTAGAGCCGTCCGCCAGCACAAGCTCGACCCGCAAAGTCTTTTGATCCGCTCGCGTACTTGCTTCCGTAGGGAATCGTTTTCTGAAAGCGAGATACTGAGGCTCTCCCACCGTGAAATAAACTTTGATTGGGTCGAGAGTAGATACTGAAGTCACGGGCCCAGTGGCCGGACTGACGAGAGCACCCACCTGGAGTTGCGCCTGGCCTGCAATGCCATCGATCGGCGCTACGAGTTGGGTGAAGTTGAGGTTGATTCTCGCCGTTTCGACGGCGGCCTCCGAAGTCTTGATCTGGGCTTTGGCAGTTTCGACGCTGGCGATGGCGGCCAGATTGTTTTGAACTGCGTTGTCGAGATCCTGTTGGGTGGCAGCCTGTTCTTTGGCCAGAGGAGTGTACCGCTTGACGTCAAGCTCTGTGCGACCTTGCACGGCTTCGGCGTTGGCAAGCTGGGCTTTGGCCTGGGCCAGTTGACCTACCGCCTGTTCTAGCACCGCCTGAAACGGCCTGGGATCGATCTGAAAGAGCAGTTGTCCCTTCTTGACGAACGCACCTTCCTCATAACCTTGCTTGAGTAGATACCCTGTCACCTGCGCCCTGACATCGGCATTGACTAATCCATCGAACGTGCCGATCCACTCGTGGATGATCGGAACATCCTGCTGCTGGACTTGCACCACCTCGATGTCCGGAACGATTGTGGGTGCGGCCTGTGCATGCTTGCTTGGGAGAATCGCTCCAACAATCGAGCCAATCACGATGACGGCGACGACTCCTACGCCTAACACGTAGCGTTTTGACGCATTCATATTCATCTCCGCCGACCGATTTAGCTCTGCTCACGCACAATGTGATTACACGGAACCTGCAAGGACCGCCCGGAGTGTGGCAGACACGATGTTTTTCGAATAAAAGATGGAAATTGCGGCAGCTATACCCAGCTGAACAATAGTGGTAGCCAATCTGCGAATTGGCGAAAACTTCATTCGATGTGCCAGTTGCTCTCGAAGGCGGTGCACCAGCCTCTCTTCGGCGTCAGAGACTGCTACCCCATCTACTTGGCACGGAGTAGCCCCTTTGGTCACAGCCGCCCGCGCAGCACACGCTGCCTCGTCTCGCGAACTGAAGCTGAGACCAACCATGCTTGTGTCCGCGATGAGGCCGCGAAGGCTTTCGTCGTTTGGATACGCAAGGACTAGTCGTTCAGGCGAACCCTTCGCACTGGATAGCCGTATGACGGCATATCGTACGTTAGAGGATTGGAGCAACGCACTCATAACTTCACTCATGTCACCCTTGCTCTTTCAGGCCAGGCACGCCTTTTGCAGTTGCAAACGCAATTCCAAACGCGACAGCGGAATTCGAAGATCGAGAGTACGTGCTCGCCAAAGGTGTTGCGTACGGAAGACCTTCCCCGTACTCCCGTTAAACAGCGCGATCCTTAAAGCAACGGAGGAGCGATAAAGCACAGTACTCCAGCGCATATGCGTGTCAGACGGCGACGTCGATTCGATCAAGGGGCATCCGGGTGTCTTGTGTGTGCGGTGTTGTGATCCTTGAAATCTGCGCTACTTTGTGCTGGGAAGGTACGCACATAATTCATGAGGCCCAAATATGCTCCGGTGTCTCGACCTTGCCGAACCCTGGCATTCCCGTGAATCGGATCCCGTTCTCGATGATCCAATTCAGTTCTTGATCGGAGTAATTTTGTACTGAACTACTGGTGAGATCCGTTGCCCGTGGAGACATCCACCGTCCTGATGGCGTTTAAGCGCGGCCGTCGACGCCATGACATATACCGCAATCCAAACCATAATGCGCACCTCGACTTCAAGGCTGGCTTTGATATCTGCGGGACGGGGCGGAATTCCCTTGCGGCTCGCTCGGCGAATGACAAAGTGCTTGGCCAGAGTCGCTGTCCGGGTTTCAAGAGGACCCGGTTCCGTCTGTGCCGCAAACTGAAATCCATCACTCCGCTCACATTCAGTGCGCCAACCGCAAGCAGTGCCACAGAAGTCGCGAACGCATTGTCTTCCTCCCTAGAGGACAGCAAAGGCGTCTTGCCCAGAGATCTTCTCTGCAACCCAGCGACCGGGCTTGCTTCTACAATTTCTTTCAAACTCCTCAGCGTGTCCGAAGGCTCGGGGCGAATTGTGTAGTCGGCATCGACTTCCCTGCCTGGAGTCACACCTTCTGAATCAACGATGTAACGTGCGGGAATTCGCAAGCGGTATTCCGATTCGTCATCAAACCTGTCGAGTGTGCTCACTGTAACCTTGAGTATCCGCTTTTCTGTCATCCCTACGACGGACCGCTTGTCAAAGTCATGACGCTCTAGTGTCAGTTGGACGAACAATCTCAAGTACGCCCGCCGATGATCGCAAAAGCAATCGCATCGTGTGCGATTCCACCCGGGTTCTAACTTTGGCAGAGCGCGTGCACTAATGATGCCGCCATGGAACGAAGCGACAGAACTGAGAACTCCAAATTGCACGTTCAGACAAGTGAGCTCTCGGAAACAGCACCGCGCAACAGGACGCCCCTTCGGTTTCTGATTGTTCTGCCGTTGATACTCGCCACGCCACCGTTGCGATCGCGAGCAACGGAATCAAAAGTGCACGTAGGCGATGGAAAGATAACTTACATTTCCAGCAAAGAGCCACATTACCGAGGAGAAAAACTTCCCATGAAACAGGCATGTCACGGCCATTCCGCATTTCACATCGCGGCGGGCGAGGCTAAGATTTCGATAGGTCCGCTTCTGTCTGATAAGCCGTTCCGGGGGACAACGGATGGAGCGGCTACCTTTACAAGCAAGAACCCGACACAGGGAGGTGACCAATGAAGGCGATTGTGGTGACGGATCAGGCGGCGGGAACGGCCGGGGTGAAGCTGGTGGAGCGGCCCGACCCGCAGGCGGCGATAAACGACGTAGTCGTTCAGATTCATGCGTCGGGATTCACCGGGGATGAGCTGACGTGGCCCTCGACCTGGACCGATCGCGTCGGCCGTGACCGGACGCCTTCGATCCCCGGACACGAACTGGCCGGAGTGGTCACCGCTCTCGGCTATGGTACGACGGGGCTGTCGATTGGACAGCGGGTGTTCGGCCTCACGGACTGGTATCGCGACGGTACGCTGGCGGAGTATGTGGCCGTCG
>QIAH01000158.1:1741-19185 GCA_003225465.1 Acidobacteriota bacterium | reverse complement strand
AAGTTGTATCCGCTCTTGCCAGCGCCGCCACCGTTGGTGGCCAGGTTGTTGTCGATCAAGCAGGCATTGGCAATCGCCGGAACGCAAGGCGAAGCCGCCCCACCGAGAGACGCCAGAGCCGCATACCCGGTCGCTGGATAGGTGGAGTAATACGTTACTTCGGCAGTGTTGACGGTACGAATGGAGCTGGCCGCGGACGACTCGTTAGCCGCCATGCGCGCGCGCAGCAGGTTCGGAATGGCAATCGCTGCGATAATCAGGATGATCGCCACCACAATCAGCAACTCAATCAGTGAGAAACCCTTCTGTTTCCGCATTTCTTTTCCCTCGTCTCTAGTGTTTGGCTTTTTGAACTTGGTCAATGTTCGACCGACGCCTGTTGAATGGCACTTGCCGGGCCAAATTCGAAGGTGACCGCAATACCCACGTCACAAATGGCCTAACATCCACATTTTGATAGCTGACCGATCCTTTCGTAACCCTTACTGCCATGCTTGCCTTTGTCTTTCCATTCCCATTTCTGACAATTTCCGTCAATCTCACCAACAATCCTTGTCGTTACCTGCCGTGTTTTCAGCACATTCTCAGTAGCCTGCGAATTGCGCAAACTCGCGACGGCCTCACTGCCTGCACTCACCTCCACCACACAAAAGCCGCAATACAAAAGAAGAGTCGCGCGAATCGAGCTGAGCACAAAAAAGAAAAGCAGCGGAAGTCGCCTTCCGCTGCTTTCCGGCTTGTACCCTCCCCCAGGTACTTCGCCAACTTGTTAGAAAGATCTAGAACAACACTCTGACTGGTGGCACGTGCCATGCCAACTCACGAACACTCTCATCGCTCTCCCTGCTTCACCCGATCCATCAAAGAAAATCACTGACTTAGCATCCATCCCTTCGTACCAAACGCTACGGCTCCCTTCGTTCGGACTGAAACGAAACGTCGCCCCTGACAAATTTCGTCAGCCAATTTGTGTCGCTCTCCGACCACGTAGTGACAGGCGCCCTTGCCGGTCCGGCCGCGGAGGTTTTTGCCACGGCTACAAGCGAGATCGGGACGACCGACCGACGACCAACGACCAGCGACCAGCGACAAATCCCTTCCCCATCCCAAGCGCTGCCGTACAATGCTGTCCGCAACCCAGATCCTATGACGCTCGTTCAACCTTCTCTGATCGATCCCGACATCTCCCGTGCCTGGACCCTGCCTGCCTCCTTCTACCTCGACCCCGCAATCGCCGCGCAAGAGAAGGACAAAATCTTCTCCCGCACCTGGCAGGTGGTTGGACACCATGACCAGGTCTCAAACTCGGGCGACTACTTCACTACCCAGTTCGCGGGCGAGCCACTGCTCATCGTCCGCGGTGGCGATCACCAGCTCCGTGCCTTCTTCAACGTGTGCCGGCATCGCGCCGGGCCGCCTGCCGAAGGCTGCGGCTCCCGCAAGCTCTTCCGCTGCGTCTATCACGGCTGGACCTACAACCTCGATGGCTCGCTCAACCATGCCACCGAAATCGAAGGCGTAGAAGGTTTCAAACCCGAAGATTTCGCGCTCGCACCGGTGCGCTGCGCAGAATGGTTCCATCTCGTATTTGTGAATCTCGATGCCAACGCGCCTCCCCTGCTGGACAGTCTCGGCCAGCTTCCGACACAGGCCGAGCGTTTCCAGTTCCAGACGATGAAGCTCTTGGAGCGCCGCACTTACGACATGAAGTGCAACTGGAAGACCTACGTCGACAACTATCTCGAGGGTTATCACCTGCCCACTGTGCATCCCGGCCTGAATCGCGAACTCGACTTCAACGCCTACACCGTCGAGCCCTACGCGCGTCACGTCCGCCAATGGAGCCCGATCCGCGGCGCGCAGCCCGGTGATACTACCCCTCGTCGCTACCAGGAAACCGGCGAAGGCCTCAGCACCGATTATTTCTGGGCCTTCCCCAACTGGATGCTCAACTGTTATCCCGACAACGTCTCGCTGAACATCGTTCTTCCCGTCGAGCCCGAGCGCAGCCTCGCAATCTTCGAATGGTATTTGCCGGAAAAAGATCTGGGCAGCGAGGCCGCCAAAGCTTCTGTTCGCTTCAGCGACGAGATTCAACAAGAAGACATGGCCATCTGCGAAGCCGTCCAGAAGAATTTGCGCTCACGCAGCTACCAGCGAGGCCGCTTCAGCGTAAAGCAGGAAAAGGGTGTCCACGCCTTCCACCGAATGTACGCGCAAACCATGTGCACGTAGGGACGGGCGCCGGGGCCCCCAGCACGCCCGGTTTTGGCGTGATGGGGTCGAGGTGCCCTCGCCTGTCCGGCCGCGGCTTCTGCCGCGGCAACCGGGACGCGGAACGAGCGCCACCCGACCCGGTCACTAGCATCCGTGATCGCCGTCACATTGCTCCTGCCATCTTCTGGTTTATAAAAATCCCACTCGATTGGGTGAGGCCCAGCATGGGAACACTTGTAGCGCCCGACGACCTTAAAGCACATCTCATCACGACCGGGACGTCCATCGAACGTGCCCGCGGCACCTATCTGTTTCGCCGTGGAGAACCCGTAACCGGCATCTTCCTGATCACCGAGGGAGTTGTCCGACTCGGACTCGACGGCAATCCCGTCGGCTTCCCCTCGCGCGAAGTCGGTCTGGGATCGGTGGTGGGCCTGCCCGCCACCCTCTCCGACTCCAGTTACAGTCTGACCGCTGAAGTACTTGAAGACTGCCGTCTGACCTTTCTGTCGCGGCAAAGCCTGCTCGATGTTCTGCGCCAAAAACCTGAGCTGTGCTTCCAGGTCATGAGCATCCTCACCGAGGAACTCGCGCAAACACGCACCGCGCTCGAACGTGTGCGCAAGGCAAGCGCGTAAGACGCCTTCGTTCTGGCCAAGTTTCTCTTGAGCGGTGGTTCTTCGCGAGCTGTGCGGTTAAGGTAGCGCCGGCATCTTGCCGGCATGTTTGCCGCGCCAAAACGGCGGCCTCGATGTCCGCCTACAGCCGGCGAGACGCCGGCGCTACCTCCCGGGCGGGCACCCGGGAAACGCCCTAACAAACGTGTTGACCATGTATTGAAGGCATGTCGCTTGAGACAATGATCGTCAAATCTTGCCCTGCACTTCCGCCAATCTTCTTTGCAGAAATTTTCGCTCCGCCTCGTTGCTGACCAACGCCAGCGCCTCCCGGTACGCTTCACCCGACTGTTCCCATCTCTCCATGCGCCGCAACAGATCCCCGCGCGCGGCCGGCAGCAAATAATACTCACGCAGTTCTCCACGTTCCTGCAAAGCATCGAGCAAAAGCAGCCCTTCCGACAACCCATTCGCCATCGCCACTGCCACGGCGCGATTCAACTCCACCACTGGCGATGGCTGCACCTGCCACAACAATTCATACAGCGCCGCAATCTGATGCCAATCGGTCTCCTGCACACTTTTTGCCTGCGCATGTAACGCCGCAATCGCCGCCTGCAGGGCGTAAGGTCCTCGGGCTCCACGTCCGAGCGCGTTCTCCACCAGTTCCAGTCCCTCGGCAATCTGATCACGATGCCACCGGCTTCGATCCTGCTCTTCGAGCAACACGATCTCGCCTGATTCCGTCGTCCGCGCGTCGCGCCGGGAATCATGCAGCAGCATGAGTGCCAACAAAGCTTGCGCCTCCGGTTCGCCCGGCATCAGTCCGTGCACCAGGCGTCCCAGGCGAATAGCTTCTCCGCAAAGTTCGCGCCGTACCAACGCATCGCCTGCGCTTGCGTTGTAGCCTTCGTTGAAGACGAGATACACGACCAGCAGAACCGTCTCCACGCGGTCGGGCAGTTCCTCGTCCGCGGGAACGCGGTAGGGAATCCCTGCGTCCCGAATTTTCTGCTTCGCGCGCACCAACCGCTGCGCCATGGTGGGGACAGGGACCAGAAACGCGTGCGCGATTTCCTCCGTGCTCAATCCGCAGAGCGTGCGCAGGGTCAACGGCACCTGCGCCTCCCGCGGCAATGCCGGATGGCAGCACGTAAAGATCAACCGCAACCGTTCATCCTGGAGCATGGTTTCTTCCGGCACGTCGGCGACTTGCTCGGCCAGCGTGTTCAGGCGTGCCAGTTCGTCGCGCTTCGATTCCAGCAGAGCGCGCCGCCTCAGCAGATCCACCGCTTTGTTTCGTCCCGCCGAAACCAGCCATGCACGCGGGTTCGCGGGCGCACCGGTTTTCGGCCATGCCGCCAGCGCCGCCGCGAACGCCTCCTGCACCGCGTCCTCGGCGAGATCCAGATCGCCGAGAAGGCGGATCAACGTGGCGAGAATCCTTCCCGACTCCTCGCGATAAATTTGCTCGATGTTCAATGCTCCGCCTTCGCCTGACAGCCGCGTTCTGCGGGGCGCAGTTCGTAGCGGTCATGCCCTGAAGCGGTCAGGCAGCAACCCGCTCCCGCACCACCAGCGGACGGATCTCGATCGAGCCTAAGCGGGCCGACGGAATCCGCGCCGCAATTGCCACCGCGTCATCCAGATCTTTCGCCTCGATCAGGTAGAAGCCGCCCAGCTGTTCCTTGGTCTCCGCGAAAGGTCCATCGGTGACCAGTTTCTTACCATCGCGCACCCGCACCGTGGTCGCCTTCGACACCGGATGGAGCTGGCTGCTCGCGAGGTAGTGCCCGCTCTGCTGAATGCTCTTGGTCAGCTCACCATACTCGTGCATCATTTTGCCCTGCTCGGCTTCGTTGAGCTTTCCCCACTGGCTCTCCTGGTCGTAAATCAGAAGCAGATATTGCATGTCATTGGGCCTCCTTGCCCTTCACCGGATAGTCGAACGGCCTCCCCCATTATCGACAACCTGCAGAAATTTTTTCCCAGAGGATTCCGTGCTCCGGCCCTGGTGAGTTACTTGCACGGACGCCCCTACAGCGTTCTCTGTTTCAACATGGCAGACGGTGAAATCCGCAATATCTACATTGTGAGCAATCCAGACAAGCTAACGCGCTTGCCGGGACGGTCGTCGGCCTCCTAACAACCTGCGGGTGCCCCATCCTAACCTCGCGTCCTTTCGCGAGGTTAGGGTGGGGATTTTCTTGATTGGAAGTGGAGTGGTTTTCATCAGGCAGACCGTTCGGGCTTCATCGTGCGACCGAGACGGATGATTTCACACTTCACGCAGGATCCGTCGCGAACAGTCCGAGTTGCTCGCCTTCCACTGAAGCAGACGGCTGCACACGCCAGGCATAGCGCTCGTAGGCATTGCGGATGCCATGCTTCACGCGCAGGCGCGCCATCAACTGGGAAAGGCGCTTGCCATATGCGGGCGGGAGAAAGGCGCGCTGTTCGAAGCGTTCGCGATAGCTTGCGGCCAGGTGAGGGAATTCTTTTTCGAGAAAAGGAAGGAAGATGGAAGCCGAGCACGGCTTGAGAAACAGCGGATTCGCATGGATCGATTTGGCTCCGGCCTGGGCAGCGGCCACCACCAGCGCTTCGAGATCGCGAGGCGCGTCGGTGATGCCCGGGAGCACGGGCGCGCAGATGATGCCGGCAGAAACGCCCGCGAGATTCAGTTGGCGGACCGCTTCGAGGCGAAGATCGGGACGGGGCGCGCGCGGCTCGAGAATGCGGGCGAGGTCGGTGTTCACGGTGGTGATGGTGAGATTGACGAAGACCTGGTTGTGCTGGCCGATCTCGCGCAGCAGCGTAGCGTCGCGGACAACGAGGTTCGACTTGGTGACGATGCCCATTTCGAATCCGCGATGGCGGGCGAACTCCTCGAGGATGGCGCGGGTAATCTCGTAGCGGCGCTCGGCGGATGGCGATCTCCTCGCCCTGCTTGACCTTCTTCAACTCCTGCCGAAGCAGGTCGGCGGCGTGCTGTTTGACGAAAATCTTGCGCTCGAAATCAAGATCCGACATCTCCATGAACTCGTGCGTGTAACGCGCATAACAGTATTTGCAGGCAAATTCGCATCCGCGGTAGGGATTGATGGCCCAGGTGAAAGGAAGACTGCGATTGCTCACCACGCGACTGAGCAGGGAGCGGCTGGGCAGCGTGAAGTACTCAATGTCATGGCCCTCGCGGATGGATTCTCCCTGGGCGGCAAGGCGCGCGATGCCGATGAGACGAGGCTTGCCGGAATCAGGGAGGAGCGGGAGGGTAGCCACTTAGATTCGCCTTTTGTTCGCCTAGGATAGCAGCTTGAAGGGGGCACGTCAACCGTCGCAGGGGATAGTATCGGTAGCACATGATATGTCCGGTTCAAATAGCACGTGATATGTCCGCTTTGCGAGCGGTGAGGATAAGAGACCATGCGAAGCATGGAAGCTTATCCGAGGGCCGCGATGGAGCGGGCAATGAAAGTACAGGACGTGATGTTGCAGGCGATGGCAAAGAAGATTACCTGGTGGCAGGCGGCGGAGATCCTGGGCATCAGCGACCGGCACATGCGGCGGTGGCGGGAGCGCTACGTCGAAGAGGGTTACAACGGGTTGCTGGACCGGCGGCGGGGCAAGCCCTCGCGTCGCCGGGTGCCGATGGTGACGGTGGAGAGAGTGTTCGCGCTGTACCGGGAGAAGTATTTCGATCTGAACGTGCAGCATTTTCACGAGAAGTTGCAGGCTGAGCACGGGATCGAACTGAGTTACACCTGGGTGAAGCAGGCACTGCAGGGAGCGGGCCTGGTGGCGCGCGGACGCAAGCGCGGGGCGCATCGCAAACGGCGCGAGCGGCGGCCGTTGCCGGGGATGCTATTGCATATCGACGGCAGCCGCCACCAGTGGTTTCAGGACGAACGCTGGTACGACCTGATCGTGATTCTGGATGACGCCACCAGCGAGATTTACTACGCACAACTGGTGGAGGAGGAATCGACGGCGACGGTGATGGCGGGATTGAGGGAAGTGATCGAGCGCCAAGGCGTTTTCTGCGCGCTGTACAGCGATCGGGGAAGCCATTTCTGGCTGACGCCGAAGGTGGGCGGCAAGGTGGACTACCATCGCCGCACGCAGGTGGGGCGGGCGTTGCACGAGTTGGGAGTGCAGATGATCCCCGCCTACTCGCCGCAAGCGCGGGGTCGCAGCGAGCGCAACTTTGGCACCTGGCAGGGCCGCTTGCCGCAGGAGTTGCGGCTGCGCCAACTAGGGACGCTGGAGGCGGCGAACCGGTTTCTGCGGGAAGAATACATCGCTGAGTTCAATCGCCTTTTTCAGATCGCGCCCGCGCAGCGGGGCAAAGCTTTTGTGTCCTGCCGGAGTCGTGACCTGGAACAGATTTTCTCGCTGCAGTTCGAACGCAGCGTGAACCGCGACAACACGGTGAGCTTCCAGAATCTGAGCTTGCAGATCGAGCGGGTGCGCTGGCGAGCCACGCTGGCGGGTTGCCAGGTGATCGTGCATCAGCACCTGGATGGAACGCTGAGTTTGACACACGGGCCGCATTGTTTGGGACGATACACGGCGCAGGGCGCGGCCCTGGCAACGACCAAAATGCCGGCGCGACCGGCCGTGGAAAAGACGCTCCCAGGAAAAGTCATAAAGCCGACTTTCCCTGCGAGCTTGGAAATCCCGCAAAGTGCGCGGGATTCCCACTTTCCCACCGCCCCGACGACTGCTGCTGGTTAACTTAAAAACCGGACAACTCATGTGCTACGAAAAGCGGACATTTTAACTTGCTACAGACACCATCGCAGGGGATAGGAGGTAGAGCGATCTGAAACTGCCCTCGTTACCGATCAGTAAACAGCCTGGCGCCCCGTTTTTCCAAACCCTGGGGCGCTCTACTTGCTGCGCAGGGCAGCAACGGAGACAGAGGGGCAGCGGGGATAATTTGGATGAGGGTGACCATTGGCGTTCGCAAGTGACGAACAAGGCTCTCTTGGCCGACAAGTTGTGCAGCCGTTAGAAGACGATCTTCAGCGCCAGTTGCATGTTGAACGGCTCACCGACGCCGATGCCCGGTGCGCCCCAGGAGCTGCCGATGGTATCCGTCACGCGTCCGAAACCGTTGCCGCCCGGTCCGCCAGAACCAACTCCCGCCCATCCATCATTGGTTGTGAAGGGGTTGGTGCTCGGCGGTGCCCAGTTGTTGTGGTTGAAGAGGTTGAAGAACTCGAACCGGAGCTGTGTGTTGACCCGCTCCGTAATCTTCGTGTTCTTGATCAATGAGAAGTCCACTGATGCATACCCTGGGCCATAAAACTTATTCCGTGCAAGATTCCCGAATTTCCCCAGCGGCGCGCTGGCAAAAGCCGAGTCATTGATCCATTCCACGAACTTGTTGCCACTGATTGGATCCACTTGGATTTTATGAGAAACGCCTGCGAACGGATTACCGACTAGATCCGGACGCTGGAAACCTTCTCCCGTTCCAGCCTGGTCGCTGTCATCCGTTATGTTAATCGGCGCGCCCGTGTTCAGGGAAACCAGACTGCTCATTTGCCATCCGTTCACCAGCAGTTTCGGACCGTGCGCACTGTTGGGCAATTCATAGTTCAGACCGGCTGTGAAGCTGTGCCGGGTGTCGAAGTCGCTGTTGCCGTAATCCCCCTTCAGGTTGGCACTATCCTGCGGAAGGAATCCGCGATAGTGGCTTTGCTCATCGAGGGAATGCGACCAAGTGTAGGCGAATTGGCCATTCAGCCCGTGCCAGGACCGCACTTTCAAGGTGGTCTGCAAGGCGTTGTAATTCGAAGTCCCGTCGCTGCTGACTTCGTTGATCACCCCAAAGTTGGGGAACGCAGACGCATACGGCCGCGTTCCCGTGGCTGGGTTAAGCTGGTTAATATCAGTGAGAACCAGCAGCTTGCGCCCCTTGCTGCCCACGTATCCGATTTGCCAGATCACTGATTTGGTCAAGCTTTTCTCGATGTTCAGGCTGTAGTTGTAAAAATACGCGGAGCGAAAATTCTGGCTAATCGAAAAAACATTGTAGGTTGCAGGGCACCCGTTTCCCGTGGCGCACGTCGGGCCCGTCCCCGGAAAGATGTAGGTGTGGTTTGTGGGTATAAAGTAGCCGGTATTGTTTGCGATGGTGGATACCGGATTTTGGCCGGCCGGATTACTCTCCACTCCATTGGGGCCATTATTTCCAGGGCGGTTATCCAAAAAGGGGTTCAAGTTTGGCGAGTCAAAGAACACACCGATTCCGCCTCGCACCACTAGATTGCCTCTACCCATCGGGTGATACGCGAAGCCAATTCGCGGCGATAAATTGTTTTTGTCTTGGGGATAGATCGAATTGATTTCCGCACCCTGAAACACCAGTCTCCCCTTGCTTGGGAGGAATACGGAAAGATCCCTTTTGCTGTTGTGGAAGGGGCCGAGATAGTCGTACCGAAGGCCGTAGTTAAAGGTTAGTTTTCGGCTCACCTGCCACGAATCTTGGAAGAACAGGTTATATGTGTTGACGAAGACTTGACGCACAGGGTCACCGACCGCAATAGATGACTGATACACGTAGCCCGCCAGAAAGTCGGCGAGATTCCTCACGTTTGAACGGTTCGCTGCGTTGATCGACGGGTCTGTGTCCCATATAGGAGCGTTGCTGTAGAGAGTAGGATTTGCGGTATGAGCTGCAAAGATCGAACTGGAGTCAAATTGAAATCGTCCCAGCGCGAGGCGATGGTAGAACTCATCCAACTGTGCGTGGCGAAATTCGCCGCCGAACCGGAGTTGATGTTTTCCTACCGAACAGGAAACCGTATCTTGCAGCAGCCCAGTAATATCGTTGCGGCCAGATGGCGGGGTAATCCCGGTTTGATCGAAGCCAGAAATGCGCAAGTTCGGTGCGCCAAGAACATTCGTGCTCGGGCTCAAAAACAGCCCTGAAGCCTTAGGATCGATGCCGTTATTGAAATCATAGAAGACTTGGTTGAAGTAATTGACGCCAGCCGTCATCTGGTTGGTTAGCCGCGGAGTAAACGTCGAATTCAGCACTATGGCATAGTTCTGCACATGGATGGGCGCCCCTTCGTAATACCACAAGAAGCTGGTGCCTACCGGCGCGACCTGATTTCCTTGTCCTACGGTCCAGTGAGCGGAAATGTTGTTTTTGTCGTTGATTTTGTGGTCCAGCTTGACCACACCGTTGTAACTATATCCATATTCTGGATCAGGGCTGATGTAGTTTCCCGAAGTTGCTGCGGGGTCATTCAGAACGTTGCTCGGCCAGACATTCGCGAGTAGGGCGGCGGATACCGAATTCTCGGTAACTCCATAGGTCGCTAGCAACGCTCGCGCCGCGGTCTGGTATGCCACAGAAGGTACGGTCCCCTGTGTTGGCACGCCAATAACAAACTTCTGCTTTTCAAAATTAGCGAAATAGAAAGTTCGGTCTTTTATGATCCTTCCGCCGAGAGAAGCTCCAAATTGATCGTTTCTCATTTTCTGTTTGAAAGCAAGCAGCGGAGGGGTTTTGGCGAACAACTCATTCCTGTTGAAGTAGTAGGCCGAACCATGCAGCGTGTTTTGACCGGACTTGATTGTAACGTTTGCCGTTCCCCCGGGATTTCGTCCGGTTTCCGGGCTGGATTGTGTTTGCACAGAGAAGTCTTCCGTGGCATCAATCGGTAGAAGGACGCCGGCGATGCCGGAGACGCCGCCCTGGTTCATCGCAGGGAGGTTGTGCCACAAGTCGTTGTTATCCGATCCGTCGATCTGCCAGTTGATTTGGTTTGGCCGCGTTCCATTCAGGGACCCGAACCCGCCCCCGGAATATCCAGCAAAACCAGGCGTTAAGGCCACCAACTGAGTAAAATCTCGCCCATTCAAGGGAGCGGCCAGCAAATCGCCGCCACCCAGGACTGTCGTCTGTACCTGCGTTGTTGTGTCTAGCGTAAGAGCTGCCGCGTAAACCTCCACGCTTGTCGTTTGCTGACCCAATGTGAGAGTCACCGGAACCGTATGAATCGTGCCTGCGGTAACAAACACATTGCTGACTATAAATGCAGGAAAACCCGGCTGCGTGACGACAATTTTGTAGTCTCCTAGCGGCAGATCCTGAAAGGCGAATTGTCCGTCGTTGCTGGTCACAGTGGAATACTCGATACCTGTCGCATTGTTTGTCACCTTTACCTGGGCACCCGGAATAACGGCATACGACGGATCCGTTACCGTCCCATTGATGGAGCCACGGAACGTTTGCGCATTTCCAGCGACTCCGAGCGAAACAATAATCGCTAATAGTAAGGACTTCATAATTTCAACGCTCTCATCGAGGTTAGAAAAAAGCGGCTAACTGGCGCTGCTCCAGCTTGAGGTATGCTCCGCCACGTGTAAGCAGGTAGACTTACTGAAATCCTAGAACCCGGAGTCGATTGTAAGAACATTTCTGCAGTTCCCCTGTTGTAGCAATTATTGCGGTTATTGGAAGTTCGCTCGGCGTAGGAACGTTGAGAAACGCGGGTCACTGCGCAGAGGATCGAAGAAAGGATGCACTTTGAGAAATTCCATGATCTTCGATCGTTCTTCGGCGGCGCGCCCTAGCCATGCGAATGCCTCTTCCGTGTCACCGAGCCCAAGATAGGCGTTAAGAAATGCGCCCGCAGGGACGTAACTCCTCCGTCGCCGCCGCTGAAGCTCGTCAAGCAGCCGCAACGCTTCTGCGCGGCGACCGGCGCCACCGTAAGCTTCGGCAAGCAACCCCAGCACCGCCGAGCTGCGATCCGTCAGGGATGCGACTTTTTCCAGTGTGCGGATCGCTTCATCAAACTGTCGGGCACCCATGAGTGCAAAGCTGAGAAACCACAGAGCGGACGAGCTTTCAGGTTCCGTGGTCAGCACCGTGCGCAATTCCCGAATAGCCTCATCGTAGCGTCGGGCAAGAAACAGCATCCAGCCAACCTCTATGCCGCGAAATTCCAACGGATCGAGTTCCTGCGCCCGTCGAGCCGAGGCCAGCGCTTCCTCAGTCCGCCCCTGGCATACGAGCCAATCGGCCAAGCCCGCGTGCGCACTGGCATTGCTGGGGCTCAGTTCGATCGCCCGCTTGTATTCGACCTGGGCTTCCGCCCAGTGCCAGTCTTCCTGCAACGCCCCTGCAAGCAGTGCGCGGGCCTCCGCAAGCTCAGGGTCCAATTCCAATGCTGTCCTGGCTGCGGCGAGCGCCTTGGGGCGAACCTCGCCAGGAGATACGCCGTGGAAAACGGTCCCAAGATCATCGTAAGCAGCCGCAAGGCCTTCATACGCAGGAGCAAACGTGGCGTCAGCATCGATGGCGGCCTGGAAGCGACGAACGGCCTCCTCAAGTCCAGCCCGGGTGCCCTTGTGGAGTTCAAAGCGACCTTTGAGGTAACTCTCGTAAACAGCCGGTGTCACCGGTCTGCTGCCTTGCACCGCCACAGCGATTTCAATGTTACGCGCAATGCCACGGGTCACATCGCTTTGCAACGCCAATACGTCCTGCAGTTCGCGGTCATAAGTTGCAGCCCACAGGTGTTCGTCCGTGCTGGCCCGAATCAACTGAACAGTGACGCGAATCTTGTCTCCGGATCGCAGCACTGACCCTTCGATGACGGCATCGACGTTGAGTTCCTTCCCAATCGCAGTCACGGACATTCGCGTACCCTTGAACTGCATCGCTGAAGTGCGCGAGATCACACGCAGGCCATGAATTGCCGAAAGCTGCGCAATCAGCGCCTCTGTCATGCCGTCGGAGAGGTAGTCTTGCTCGGGATCGCCGGAGAAGTTTGCAAGCGGAAGAACCACGAGTGACCGGATGCCCATATTGGCGCTCGCTGGTTGTCTGTTGGTCCGCTCGCGAATAAGCCATGTCAAGCCAGCAGCCAGCATCAATGCCAATGCCACGACCACGATCCTCCAGGCACGCGAGAGAAATACAGCTACTCGGCCTGGGACCGGCGCTTTCCCTCCTTCATTTGTGATCACCGGCACCAGGAATCGGTACCCCCTCCGGGGCAGGGTTTCGATGAAGCGCGGGCTGTCGGCGGAATCCCCGAGCGCTTCACGCAGTTTGTTGATGGAAGTGTTCAGGCTGTTGTCGAAGTCCACGAAGGTGTCGGATGGCCAGATCTGGGACCGCAGTTCTTCGCGGCCCACGAGTTGGCCCGGCCGCTGCAGCAGGACAACAAGAATTTGAAACGGTAGTTCTTGAAGCCTGACCTTCACCCCTTGCTTGCGCAGTTCCCTAGTGCGCAGATCTACCTCAAAGGTTCCAAAGAGGAGCAGATCGGGAGATCGAGTCTCAAGGGTCATTGCTTCCACGCAGCCCTGAGGTTAGGCGCTGAGTTTAGCACGGGGATCGGGAAGCTCATACGGCACGAAGAAGCGGATTAGGGTGGGCCCCAACAGATTGAGCTCGCGGGAGATGTCTGCCAAGCAACAATCAAGCAACAAACAAGACGCTGTGGATTGAGTTTCCCGGGCGTTAGCCTCAAGTTGACTGTCACCATGGACCTGGAGGTGGCCAATGAAACTGAGAACTTGGGCGGTCGCTACCGGGTCGGAAAGCCGGTCAAGAATATTTGGAGGAAGGACAATGAAAATGCACAAGACTTTCGGACTTTTGTCTGTGTTGGTCTTAACCGCATACGTGATGATAACGTGGGCCTCCACACCTGTCGGTGTTACACCTACTCTTATCGGTCGTGGAACCTTCAGCGCGTTCAGGGTAAAGTCGGACAACTCAGCCTTTAAATTCAAGGCGTCGCTCGCATCCGACAAAGAAAAGTCTGACGACTTTAAATCAACGCCGTCACTCGAACCCGTGGCAGATTTCGTGGTGCGAACCAACGACTACGCGCCTGGAGCTTCCACGGGATGGCATACACACCCCGGCCCAGTTTTCATCACCGTAACTCAAGGCGAAGTTACTTTCTACGAGGTGGATGACCCATCGTGCACACCTAAAGTGGTCAGGGAAGGTCAGGGGTATGTTGACACCGGACACGGGCATATCGGTCGTAACGAGACCAGCAACCCGGCAAAGGATGTTGTGGTGGCTATCGCGCCTGTGGGACTTCCATTCCGCAACGAGCTTCCTGCGCCTGGCCCTTATTGCACCTTCTAAGGTCCACGAGCCAGGGCCGTCGACTTCTTTATGAGCTACACGTGTGCCCGGCATGTATCCAGAACAAACGCCGCTCAAAATCTGCTCTGGGACGACTTGTAGCGCTTGGGGATCTGGGCGGGAATCCGAGTTTTCGGCTGTAGGGTCGGTTGAACTTGCATTTCGAGGTCGGCCCAGCCGACAGGCCTTGGCCCGAAGCAAGAATCGGAGTGTTCCTGCAGCTTGATGCTCAGGTCTCTTAGCGCAATTCGCAGCCCCGCACTTCCACTTCAAGGTTCCGAAGGGCGAGTCTCAACGGACATCTTTGAAGGTCTAGACCTGGGTTTAGGCGTCGAGTCTAGAACGAGACCACAATCTCAGGTAGATAAGATCAAACCGCAAGAAGTTGGAATCGCTGCAAGTTAGCTGCTTAGAAGTTATCAAGCGGCAATTAAGTTCCCGTCCATTGAATTTCCTCTAAACGTACCTCAAGTTCGCCTCCAACGCACGGAGGTGGAAGATGAAAAAGGCCATCGCGCTGGTGGTGGTTCTGATGGGACTGGCCACGAGCGGAATCGCCCAAGTGCTGGTTAATCCGGCAGTCCCGGCAGCTAAGGAATTAAAGCCGGGTGACGTCCTAACCCAAAGTTACGTTGTTCAAGGAGCCACTCCCAGGCAAGAGACCCTGCTGCGCACTCAAATGCAGGCAATGCAGTCCGATGTCATCCCCAGCAGAATCATCTTTGTGCCTCACTGGAAGTACCTCTATGCGGCCAAAATGTATAAGCTTCACGTCCCGACCGGGATGGCCAGCAAAATGTTTACCCACCTGGCCAGTCGAAGCGTGTTCATTGATGATGACTACTACGGCGGCGACGAGTCCCTGGGGTACTGGATGGCACATGAGTTGGGGCATCTGGCGGCAAACAGTGCCGACGAGAATGATGCCGAAAAGGCTGCCAAGCCATACAGAAAGCGTCTGCAAGGAGCACAACTAGTCAGCATGCACTAAGAGGAGACCGCGAACCTGGGGTGCCCGTCACACTTCTCGTGGGCCAGTTTTCCGGTACGCCTGACGACCACAGCGCCTTGTTGATTGACCGATTGACCCACAAATGATGATTTACAAGGCTTCCCCAGCCTGGCTATCAAGCATTCGCCGAAACGCCGACTAATCGGGGCAGTGCCAGCCAATGCCTCGGATGGGGTCGGCGTCGGCCCGAGCCGATGAAGGCGGCATAGGGCTGGGAGACTTGAATAGCCTCCGCTATTTCTCGGACCTTTGCCATTCTGAGTTTAGGTTGGATCTTCTGAACATAGAATTCCTTGTTCAACCAGGCGGGCAGGCTTGATGGTGTCCACCACGAGTTCGCAGCCGCATGGTCACTCAAGGTTTTGGAGATGCGCGCCTTGACTTTAGAAGTCTTCGGTTTCAAATGACCGATTAGCGCAGCTTGGGTCATGTTCTCCCTTGAAACTTCAACTGCGCAGGATTGGCAATAGCGATTTTGTATCCCTTCCACCCCGCAAACCTCGCAAATTTTCTTCCGATTCGGCACGGGAATGGCCCGCACTGCGAATCTGTTGCCTCTGCCTTCGCTTCTGCGGCGTTGAGTAAGCCTCGTCGGAACGCTCTCCTTCTTGTTCGCTGGGTTTTTAGAGGAATCCCAAAAGGCTTCCGCTACCCATTCGGCAACCGGCGCGACAGCCCGCCCCCAGGTCGGCGCCGTTTCGGAGAGGCGTATTGCGAATGGGCCCATGAGTCGGCAATTCCCGTCTCGCTGCTCGAAAAACCATTCGCGCTTGAGGGGCTGTCGAGTAATCCAGTCCACCAAGTACGCGTCAACCTGCGGCCGAGCTGCTTCCATCAGATCGCAGGCCAAACTGTCCCGTGCCTGTGCATCAACGTGAAGCACACCTAAGCCGGGATCAAGCCCGAGGGCAGCAGCAGCGAGGCGAGCTTCAGACTCAAGCACAGCATAGAGGTAATTCAGGATTGCATTTGGAGGATTCGCAGCCAACCGAGGCGAGCCGGTGAGGGGCGATATGCGAGCACCGAAAGTGCGCCAATGATCCGGTACGCGCCGTAGATCATTCTTCGGGAAATTAATGGGCAGGTTTCGCCAGCTGGACCAATAGGCCCCAGCAGCTTGCGCTTCGATGAACCGGATACTGCCGATGCTGTCGGCGGTTGGTAGCTCCGCCTTGAATCGAGCGATCATGTCAGCCGTCGCAACGTCGAGCAACTTGAGCCTGGCGACTTGCTCCTGCCCACTGAGCTTTTGGCGGATCAGCTCCCGCGCGATACGCAGGGCAGCTCCGGAAGAATGCGCGAGGGCCTGGGTGCGGCGGAGCCGTGCATCGGATGGGCGGACCGGACCGGTCGTTGCGAGAACGGTCCCATCGCGTTCCAGCATCACAAAACTCGCCTTCTGATCGGCCAGCCAGCGCAGCGCTGCCAGCGACACGAAACCATCAGAACCGATCACGACCAATCGGCGAAGGCCATGCCCAACACGGGGAAGACGGAATTGCCTGCGTTCGGCGCCAACGCCGTCGTCGAGAAGAAGGTGCCCGCGATCCACGCGAACCTGTATGCCGTATCCGAAGAGGGTTACGACTCCGTGACGCGGCACGACCGAATTGTGGGATGAAGAGAGTTGGAGTACGGTTTTCGAAGCTGCCATTGGAGCTTATCCCTCCGTGGTGGTCAGGGTCTGTCGGTTGCGCTAACAACCGGCAGGCCCGCTCACATCAAATTGAGTTCAGCCAAACAGACTGGCAGGAATACCAGCGCCACAATTGCGACACGCTCGATCCTTTGAAGGACCCTCGTACCCGCATGAACATTCCACGTAGTACTCGTAACGAATAATGCGGTGTTTGCGCTGATCCTTAGCTCGTTCCTCCGCGCAAATGTCACGCGAGCGGCGCGGACTGACTACTCCAAACGCACCCAGCGAGTCGGCCAGAAACCGCTTCTGAGAGTTGGGTCGCGCGGGGAATGTGGGTTCTCGCAAAACTTGGAATATCAGCCCGGCCAATGGTTCGAAGGTCTGGTCATAGGGACGGCCATGCTCCTTGATGGCTTCGACAACTTCTTCCACAGTTTGAGCTTTTGAGAGCGCAGGCCCGAACCGATCCCAAATCACTTCAAAAATTCCACGATAATTTTGCGCCCGCCCGTAAGTTTCACCCGCCTTCACTCTCCACGGCCGCCCCCGATCGCGCTTGGGAGTATTGTCTTTGAATTGAGTGATTTCGACCGCTTTCCTCTTGCGCCCCATTCTTCGACTCCAACCTTGGATAGCCAGTCTCGAATTATACGTACATAAGCCAAGAATATCAACACAATTAAACGGAAGGTTGGAAGCCATCAGTATATGTATATTTTTTACTAATCATTTAGGAGGAATAGGCGCTCGACAACAATTCTGTTTTATGCGTATAGTATCCACAGTACTGTCGCTTAAATGTTAGTTTCAGCGACT
>QIAH01000158.1:1228-1653 GCA_003225465.1 Acidobacteriota bacterium | reverse complement strand
TGTCGCAGCGAGAAAGAAATCTGCTCCGCCGAAGACCCTTGATGAGTACCAGGCACTTCGTTAGCGTGACCAGAACTATGGAGCGATATCGGGCCGATCGTCACGAAGGTAAAAGGAGGAGCCACCTTCGCGGCAGCTTGTCGAGAGTTTGGCAGGGACTCTCGCACGGTCCAGCGGCTTGCGAAGCCTGCATTGAGAAAACGGCGAAACGGGCGTTGGGCGGCAAAGCGAGTTGACCGGCTGTTGCGTGTGCTCCAAATACTGACGCCCGAAGGACGCCGGGAAATCGGCATTCGCGATTCGCGGCAGGCCAGCATGCTTGGTGACTACTGGCATGCGATCGATCTCTACCGCGACACGGGCGATAGCTCCAAGGTTCTTACCTTTCGAGGCAAATACGTGATCGATGCCGATGGCGAGCGCTT
>QIAH01000158.1:0-1060 GCA_003225465.1 Acidobacteriota bacterium | reverse complement strand
CATTAGTTCCAGGCAGCCACCCCATGATCTGCGCCAAATGTCAGCGACAAAAAAGGGGGCATACCGTAATGGACAACCACCATCCCTTTGCTGAGGCGAACGATCCTAAAACCACCGTTCCGGTTTCGGTGAATGATCATCGGGCTGATCTCAACGAGGCTCAAAACGATTGGCCAAGGCAAACGCGTGAGAATCCGGACGGCAGCCCACTGCTTGCCGCTGCTGGGATAGTTCGAGGCTTCATTGATCAAATCCTTTACCTCGCCGAGAAAGGCTTACTTTGGGTCGCCGATGTGCTGGAAAAACTCGACGACTGGCTAAAGAGCAAGTTCGGTCCAAATTATTGGCTTGGAACACCACTGGAAACGTTTGTGCCAAAGAAGTAGGCTTCAGCGCCTGGTCGAATCGTATGTGACTTTAGGAACGTAGCCGAGTTCCCCGTTCGGGGCACATGCTGAGGTGAGTCTCCCAATGCCTCGGCCAAAGCCCACACCGTTACCTATCGCTGTCCGGGTGTTTCCCGACTGGCCGCACGAAGACTCGGACTTCGACCGCCCCGACAGGAAGTGGCGTCTTCCAGGTATTCGACACCGAAACTAGATCTGACCATGTCCAGCGCCTCACGTTCGGCAGCTATCGCTTCGTCAGAAAAGGCGAGTGCCTGGCCCGAAATCTGTTCCAGGCCGACGACCTGCCACTTGCTGATCGCCTGATCCTGAGAAAGTTTGTCGATACCCCGTATCAAGTGGATGGGCCTCGACCTGATCTATTGACCACTGCACAGTTTCTAACGAAAGTCTTCGATCTGGCATACAGAGCGCGTTGCTTGCTGGTCGCATTCAACTTTCCGTTCGACATCTCACGCCTCGCGTTTAACAGCACGAATGCGCGGCGTCGGTTCACGGGTGGCTTTTCGTTTGATCTGTGGCCTTATCGCGACGGGAGAAACCGTTTTCGACCTAGCATCTGCATCAAGCAGATCGACAGCAAACGCGCCCTCAAAGGTTTCACACGAAGGGAAGAGCCCGACGAAGAAGACATGATTCCCGACGGGTCGATG
>QIAH01000528.1 GCA_003225465.1 Acidobacteriota bacterium | reverse complement strand
GGCGGCGTATCCCAAACCGTCGTCATCGATCCATTCAAGCCCCCTCCGGCGTTCCAACCTTTGGGCGGCGTTGCGGTGTTGGCCGATAGCACTTGGGCTGCATTTCAAGGCCGTAAGAAGCTGAAGATCGACTGGGACAACGGCCCCAACGAAACCTATGATTCCGATCAGTATAAAAAGGACTTGCAGGAAACCGCCCGAAAGCCTGCAAAGGTAATCCGGAGCCAGGGAGACGTGGACGCGGCATTCACTTCAACGACCAATACCTTTGAAGCCGATTATTACGTTCCGCTTCTGGCCCACGCCTCGATGGAGCCGATGGTGGCGCTGGCGGAGTTCAAGGACGGCAAAGTTCACGCGTGGGTGCCTACTCAGAATCCGCAGGCGGTGCAAGCTATCGTCTCGAGCGAACTCGGCATTCGCAAAGAGGACGTGATCTGCCACGTCACCCTTCTAGGCGGCGGCTTCGGAAGAAAGTCTAAGCCGGACTACGTCGCTGAAGCGGCAGTCCTGTCTCGCAAAGTCGGGCGTCCGGTGAAGGTTGTTTGGACACGTGAGGACGACATCAAGTTCGATTACTACAATGCTGTCGCCGCGATGCACATGAAGGCCGCGGTGGATTCCAACGGGAGGCCGGTGGCATGGCTGCAACGCTCGGTGTTTCCTCCGATCACCTCCATCTTCGACGTCAGCGCGGTGTACGGGGACCCAGGCCACCTGCAGCAAGGCTGGACGGACATGCCGTACGACATCCCGAACCTTCGTATTGAAAACGGCGCCGCGAAGGCGCACGTTCGTATCGGCTGGCTGCGTTCGGTGGCGAATATTTATCACGCGTTCGCGGTACAGACCTTTACCGATGAACTCGCTCATCGCGCCAAACGTGATCCCGCCGACTACCTGCTCGACCTGATTGGCCAGCCCCGCACTCTGAATTTCAACGGAGTTGACTATCCAAATTACGGAGCAGCCTACGATGCTTACCCGTGGGAGACGGGGCGTCTCCGGCGCGTGACGGAGATGGTTGTGGAGAAGTCCGGGTGGGGTAAACGCAAGCTCGGCAAGGGAGCGGGCATAGGCATTGCGGCCCACCGCAGCTTCCTCACTTATGTTGCGACCGTGGTTGAAGTAGAAGTGAACGACCAGGGAGACATTCGAATTCCGCGCGTGGACACCGTGGTGGATGCAGGGTTGGTGGTGAATCCCGAGGTCACGAAAGCACAGTTTGAAGGAGCGGCCGTATTCGGAACCAGTGTTGCCCGAAGCGGAGAAATCACAGCCAAGAGCGGCGCGATTGAGCAATCGAATTTCGACAACTACCCCGTCGCCCGCATAAACGAGGCCCCATATCAGACCAACGTCTATCTGGTGGAGAGTGATGCGCCGCCGGCTGGGGTAGGTGAGCCCGGGGTCCCGCCCTTTATTCCGGCACTCTGCAACGCCATCTACGCGGCGACGGGCAAGCGGATTCGTGAGTTGCCGCTCTCACGCACCAACTTCGGGAAGCAATCTTGACGTTGGCATCGACTTTGTTCGCATTACAGGTTTCGGTAGCATTTGCCTGTGTCCTGGTCATCTTGAGCCCGTTATAATCGATTGACTTAAGAGACCGTCCAAGTCAGCAGGGCGTGCCTGCAGCAACACCTCGGATTCCGAGTACGGCGAAGCTCATTTCTCGTGCTCAATCTCCATCGTCGCCCAAACGCACACAGCGTTCTTGTCCTCTGCGGTGAGTCTTGCTTCAGGATGCAGGATGGTGTACGACCAGGGGGGCATCCTGCTCGTCGAGACTACTCCGCAGATTGAATCCAGCTTGGCACGTCGCTGGCGCGCAGAATAATTCCTCCATTCAGAAAAATTCAATTCCTCCCTGCCCTTGCGCACGTGGCCCTGGATCCACCACGAAACTGGCGCGACCTGGCTGTACCAGGGCCAGTCCGTCTGGTTCGAATGGCAGTTTCCGCAAGCCTGAGCCAAGGTCTTCTCGGCTTCTGCCCCCCGCAAAGATTCGGCATCACGGTGATCATGCGCCGCCGAAGTCGCCTGGTCGACCCGGTATCGCGGGCGGGACAGCCCGACAAATACTGCGAGCATTACGAATATGACCACCGAGGCCACCACTTTCATCACGAGCTCCACTAAAGCAATCTGCAGGTTCGCGCTTCCTTGTTCTACCCATCGCAATCAGGTTGCCGACACCAATGCTGATCCTCGCGAAGGGGTGTTGTGACGACGTTTTTTGTTTCGGTATAGGTTGGCTCGCTGAGTGTCCCGCGATGCCCTTTTGGGTGTCGATATATGGACTAGGTGTCGAACAAAGGGACTCGGAAAGGGACCTTCGTGTCAAAGTTTGGACGGCTACGAAGAATGAGTACGAGGATCGCTTGCAAAGTCGCAAGCAACTGCTTGCCAACGATGTGAATACCCTTGCTTCCGGCAGCTGGCGATCAAAATGCCTGTGCAACTGTCAGGACCATGACCTATGCCAATATCCAGCAAGTCGTCAGTTTCTTCACTCGTAGAGCCGTTTTCTGTAGGCAGGGCTACAAAAGTGCCGATCCTGCGCTGCCCGATCCCTTTCGCTACACCCGATTCAGCTAATCGCTACTTGCAATGCGGCCAGTGCCGCCGAGCCTGGGTCAGTTAGGAACACAACCTATGGAAGTTATTCAGACCGATTTCCGCATCAACAGAGCAGTTCGCCTCTTGAATGAAAACTCATCCCTCACGCTTACCGATCTTGCCAGCGGTTGTACCCTGAGCATCTCGAGGCTGAGCCATTTGTTTAAAGCTGAAACCGGTCTCACACTAAGAGAATT